>JADBWH010000136.1 GCA_020404105.1 Pseudanabaena sp. M53BS1SP1A06MG | reverse complement strand
TAGCTCAAAACGAGGCGCATCAATCTGAAGCAATTATTGCAATCACAGATACTGGTGCGGGTATTCCAATTGATGAGCAACCATTCTTGTTCCAAAGATTTCGCCAAGGTAACCATCAAAAACAAGGTAGCGGCTTAGGTCTATACCTATCGCACTATATTATTAGTGCCCATGATGGAAAAATTCTGGTCAAATCTCCTAATCTTGACTCTCAGCAAGGTTCTACTTTCTTTGTGCATTTACCCATTATTTAAGAATCAAAAATTTAAAAATCAAAATTTAAAAATCAAAAATTTTGGTGAAGCTAAAATTTTGGTTTTATATTTACCGATCAATCATGAGTACCCATCAAATTCAGTACGACACTCTCCTTAGCCATTACAGTAATCCTCTGGAATCACTTACGCTTTTACGTCAATATCGCCCATATTTTGAGCTAATTCCCAGTCTGCGTCGTCCCATTGATAGTTTAATTTCAATTCCATTTCCAGTAGTCCAGATTACTAGCTCCCACCTAAACCAAAATCATGTTCGTTTAGAATGTGATCTTGCTTTGATTATGTGTGATCCTGACTGGAAAGTAAAAACTGGTAAAGAAATTTTTGTCTTCATCCATCGTCCTAACGAAGACTACTCATCACTCTTGCAACGTTGGCGACAAGTAGAAGTAATGTTGGGGGAAGAATATTATTGGCTTTTACCTTGGAAACATCGCAGTATTATTAGCGATCGCGGGGAATCTCACTATCCATTATTTGTGACCCTCGACTATTCTCCAAGTCGAATTGGCAAAGGTTTAGAAGGTGCATCTCTCCCTCATGTAAAGGTATCCACTCCAGTTATCGAATTACCACCTAATACTGAAGAAAATCAAGAGGCTCATATTTGCGATCCAACCGAACCAAACCAAGATATTTCCTGAAAGGCTTATCTAGCAACCCTTTCAGGAAATATCTTTAGGAAACCTCGCCATCATTAGACTTTTTCAAAAGCTTTTTCTCAACTTAAAAATTTGTATTAACTTTTAAATTCTTTTAAAAATGAACATCATCAATGCACAAAGAAAAGACAAGACGAGAATTATAGAAGTACTTTGTCAGTCTTTTCAAAACGACCCACAGACAAATTATATTTTGGGTAGTAACGGAAATCATAATAAAAAACTGAAGCGACTAATGGCTTACGCGTTTGAATTTGGTTTAGCCAATGGTAAAGTTGAAATTAGCGAAGATAAAAATGCAGTTGCCATTTGGAAGGCAAGTAATTCTAAAAAGATGACAATAAATTTATTCTATGAAAGCATATTATTCTTTTTAACCTTTGGATGGAGTGGTATAAAAAGAATATCAGCTATGGAAAAGAGAATTGCAGCATTTTACCCTGACAAAACAATTTTCAATTATTTGTGGATTTTGGGGACTAATCCGAGTGAACAAGGTAAGGGATATGGTACTGCAATACTATCAAAAGCCATTAATAAATTTAAACAGGACAAAGTACCTTTATATTTGGAAACTTCTACTGACTCCAACCTAAAATTTTACGAAAGAAAACATTTTAAATTACACCATAGTCTGATATTAGACAGTGAAACACAACTAAAGATTTACCTTTTGAAGTATGTTGAAGAATAAGCAAGAGGGTAGTGATGTAAAGTAATGGTTAGGCTGTGAGTGGGGCGTTGTAATGAATGCTCTATCCTTATATAAATCTCTACCCAAAACGATATCCTTTACCATATACTGTATTAATAAGAGAAATTTGCCGATCACGATCAATCTTGCGGCGTAGTAACTTAATTTGAGCTACAAGGGCATTACTAGTAGGCAAATCCTCACCTTCTTTCCATATATATTGCGAAATCTGATCATGACTCAGCAACTGATTGGGATGGAGTAGGAAATATTCTAAAAGTTGATATTCTCTTTCAGTTAAAGCGATCGCTACTTGATTACGATAGACCAATTGATTTTCACGATCTAGTTCTAAATCTCCATAACTCAATTTTGTAGTTTCATTTGTAGGCTCACTGGTTGCAGCGATCGCAATGGGTGCGCGACGCAATAAGGCGCGAACTCTAGCTAGTAACTCTCGTAATTCAAAGGGTTTAACCAAATAATCATCGGCTCCACTATCTAAACCCGTCACACGATCATCAAGGGTATCTTTAGCAGTCAGTATCAGAACTGGCGTGATATCTCCTTTTTGGCGTAAATCTCTACATATTTCAATTCCTGATTTCTCTGGCATCATCCAGTCCAAAATCAGCAGATCGTATTCTCCAACTAGTGCCAACTCCCAACCGCGATCGCCACTATTAGCAATATCCACCACATAGCCCTGATTGGTCAAAACCCTCTGCAAAGGTTCCGCTAATTCTTCCTCATCATCCACTAACAAGATTCGCATAGGTTTCTTTTAAAAATAAAGTCCTGCCAAAGGCAGGACTTTATTTTATAGCTAAGCTTCGCACTTACCAAGAAAACACTAAGGCAGTAAGGCAATAAATCCTGCTTGCTCAAAATGTTTGTCCTATGCCAATGCTTCTAAGTAGCTCAACTTAATTAAAACCCAAACCGAGAGTTTGTTCCGCCCGCGTAGCGGGCGGAACAAACTCTCGGTTTTTAGTTTACTTATGTCTAGCTACTTAGGATGTTCTGTAATTGCGTGATACTGTTTTCATGATTCAATCTTTGGAGAACCATAGAGATAATGATCATGGTTGATTGAGCCATCATGGGGAAGTTTGTTCCATTCTTCGGAGAGAACTTGGGCTTGGATTTCTTTGACGCGATTTAATAGGTCGAGAATTCCGTTTGGTTTTGTCTCGGCTGCTTGATGGTTAATTTTGGCTTGTTGGCGCTGTTTGAGAAATAGGCAGCAGTCAAGGATTTCTTCTAATAATGATTCTGGAGCTTGTTCAAGTTCATTTAAATGGCGGACTAACAACGGTATAATATTGGATAAGATCAACCAACACAAATTTTCCTAGATATGGCAAATTTTTCTTATAGGAATAGAAATTACAACGCAAGTTTTTCCATAAATGCGAATGGTCAAAAGATCTTAGTTATTACTAATCCAGATAGAGTAGAACTGCATATCAAAAACGGTGAATGTACAGCCATTAGGAAAGAATTAAATGGTAATAAGAAAGAAATTGACGTAAAAGAGCCACATCGAAAAGATTTTTATGACGGACTTATCCGAGAAGCTCGAAAAGTTGCTGAAAAAGAAGAAAGCGATCGCAATGCTGAAAATACTTTTGATCAAAGAGTTGAAGAAGAGTATAGAAATAATGCTGAAAGTGTTTTTAATCAGCAAGTTGATACAGAGTATGCAGCACAAGTAGATTTTAATAAAACCTTAAATATTGCCGTTGTTGGGAACGTTAGCTCTGGTAAAAGCTCCCTGATTAACGCTCTATTGATGCGCGATCGCGAAGACGCTGTTGCTGATGTCGGCGCTACATCGGGAGTAACCACAGAACTAAATATATTGCGTCTTAACGATGAACGAGTAAGGTTAATCGATTCTCCTGGACTTGGAGATATACGAAAAGAGAATAGTGCCGTCACTAAAGAATTCCTTAAACATATTGATATCGGAATCTTGGTGGTTACAGGCTCGGCTGACGCTTCTCAAAAACAGTATTTTGATGATTTAAGAGCAAATTGTACTCGCGTATTTCTAGTTTTGAATAAATGTGATCAATGGGACAATTACAAATCGCAAGCATTAGAAGATGTAAAAGAACAATGGAAGCAATGCTTAGGAGTCGATAAAATCTATGCAGTGTGTGCGTTAGGCTATGATAAACAACTGCCTAATAACTTCTCTCTTGATATTAGAGGAGTAAATGAACTTAGGGAGGATATAGAAGTTTTTTTGGAATTAGAAGGAAAAAAGCTTCTACTCGCCCGACACATGGGCGATAAAAAATCTTATGCACAAGGAATTATAGTAACGGCTGTAACTGCGGTTGGTGTTCAAGCTTTATTACCAGGGAAAGCATTTTATAGTGGTATAGAGCTTACAAAGAAGGATACAACAGGGATTTTGAAAAATAAGTTTAATGAGTATCGGAATCGAGTAGGTACTATCCTAAAAAGACTTGGAATGACTGATATCAGAAATCTAGGCTCTTTAAACTTCAAAGACATTATTGATGGATTGTTCTGAAAAATATGCGACATCCACTGACCGATGAAATTATGAATGAATTGCGTGATCTACATCAACTTGAAACTATAGGCTCAAAACCATGAATACAAAATTAGTAGAATCCCTAGCTCAAGTCATCGAATCCCTTGCACCAGATGAATATGCCCTATTGCAAGAAAAGCTAAAATCTCGCACAATCCAGAAAACCATCGGCGTTTGTGGCGGTCACGCAAGAATCCGCAATACCCGCATCCCCGTTTGGACAATCATCTCACTCCAACAACAAGGAGCCGATACCCGAGAGCTTTTACGCAACTTCCCATCATTGACCGCAAATGACTTGAGTAACGCCCGATTCTATTACTCTACACATCAAGAAGAAATTGATCACGCGATCGCCTCTCATCAATACGAGCAAGAGGAAGCGAGCATTGGCTAGACTCTATTCCAACGAAAACTTTGCGATCGATATTGTGCAAATCCTACGCGATTATGGTCATGATGTACTTACCTCGTACGAAGCAGGACAAGCAAATCAAGGAATTCCTGATCCTGAAGTTCTAAAATTTGCCACAAATCAAAATCGAATTCTAATCACGTTTAACCGTGATGATTTTATCGATTTACATCGTAGCGGTATGAATCATAGTGGCATCATTATTTGTAAAGATGATCGCAACTATAAGGGACAAGCCAAATTTATCAATGACTTTTTGCAATCTCAAACAACAGAACTTAGCCATCGCCTAATCCGTAGCCAAAAGCAAAATCAGCCTAAGTCTAAAGCGCCAGTGTTTATAATTCGTGAATACTAAGGCATATTCTGTGATCGCGCTTTTCAATAGATATTTAACTTGCAAAGGAGAAACCAATGCTGGAAATTACTAAATAACTCATATTACGCAGAAGTCTAAAAAGGTTTCAGGGAGTGCCATTCCAAGTAAGATTGCTGCAAAGCCTTGATATATAACTTGGATTTGAGAGCAAAATGATTTAGTTTAGAATTAAGTTTGAGAACCTCCAATTTCAC
>JADBWH010000135.1 GCA_020404105.1 Pseudanabaena sp. M53BS1SP1A06MG | reverse complement strand
TAGCGGAAATCTTGTATCGGAATGCAGAAGCAAAAGATGCCGAGCAATTGAAAACACTAGAAGGCATAGAAATAGCGGTGCGGGAGCAAATGCTAGAAAATGTCAGTGCCAACGTGGGAATTTTTTTGTCGAAAAAAGCAGTGGGACAAAAGCAGGGAAAGAAAGAAAATTATAAAGCTGCATTGGTGAACTTAAATTGGGTACAAAAACAACCATTGGCAGAAATATTCTCTTGTTTAGGTGATGGGCATGACGGGATCTAGAACTTACGCTGAGTATCTATTAATCAGCTACGCAGAAGCATATATGGTGCATTATTCTACGCTTGATTCTAATACTAATTTCAAGTCTGGGAATGGGGATTTTTGGCAATTGCAAATTAGCGATCGCCTCGATCAAAAATCACATTAACTCGACTCAATATCGAAGTTCCTCTCACAGAAATTTATTGTCGTATTGTGACTAATTGAGAAGATCAAACAGCATAGCTATTGTATCTTCTATTGTTTTAGAGGAGCTTATCGATTTTCTGGGCTAGTTCAAAATCAAGAGCGCTTATGCCATCAGCATCATGGGTTGTCAGATCGATTCTGACCTTGTTGTACACATTGAAGAGTTCAGGATGATGTCCCATTTTTTCGGAGGTGATCGCCACTTTACTGATAAAGCCGAAGGCTTCCACAAAGTTACTAAATTTAAAGTTTTTCTGAAGTTTATGATCAACCACTGCCCAACCTGCTAATTGGGCAATCGCTGAAGAAATTTCCACTTCCGATAATTTTTGAATAGCCATAGGTTTGCCCAGATATAAGACTATACCTATGTTTACACAAAACTAAAAAACAAAGGCAGCTTTAAGAGCTGCCTTTGTTTTTTAGTTTTTTATGGGTTGATCGCGATACCACCAAGCCAAAATTTGCATCCAATTCCAGCCCTTTTGAGCCATTTGCTGCGTCATTTCCTGATCGAGGTGCTGACCATCGGAAACGGGCATATAACCTCCACCCCAGCTTATCCAATTGCGAGGTAAACGGGCCCTGTAATAGCCCTTAAACCCTGGTTTCAGCATATATCCTGCGGTGGATGCAACAGCTTGATCGCTGCGGCTATGAATAAGAGCGATCGCTTGTCCAGTCTGAGGATCGTAGCGATAAAATCCTTTGTATACCTGATCGCGAGTGTCACTGACTAAATCATAGGGAGCCTCTCCCCATTTGCGCTGGCGCTGAGTATTGACAGCATAACTACGAGCGGCAACAGCTTGTGCCATTAAAGCATCCATGTGCCAACTAGCAGGCATTTCACTAGGCACAACGCTACGCAGATATTCCTCAAGAGACAAAACGTTAACTGCGATCGCTTTGTTATTCCAAGCGCGTAACTCGATTTCGCCGGGGTAGAGATTGCTGCCGACTTGAACCAATCCATTGTTACTAGGGGTAATACGATAAGCAGATGTTAGGGGTAAAGTGTACCACTTGCCGGGATCAAGACGGCGACTCACCTGACCCGCAATTTGTAAAGTAGCAGGTTGTGTCACTGCGACAGACATCTTAGAGCTATTTTCTTCTCTCACCAAAACCCTTAAAAGGTTGGATGCTGCTGCTTGAGATACACCAGCAACAATTACCAAGGCTAAGCACAAAAATAGCGTGTACATCCCTTTGCAGAAGTGTTTCATCATTTAGTTAGTCACTCACACCAATGAGCCAAGAATGTAAAAAAATATTTAATCTGTATTGAAGCATTTTAGGGGTGTCTCGAATAATCAGATAGTTTATCAAAACAATTCAATTTTGATAAACATTATTTTTTCTTTTATTTACAGATATTTTGAGCGTAAGCACATCAAATTGACACTAAGTTGATGCAAATCGCCATGTGAAGTCGCAGTCTTATATCTCTGATCGGGGATACAAGACTACGACAAGGAAATGCTATGGTGATTTCCTAAATGCCATTGTGACGTGACTATTCGATGTGTAGATACAAGACTACGACAAGGAAATGCTATGGTGATCGCTATAATGTATCTAAGAAAGAGTAAGCGTGCGGTTGCGAAATTTATCTCAAAATTCGTTTTGGGTTTAGGTTTTGAGGAAAGTCCGGGCTTCCATGAAGATCAGACTGCTGGATAATTCCCAGTGCGAGTGATCGTGAGGATAGTGCCACAGAAAGATACCGCCCATTAGAAATTCGCGAAGCGAATTTCTAATGGGTAAGGGTGCAAAGGTGTGTTAAGAGCGCACCAGCAGAGTCGTGAGGCTCTGGCTCGGTAAACCCCAGTTGGAAGCAAGGCGAGAGGATTTAGGAGTATCGATCTTCAAATTGCTCTTAAGTCCGTTGCTTAAGGTGATTGTTTGGTGAAAGCTGAGCGATCACATTTTAAGTGTGTGCCGCATGAGGTATTTGGCAACATGTATCCCAGATAGATAACCGCTAAGGTAGTTGAATAGACTCCTGAAACAGAACCCGGCTTATGTCTTGCTCTTTCTTTTATTGAAGTTTTTATTTCAACTATGGCAAAAAGCAAACTCGACAGTGCTGCAAATTAATTTTTTAGTAATTGTGTTGCGGACGCTTCGCGCCCTCAACACAATTACATTTCAAAGACTCAATAGGCAGGATATTGAATGTTATTTGCTTTCAAATGAGTACGCAATCATTGGAAAACTGCAATATTTTCCTGAGTCATAGTTACTCTAACTAATAACTTGTCCCTTACCCTAAATTAACCACAATTTTTTGAGATTTGTTAATGGCTATACTCTCAAAAGTCTGTCTATTACAAAATCATTTAAGATAGTTATAGCCACATCAAAAAAACGAAAAGCAGATTTTTTGTATTTTTTGATAGAAATCTGGTAAATCTAGATCTAGTCTCTGCATCTTCTGAAACTTCCAGCCTCAGATTGTAAACATTGCTGCATTTGTTGACTTTATTTTTAGCAAATCATCTTTTACTAGAGTAATTAAACTATGGGAATTATTCCCAATCAACTATCGTCGCTCCCTAAAACCCATAGTCCATCTCGCAAGTGGTCTAGTAGAGCGATAATCGGAATTACCTTTGTTTGTATTGTTTCTACCCTGAGTATTCGTTTTTATGCGGAGCCGCGCCTAACCATTGGTACATTTGTTAACCAAGATTTGCGATCGCCTAAGACATTTACTGCTACAGATGTTGAGGCAACGAAACAGGCACAGGAGCAAGCTAAACAGCAAGTAGTACCAATTTATCGTAGTAATCCTGAGATGGACAATAATGCCGTCAAACATCTAGAGGAATTGTTACGAGTTGGTGATGATTTACGCATATCTTCGGGCAAACTTCCCTATGTTGATCGCAAAATCTTAAGTGATGAGGTACAGCGCTATTTTCGGCGATTGTCTGACACGGAATGGTTGCAATTGCAAGACAAAGCCTATAGGCTAGCCAATAGTTCTAATAACCAAAATCCTATATCTGCTGTCAACAAAGAACAAGATGTTGCTGCTTTAGCAATTATTGAACTATCTCTATATAAAATCAGTGCCCCAGCCTCAGATTATCAAAATCTGATTAATAGGATTACCGATATTCGCCGATCCTATGCAATGACCCAAGAGAAAGCTGCTAAGGGACCAGCCATGTTTCGTGATCGCCTCTTGGAAATGACTAATGAGGAATGGGAAAATAACAAGAAATTAATTCGACAGAGTTTACTTGACCTGCAAGCCGCAGGAATCGTGATCGGCTTACCCGATAGCATGTTGAGACAAAGGATTATCAACCTCCGAAATCTGCCGACTAGTGAAGAATATCGGGCTATGGCGATCGCAATTCTGAGTGCGACTGTACAGCCAAATCTGACTATTGACTATGTGGGTACGACTCAAAGGGCGATCAAAGCCTCAGAATCAGTTCAGACTCAGAAGATTTACCTCAAAGCAGGTGACCTGATCGTTAAAGGGGGCGAAAAAATTACGGAGCGACAATTTGTCATTTTAGATGAACTCAAAATGACCCAAAGGCAGGTCAATTTAATGGGCGTATTCTTGATGATTGGTTCTACTGCGATCGCCTTTGCTATTCTTGGTTATGCCCATCGACGATGGCAATATTTCCTCAAAGTTAAATTACATATTAAAGATTTTGTAACCCTTGGCATCGTTTGTGTTGGTAATGCACTTGCAGCAGTGCTAATGGCTCCCCATATGTTTTTCTTTGTGCCATTGGCAAGTATGGGACTAATCATTGGTAGTTTTTACAGTTCGAGGTTGGCATTACTAATTACCTCCATGACCTCGGTATTACTAGGAATTGCTATTAGTACCGATCTACTAGCCCTATCTCCTGTATTAATCGGTGCGATAATTGCTGCGACCATTACTGATCGACCTCTCACGCGCTCACACCTTGCGGCAACAGGATTATTAGTTGCTGTTGTCCAAGCAGCAGTATATATGGCGATCGCCATTGTAGGAGGCGCAACTCCACCTGTTCTCATTTTGATTACCGCACTGAAATATGCATCTGGTGGACTGATTTCTGCGATCGCTGCTTTAGGTGCAATCCCTTATCTAGAGCATATTTCTTATGCATTGACGCCATTCCGTCTCGCCGAGCTAGCAAACCTTGATCGTCCCCTGCTTCGGCGTTTAGTCACAGAAACCCCTGGCACATTTCAGCATACGCTATTTGTGGCTAATCTTGCCGAAGCAGCCGCCCGTGAACTAGGTGCTGATACAACTTTGGTACGAACAGGAACCCTCTATCACGATATTGGCAAAACCCTCAAGCCTGAGTATTTTATCGAAAATCAAATGGGACAGACCAATCCCCACGATATTCTGAATGATCCTTGGCTCAGTGCCCAAATTGTGAAAGAGCATGTATCAGGTGGCATCAAATTAGCCCAGAAATATCATCTTCCTGAAATGTTGCAGGCATTTATCCCTGAACACCAGGGCACAATCACCATTTCCTATTTTTATTGTCAAGCTCAGAAGCGATCGAACTATACCATTGAGTCAGAGTTTCGCTATGCAGGTCCTATTCCCCAATCCCGCGAGACTGGCATTGTAATGTTGGCAGATGCCTGTGAGGCAGCTTTAAGATCCCTGGGAACAGAAACAACATTGGAAGCCGCCAAAAGTTTGCTGATGCGGATCTTTAAAGCAAGGTGGGATGATGGACAACTCAAGGACTGTTCCCTAAGTTGGGAAGACTTAGACCGCATTGCACCTGTATTCATTAAAGTTTGGCAGGAACGAAACCACGGCAGAATTAAATATCCCCATCTTGCTGAAAAGCTTGATCCCTCAGGCTCAGCCTTACCTGATCATCTTTGCAAGACTGATAAATGTAAACCAAATGAATCTGCGGAACCATTGGCAGAGTCGTCCGAAGAATCAAAAGAGATTGCCCTAAAGTAGAAAAATATCTCTTTCAAAATGTTCATAATCATAAGTAGCTCAACTTAATTAAAACCCAAACCGAGAGTTTTGTTCCGCCCGCTATGCGGGCGGAACAAAACTCTCGGTTTTTAGTTTACTTATGTCTAGCTACTTAGGACTTACGCAAAATAACCAAGAACTCAAGTTCTTGGCTGAAATCTAAAGTTATAGCGGTTTTCAAATGAGTGTGTACTCATTTGAAAACCGCTATAACATCACATACTCAGAATTAAAGATTGATACATCCTCCATGATCAATTCCCTAATTTTCATTAGCTTTCATTAATCAGTTGTAGCAATGCATCGGTGGAAATCTTGCCACTCATATCTGTACCTTCCAAAAGGCTATCGGCAAGATCGCGCTTATGATGGTGTAAATCAACGATTTTCTCTTCGATTGTTCCCTTGGCAACGAGACGATAAATTGTAACAGGGCGCTTTTGTCCGATGCGATGAGCACGATCGCTTGCTTGATCCTCTACCGCAGGATTCCACCAAGGATCCATATGAATTACATAATCGGCTGCTGTGAGATTTAGCCCTGTGCCGCCAGCCTTGAGACTGATCAAGAAGATATCACCTTCACCTGCTTGGAATGCTTCTACAAGCTTTTTGCGTTCTTTGGCGGGAGTACTGCCATCGAGATATTGATAGCTAATTTTTTGGAAATTGAGATAGTCTCGGATAATATGGAGATGATCGACAAATTGACTGAAGACTAACGCCTTGTGTTTGTTATCTAGCAATTCGCTGATGACTTCACCAAAAAGATTCAGCTTAGAACTAGGCAAGGGAATATCAGGGCGTACTAGTTTAGTATTGCAGCAAGCGCGACGTAATTTCATAATTTCCGCGAGCACCTGTAAATGCTTTTGACCTGCATTGACTGAGGTATCAGCAAGTTTGGCGATCGCCTCACGGCGGAGTGCTTCATAAAAAGCAAGTTCTTCTTTGCTGAGTTCCACTTGTAATGTAATTTCAGTCCGCGATGGTAACTCTTGCAATACTTGGTTCTTAGTTCGACGAAGAATGAAGGGCTGAATCAACTTTTTCAATTGATTACGCGCTTCGCGATCCTGTGATCGCTCGATTGGGTTGGCATAGTTAGTATTGAAATTATCAAGGGAGCCAAGGAGTCCAGGGTTAATAAAGCGGAATAGATTCCATAACTCGCCGAGGTGGTTTTCGATGGGTGTACCTGTGGTAATTAACTTGAAACCACTTTGCAAATTCATTGCTGCTTGCGATCGCTTGGTAGCTGTATTTTTAATTGCCTGAGCCTCATCGAGAACAACAGTCTGCCATTCTACTTTCGCGAGCATTTCACTGACTTCCTCTTGCTGCATCAAGCCGTAACTACAGATTACCATGTCAAAGGGCTGGAGATTATCCAGTACCTTTTGGCGATCGCCTGTACCAAATACGATTACATTTAGAGTTGGTGCAAATTTGGCGGCTTCAGAAATCCAGTTCATGCAAACGGAAGTAGGTGCAACAATCAGGGTAGCTCCTTGTGGGGCACGGGTGAGGATCAGTGCTAAGGATTGCAGGGTTTTGCCCAAGCCCATATCATCGGCAAGGCAAGCACCTACACCCCAATGGGCTAATCTTGCTAACCATTGGAAACCTTCGATCTGATAGTCACGGAGGTCAGCTTGGAGGGTTGATGGTAAATGTGGCTCAAAGTTCCGCATTTCTTTGATTTTCTTAATATGGGCTTTCCAATGCTTATCGACTTTAAGATCATCAATTTCATCGACAAAATCTTCAAGGGCTAGAGCGGCTAACGGATGGAATCTTGTGCCTTTGCCATGCTTTTCTGATAGACGACGGAACTCATCTAAGCGTTTGCGGAACTGTTGGGTTAAGGCGATAAACTGACCGTCACCGAGGGGAATGAATCGGCTATGCGTTTTGTCCAACAGTTCCAAGAGACGCTGCATATCAATCACTTGGTCATCTCCGAGGCGTAGCTCACCTTCGGCAGCAAACCAATCACGACTTTGATTGATCGACATGCGAAAATCACCAAACCCAACGCGATGACTGATTCGCATCTTTTCGCCTTCTGGCCATTCCAACACAATTCGATCGCCTAGGGATTGCAATTCTAGAAGAAGTTCCAAGCAAAACTCAGGATCATCTATGACCCATTCACTTTCCGCTTCTTCAAAATTGCTGAGAGTTGGACAGGCGGCGATCGCCTCATTGGCGAGTTTTTTCTCTTCTTTCAAATTCCTTGTCGCCTGCAAACGTTTACCATCAATTTCCGCCAGTACAGTTGCACCACCAGCCCCAGGACGATAATAAGAGCCAGCATTGGCAAAGGGACGTGCTAGGATGGCAATCTTCAAACCATCACCTGATGGCAAAATATGCACATGGGGTTTGCTATCTGATGGCACTTCCTCGGCATCACTCACACCGCCACCAATATCAGAATGCACCGTCACAATCGAAGAGATGGAATGAATTGCTTCGAGGACTTTATCTTTTGCAGCAACGGGAATTTCCAGACGATTTTTGCGCCCAATAATTTCAGTGATGCGACGGTGAGATTCATTCACCTGTGTGACCTTGAGTCGCGTCGGACTTTCCTTAGTGATGACAAAACTCTGACCATCCTTTAACTCTGGCGAAAATTCTAAAAAGAGGCGATCGCCTTTTCCAGCTTTCACCAAT
The DNA here is from genome assembly GCA_020404105.1 of Pseudanabaena sp. M53BS1SP1A06MG. Lineage (GTDB taxonomy): Bacteria > Cyanobacteriota > Cyanobacteriia > Pseudanabaenales > Pseudanabaenaceae > Pseudanabaena > Pseudanabaena mucicola_A. Next base: position 29,926 of record JADBWH010000135.1, on the reverse strand, counting down.
AACTCTGGCTCACCCTTAACAATATCCACACGAGTTGAGGGTGAGTCTTCCCAAAATACAAGCGGATGTCCAATTAAGGCGCAGATTGTTTCTTCATCAAATTCATATTGCGACTGTCCATAATAGCCATAGGAAGAATAGGCTTGGATATGGGAACAGGCAATAATATCCTGTGGCGTTAAATAGGTAAACTCATGACTATTTTCTTTAAGGCGTTTGAGGGCAATATTTCGTCCCGAACTCCAAACTCCTTTGGCATTAATCTTCTGTTCCTTTGGTTGCACCGAATAGCCACCCTTAACAAAGCTAATTAGCCATACTAGACGCTGTGGTGAATTATTGGCAGCTTTGCTGGTTTCCTGTGACGATTTGGTGAGATTGAGTAATGCATTCAGACTCAGTTCCCAAGTTTCCCTTGGACGGATGAGATTGACAATAGTAGGAATTTGATTCTCTTGACGTAACTTTTGAGCATGTTTTTGATGGATGGAATTAGGCGAAAGTTCTCCTAAAAGTTCCGCAGTTTCCATCGAGAGCCAGTGATAGCCAGCATTTACTGATTGTTTGAGTAATGGCTGCAACCCCCTTGATAATTCCACCCGAGCCTTTTCAGGATTGACCCAATAGAGACAGAGTGCACTAAAAAATACTTCTAGACTATGACTTTGGGTATAATCTTGAAAATATTCATTACTGAGTAGATCCTTTTGAGAAATATCTCCTAGTTGAAACTTCAAAACTCTTTGCAGCCTGCTATAGGTCAACTGTAACCAATGATGAGTTTGCTTCACCATTAATGTAGTATAACCCTCGGCTTCACGCATGCTTTCGGCTGTCCCTTCTTGAATTAGCGCTAGGATAAAAAATAATCCTGGTTCACCACTAAAGTAGATTTGACGTTTACCTGTGGCTTTTCGGATCGATTTGAGGGATTGTCGAAATAGTGTAATGGCAGAAGTGCGATCGCCTTTTAGAAAATGTAGACAAGCGAGTAAGGCATTGCCCGCCTCTTTGTAGTCACTGGATAGGCGCTCATAGGCAGCTTGAGCTATTTTTAAGTCTGCACGTAAAAGACTTTGCTCGATTAATACTAACAGTAAAGGATCAGTGCAGCGATCACTATTTTTCTGAAAGTTATTGTGTAAGAGTGCTAAAGCTTGATCAGTGTTTTTTAACTTCAGCATTCCATTGCTAAGAATGGTGCTGAGTCCAACCTCATAAAATGAAGCTTCTAGGGTCTGGAACCAGTCTAGATCAAATGGATTATTACAGATTTGAAATAGAATCGCATCTAAAGTGATTTTTTGCTGGGAATAGCCAAATCGATAGAAGTCTTCAAATTGCTTCGTAACAAAATCAACATCCTGCCGATAAATACCAATCCTGACCTCGCGAATAAACTGGGATTCACTTCTGAAAGTGCGTATACCCATTTTGCTGTAGGATGGAACGGGGATTTTAGTTTCGATCGCTTCGACAATTGCTTCAAAATTACCTTTCTGAAGGGCATCGCGGATCGCAATATCGATTAGCAAGGAATTACATTGTACGCCTTGAGAACGCTCTTGAGTAAGCAGATTTATCTTTAATAGACGCTCAATATACGCTTTCAAAGCAATTAGAGATAGCGGCTTATCTCTATCTTTAACTCCAAGGTAGATCAAACAGTCCAGAATTACACCACGATTTAATGGCTCATAGGCGATCGCGCAAGTGCGGATGATCTGTTGCTCTAATACTGACGATCTATGATAAAGAGATGTTAAGGTCTCGTAGAGTTTAGCAGAATCAACTTGGAAATCAGGCATATCTATAAGTTTGTATTGTGATTAGAGAAAGTTGCGATCATTAATTCTTGGCAATAGATGAAGATAAATACTATAGGATAGTTTGCGATTATTCTTGGTTCATAGAGTCTCAGTTAATTATAATTATGTTTTTTGCATTAAGTAGCTCAGTATAATTAAAACTAAAAACTAGGGCATGAGTCGTTCGCTAAGAGGGAGACCCACGATTCTATGGTTTGAGGTTATTTACGCATAGCTACTTACTAAATATTAATATCAACAAAATCTTGATTTCATCATAGTTCAAGGTATCGCAAGTTGATGAAATATTTTCCTGAAAGAGATGTACTATCCACTAAGTAAGCTATTTTTTAAGCAAACAATCCTTTTTGCGAAGTGCAAATAAGAAATTAGGTTCTTTAAATATTAAATATATTAGAAGCAGTACAGAGAAGTTTTTTAAAAGTATTGCGAAGCAATACTTTTAAAAAACTTCTTGGTTTGCATTTGAGCGCAAAGTGCTGTTAATGCGTACAATACTAGATCTAGTATTTAACCAAGCATTACAAGATTTCGACTCATGGAAGATAAGTTGATGTTAATGATTCCAGGTCCAACACCTGTGCCTGAACAAGCACTGTTGGCTCTGGCTAAAGCTCCGATCGGACACCGTAGCGGCGATTTCAGCAAGATCATGGCAGATGTGACTGCTAAGCTCAAATGGCTGCACCAAACCACCAATGATGTATTGATTCTCACCACAAGCGGAACTGGGGCAATCGAAGCTGGCATCATTAATTTTCTAAGCAAAGGCGATCGCGTCCTTATTGGCGATAATGGTAAGTTTGGCGAACGCTGGGTCGAAGTTGCTCAAGCCTATGGACTAAATGTTGAAGTAATCAAAGCAGAATGGGGCAAACCTCTAAATCCCGAAGATTTCCGTGTCAAGCTGGAGGCAGATACCAATAAGGAAATCAAAGCGGTAGTTATTACCCATAGCGAAACTTCTACAGGTGTTCTCAATGATCTTGCCACAATTAACAAGTATGTGAAAGCCCATGAAAAGGCGCTGATCATTGTTGATGCTGTCACCAGTTTGGGAGCTATGAATGTTCCCATTGATGAATTAGGTTTGGATGTAGTCGGTTCGGGTTCGCAAAAGGGCTATATGATTCCCCCTGGATTAGGATTTGTGGCCGTAAGTCCCAAAGCATGGGAAGCTTACAAAACTGCAGATTTACCGAAGTACTATCTCGACTTAGGCAAAGCTCGCAAGGATGCTGCCAAAAACTCTACTCCTTTCACCACCTCGGTAAATATGGTGATCGCCTTGCAAGCTTCCTTAGAAATCATGCAACGTGAAGGTTTAGAAAATATCTTTGCGCGTCACCTCCGCCATCGTGATGCTACCCGTGCCGCAGTTAAGGCTCTGAATCTGGGCTTGTTGGCTCCTGATGATGCTGCTAGTGCCTCGATTACATCGGTTTTACCTCCCGAAGGTCTAGAAGCAGAAAAGATTCGTGCCACGATCAAGAAGAAGTTTGATATTGTCATGGCTGGTGGACAAGATCATCTCAATGGCAAGATTTTCCGCATTGGTCACTTGGGCTTTGTGAGCGATCGCGATATTCTCACTGCAATTAGCGCTCTTGAAGCGTCAATTGCTGCCCTTGGTTACACCAATTTCACCTACGGTGCTGGTGTCAAAGCTGCGATCGAAGTTTTAAACGGCTAATCTCAACATAATTGGCAGCGCAAAGTGCTGCCAATTATGGATTTTGATGTAAAAATGACTCTACTAATTTGACATTTTCTGAACTGCCAATAATTAATGGTGTGCGGCTATGCAGTTTTTCCGGAATCACATCCAAAATCTCTTGAGTACCTGTAGTTGCTCGACCACCTGCTTGCTCAACCAAAAAAGCTAACGGGGCGGATTCGTAAAGTAATCGCAACTTACCATCGGGATGACCGACTGTACCAGGATAGAGAAATACACCACCTTGAAAGAGAATCCGATGGATGTCTGCAACTAGCGCCCCTGAATAACGTGCAGAGTATCCTTCTTGACGATGAATATATTTGACATATTCACGCATAGGCGATTCCCATTGCCAAAAATTTCCCTCGTTCACACTATAAGTGGAACCCTGTGCAGGAATGAGAATATTATCTTGAGAGAGAATAAATTCTCCAATACTAGGATCAAGCGTGAATGCATGTACACCAATACCAAGCGAATAAACTAGCATCGTGCTCGTGCCATAGAGAATATAGCCTGCTCCAATTTGTTTGCGTCCAGATTGGAGTAGATCTATTGCTTCTCCTGATTCATCATTACCTTCCTGTTGTCGGATCGAAAAAATGGAGCCGATCGCTAAATTCACGTCGATGTTACTCGAACCATCAATAGGGTCATAGAGTAAGGTATAGCGACCAATGGGACAATTTTCAGGAATATAGTAAGGCTTTTCCATTTCCTCGGAGGCGAGCCGACAAACTAAGCCACTTTGCTCAAAAGCTCTCAAAAATACCCGATTGGCATAACGATCCATATTTTTGACAGCTTCACCTTGGACATTGACTTCTCCAGTTACCCCCAATACATTTTCCATTAAACCTGCACGACTGAGATGACGAGCAATCGTTTTACCTGCCAAGCCAATTCGCCCCATCAATGCACTTAGATCATAGGCATCAGGTGAAAATGTGCCACATTGGGAAAGGACATGTTGCGAAAGTGTCATAAAGTCTCGACCAAGAGTAATCTCTTGAGCAGGGTTGAGTCTGGTAGAATCGGTCATGGGGAGATTCCGTTAATGCTTCTTCCCTATTATTGCAGTTTTCGTTTTGCTTACGGCAAAACGAAAACTCAAACACCTTATTATGATTGTTTTTTATTTTCAAATGAGGGTAGTCATGCAATGTAATTGTGTTGCGGGCGATTCGCACCCGCAACACAATTACTAAAAAAAATTATTTTGCAGCAATACCCAAATGAGTATGCACTCAGATGAAAACTGCAATATGAAAGCAATTTTTAACTATTAAGCCAATCTAGACATAACTTATGATTACCTGTCCTAGTTGCAACGCCTTTAATCCTGATAATTATCAATTTTGTCAATTCTGTGGCTCTAAACTTACACATGAATTTATTAGATCAGTATCAGATGATCTAGAAATTACTTCATTGTTAGAGACTGCATCCGAAGTATCGGAAGTAAACTCTACCACCACAGAGAATTCAAATGATGTAGAGGCTCAGTCTCAGGATGGCAATCATGAACTTGAGGAATCGATAGATGATGCGATCGCGTTTACTAGACCGATCCAATTGACTTCAGCACCTTTAGACATAGAGGAAGTCTTAGAGCAGGATTTAGAAGTATTAATGAATCCTAGCCCAGATCAGGAAAATGTCGATCTATCTTTAAATAGTACGCTCGCTATACCAAGTAAACATATACAAAATGTTTACTATGCTGGCAAAACTGATGTTGGGAGAGAACGCAATCGCAATGAGGATGATTTCACAGCAATTTTTCAAACTTTCACTATTCATGGCAAAAGTCAGATAAGTGATCGCAATCATCGCGGTTTATTTGTGTTATGCGATGGTATGGGTGGACATGAAGGGGGAATTGAGGCAAGTAGGATCGCAGTAAATTCTATTATTGAACAGTTTCAGCCGTTTTGGATAGATACCTTACCAGGAGAAAAAAAATTACATGAGATTATTAGCAATGCCAATCAATCAATCTTCAAAAAGAATGAAGATGAGCAAAGACTTGCTCTAGGGAGAATGGGAACTACTTTGGTAATGCTTGCATTGCATGACTTAAATGTCGTAATTGCCCATGTGGGCGATAGTCGCATTTATCAAGTTGCCAATTCTCAATTAGTACAATTAACACGGGATCATGAAGTCTATAATCAATTAATCGATCTTGGTATGGATCGCAACTCGGCTATGGCAAGACCTGATGCTCACCAATTAACGCAAGCTTTAGGTCCCAATTGCAGCGATCGCCTTGAGCCGAATATTCAATTCTTTAATTTAACTGAGCCGACTCTATTTCTATTATGTTCTGATGGTTTGTGTGATAACAATGTGATCGAGCAACACTGGCAAGCATATCTATTACCAATCTTAAATAAAGAAATTGATGTTGAAACTGGTTTAGAGCGTATCATTGAATTGGGTAATAACATGAATGGACATGACAACATCACAGCTATCCTCATTTTGTGTGAGATGTAATGTCTGCACAGTAATACTTACATATTTCTTTTCAAAATGGAAGACGGAAAACAAGCTAAGCATCTCTACTTAATTAAAACCCAAACCAGAATTTTGTTCCGCCCGCTAAGCGGGCGGAACAAAATTCTCGGTTTTTAGTTTACTTATGTTTAGCTACTTAGAACAGTAAATAACTGATGTTACAATGGCTCAAGCAAATTTGTCATCAGCTTAAGCAAGAACAGAAGCTGCCCAGAGGCTTCATGCTCAGATGCTTAAATTCGCAAAACAACATGGACTAGCCAAAACTCTCAGGGATAATCTTCAAGCTGCCATCACCTATTACCACAAACATTTCCATCAAATGGATTATGCTCTATTCCGTCAACAACTTTATACGATTGGCTCTGGTGTTACTGAAGTTGATCGTAAAACTTTAATTAAGCAGAGATTGTGTTGTACGGGTATACGTTGGAAATAAAAGGGCACAAGCGTAATTTTGAGTTTAAGAGCTTTGATTTTAACTTCAACTCGTTGGGAGCAGTTTTGGGACAGGCTCAACCAGTATGGCTTTCCACTTGATTCCTAATAATTGTATTGTATTGAGGTCGTACCCAGCGTGATAGGGCCTTGCACCGTCACTCTTACGGTTTCATAGAGGAAACTGTTGGTTGATGAAGGCTTCGGCTTCGTCAACTGTTCCAATTTCACCATCTAAAACCCGATCGCGTAAAGCCCCAAGCATCACTTGATATTGCTTACTCGGTTTGTAGCCCATCCGTTTTAGTTCCGCACCGCCGAGAGGCATTTTCCTTAAATTCCAGTCTCGGAGATAGCGATATAGCACTTTGCGTATATGTGAAGTGGCAATCACCGCTACCATTATGATTTCCAAAACATTATGATGCTCTAATAGCCGTACTACTTGACTTGCTGACAGTTCATCGGTAATTCTTCGTAACAGGTGATCCCTTAAAGCCGAGAAATTTGCGAGGCGACGCAATCCCACTTGATTAAAATGTAAGCGCTCCGCAATCTCGACGGCATCAGTAAAGGGAGCTAACATCATTTCAATGCGCACTTGCCACAGATGATGGCGATCAATTTCAGGATAGAACTTCGCAAAATGGTACAACCATGCACCGACTCTTTGTAATTGCTGGATTAGCTTGGGTGTAATCGTCAAACTAGGATGCAAATAATGCAATGCTCCTAATTCATCTAACTGATAGAGAGCCTGAACCCAATAATTAGCAGTGAGTACATAATGGAATTCCTGTTTAAGGCGTGTGTTTTGATATGACCAAATCCCCTTGCGACTATAGCCCTGAACTAAATGGCTTGCGGTCTGAGCATATTCCCTTGTGCGTTGGTCAATCTGAAATCCTAAACGCACGGCAAATCTGACAGCACGAATAATTCTTGTGGGATCTTCAATAAAACTGTTAGGATGCAGAACACGAATGGTGCGATGCTCTAAGTCTTCTAAACCTCCAAAGAAATCAAGGATCTGTCCTGATTGAGCACCATTGAGCTGTAAGGCAAGGGCATTAATCGTAAAATCACGACGATAGAGATCCTGTTGAATGGAACTAGCGGCAACTTCAGGCAAGGCGGCTGGATAGGGATAGAACTCAGTGCGAGCCGTAGCAATATCAATCCACAAACCATCCGCCCAAGTCAGCGCTGAGGTTTGGAACTTACCGTGAATTTCTAGTTTTGTATCAGGGTAGATTGCCTGTAGCGATCGCGCTAATTTCACCCCCCAGCCTTCAGGCTCATTGCCATCGGTGACGAGGGGATGATTGCCATCAACTACCAAATCAAGATCATCGGTAGCAAGATTTAAGAGAAAGTCTCGTACCGTGCCACCTACAAGATATAGCTGCAAATTTAGGGCATCGGCAACCTTGGCGGCTTGCTGCAAAATATCCCAGTAACGCGGCGTGAGTAATTTTTGGAGTTGTACCTGCAAGCGATCGCGGACTTGGGCAATTTGTGTCGGCTCAGGGGCGAGGCGATGTAGATAGCGCAGAACATCGGTGCGGGTGACAATTCCTACCAGATTGCCACGATCAACCACAGGCAAGCGTCCAATATCCCACTTCAGCATCAAGTCTTGAATCTCCGATAGAGATGTCTCAGGAGCGATCGCTCTGACGGTAGTTGCCATATAGCCTTTGACGGGAGCATGACCAAAGCCATGATGGAGGGCAATATCGAGATCACGGCGGGAAATTACTCCCACCAACTGATCCAGTTCATTCACTACCGATAGCCCCGAATGCCCGTAGCGGAGCAACACACGCTGAGCATCATCAATCGTTGCCTCAGGACGAATTGTTCGCACGGGTGAGGACATGAGGGCAGATGCGGTGACGATCTTGGGCAGACGATCGCGCAAGATCTGTTTGATGTCTGCGACTAGTCCTGCAAGATCAAAGTTCGCATCAACCACTTTTAAGGATGCCGAAGCTGCCCAAGCATGACCACCACCGCCATAGCGCTGCATCAATGTATGTAATTGAGCAAATTCATGACGCGATCGCCCGATCAAGCTAATCCGATCAACTTGCCAAGCCACAACCATCAAAATATCGACTTCGATTAACTCCATGAGATGCTCAACCACATTGGAAAGCCCCATGAGAAAATGCTCGTAATGCAATGACCATACAGCAATGCGATAACCTTCAATGGTTTCTGTATGGTTAGGAAGTTCTGCTAAAGCCCGCGATAGAACTTCCTGCATTGGTGGGGACATCGCATAGTCAATATAGGTAGAGAGAACTCGCAAATTCACACCCTGTTGCATCAGCCATGCTAAGGCGATCGCATCCCTGGGAGTTGTATGCTCAAAGGTCAGCGAACCTGTATCCACATGCAGCCCTAGAGCGAGGGCTATAACTTCAAATGGTGTGAGAGTGATCGCTTGAGCTTGCAGACGTTCAATAATTAGAGTACAGGTAGACCCAACTGCTTCCACGCACCACAATGTCGGTTGAAAGCTCGGTTTGATATTCGTAGGATGATGATCATAGACATGGATTTCCACATTAGGCAGTTCTAACCATTTAGCAGCATTACCTAAGTAACTTGGAAATTGAGTATCCACTAAAATTAATCGCCGAATTGCTTCGGGATGCACCGATCGCATTTCAATTAATGGGTATTCATCGCGATGCAGTGAGAGAAATTCGCGCACGGGCATTTGCATTCCACCTGTGAGAACTATTCGCGCCCCCTGATACAGACGTGCCGCCCCCACGGCAGCGCCAAGGGTGTCAAAATCTGCGGTTGCATGACAAAGAATAATATCCATACCTTGATTTTACCTGTTCACCTCGATCTAACGTCACGTCAGTTCGGGTTAAGCTGGCAAATTTTAAAAGCCCAAAAGTAAAAGCCTTGCTTAGCAAGGCTTTTACTTTTGGGCTAAGAGAGAGGGTTTGCTACGCAAACCCTCTCTCTTAGCCCGTTTCAAATTATCCTGAACTCGCGTTAACGTCAGGTTCTGTCATGAAATAAATTACAGAGTGAACAACTCAATCAAGCAATCTAGAAATTGTGTTGCGTGCAACACAATTTCTAAAAAAAATTACTTTGCAGCACTACCAAACTAACCATCATTCAAGTTTAGGCGATCGCAATTTTAGGGCTGTTATACCAGTTGTAGGTTGGACTATCAGGATAATCATCAACACCCAGTCTACTCTCCGCACCATCAATCCTTATGCGTACTAAATACTCACCCGCCTTGACATTACTAATCGGAACCTCAATCGTTGAACTTGGACTTGATAAAGGTGGACGATCAAACATATAGACACTGGGAGATTCTATTGTCCATTCATTCAGCGCTATAATCACTTTCTGTTTCTCTCTCACTAAAACATCTAACTGAACGGCTAACACGGCTGATCGCAAATGCTCCTCTACATCTTCTACACTTTGCACCGATAGATTGATAATTGTTGGACAAAGAACAAAAGGCAATACGTTAGAAGTAACTGTATTAGTCATCAAAGGCGAAGTGCTTTCTAGACGATGTACTACCTGCAAACTTTGCACCCCAGCTTGGAGCATCGGAAAAGGAGTATTACTTAACGAAAAAGTAATTTCGCGTTCCTTAACCTCCATAGGTGTAATTACCAAATCACCAATATGAATTTCTACAGTTTGGCTTTGGAGATTTCTTCCCCGAATCGTCAGTACACTACTAATAGAGATCGGTTCAAAGCGACTACCCTGAACCATCACCTGATCAAGATGCGGGGATGCAGGAAATGGCACAATCCCCGCGGGGGAAGTATCACGCACAGGTAGCGATCGCTGAAAGTTTTCGCGACCTTCGACAATCACCAGACAAGCCCGATAAGCAACAGATAAAACATAGGGAACTTGATAAAACACTGACCAAGCTTTAGACAGATCTTCTAAAGAGATATCTACAGGCGCGACAGTCACTTGTTGAATCTGATCTGCCAAATCTGATTCTGCTAAAAATGGGAAAGTAGGATCATTACAAGTAGAACGAATTAAATCAGATGTCAGGATTCGCTTATCAGTAAGAGTACTAATTACACTCCCTAAAACCCTTTGTGGTTGCAGTTCCGCGTCACTACCATAGCAACTCATCATGTAATAGAGATCGATCGCCACCTGGCGATTGAGGGGATTGCCCTTCGCTCGATTTGATGCTGAATCATAATTAGCCAGTGCAGGATTACTCGTCACTTGATATAAGAAAATATTGACCCCCACCTCTGGCGCACCCGTAGAAATCCCCCCAGGCGGTAAAGTCGTAGCTCTAGCACCCTCAATATCTTGCTGAATGACAGATTGCAAAATTCTTTGTAATGTGGCTGTAACCGTAGCGATCGCTAAATAATTACTCATCTGTACCTACCAAACCTAACTTCAAAGCCTTGACAATTGCCTGAGTGCGACTAGTCACTCCTAACTTTTCAAACACACTAGTGAGATGGGCTTTCACCGTCGCTATCGATACATGCAAATAGCGAGAAATCTCCTCATTCGAGGCTCCCTTAATTAACCAGTTCAATACCTCTTGCTCGCGATCAGTTAAATGAATTGGGCAATGCCCCTGTAGCGATCGCCCTGCATAGAAATGAAAAATCCGAAAGAAACTGGTAGCAATATCAGGCGGCAAGAAAATTTCGTCATTCATAACTGTGGAAATTGCATCATACAACTGACTACCAATGCGATCCTTTGCCACATAGCCTCGCGCACCCAACTGCATTGCTCGAAATACCAACTCATCTTCACGATGTGCTGATAAGATCAAAGCCTTACCATGATAATCCAATTTCTTTAAATCCATAAGTACTTTCAGTCCACTGTCTTCAGATAATTCCAAAGCTAACTTCACATCTAAAAGTATCAGTGCAGGCTTCTGTTCAATCACCAGCTTGATTGCTTGTTCGCTAGAGGTAGCCTCTCCCACAATCTGAAATTGGAGATAGCAATCATCACTATAAAAGCTCAGCAGTGTGTGTAAACCTCTCCGAAAAATAGAGTCATTTTCTACTAATAAAACTGATACTACCTGAGCCGTTGTTGTCATATATCATTCTTTTGATTTCTTACCAGTAACAATAAAAACTTATTCAAACAACTTAAGTAGGTAAATAAACTTAGTTAAGCATTGAGCATGAACAAGAACTAAATAAAAATTAATGCTAAAGCCTAAATAATAAAGAAATATTGCGATAATCAACTCTTTGCTAGCAAAGTTTACGAGGTCTATTTCAAGTCATCTTCAGTATCAAGTAATAACGTTATACAGATTCAAATTAATCAAATAAACCTCCCTAATCCTTAGCATTTGTTAACAGAACCTTTATTATTTCTTAGCAATTAAATTTGGCTTAACTTCAAGAACTTTTGAGCTATCTCATTTTAGTAAAAGTATAGACTAAAGTCTAATAACCCTTAACTGTAATCCTGCCTAATGTATACCTCTATAGACATAGTTAAAGGGTGGCATATGGCACTAGACTACTTCGCCCCGGGCGTATACGTCGAAGAGGTTGATAAAGGCAGTCGTCCGATTGAAGGGATCAGCCTGAGTGTGGCGGGATTTATTGGATTTACAGAAGATGTGCGCGGTGATGCGGAACTATTCAAACCGATGATGGTGACATCATGGGATCAATATCGTGAATATTTCGCGGCTCCTGGTTCTGACGGATTTACTGACTTCGATGCTTACTTACCCTTTGCCGTTAGCGGTTGGTTTGTCAATGGCGGTGGTCGCTGTTGGGTAACGAGCATTGGTACAAAATTACCTGGTTCAACTCCTCCACCTCCAGAAGCAACGGCTCTACGAATCGGCACATCCAACAATAAACCCGCATTGATGTTTAACATCAAGCCTGCCGATGCCTCTGAAAGTCAATTAGCTTTGCCATCCTCAGGCGATCGCCTCAAGGTGATCATCCAAGAAAGTACGCCCAAGCCTTTACCTGCTGATGCACCTGATGATGCAGAGCCACCTTTAAATACTGGTGAATTTTTCAATGTTGTCGTCGTTCGTGGTGGACAGGAGCTCGAAAGATTCGAGAATGTCTCCATGAATCCACAGGTTGCCCCAGAAGTTGCCGACTATGTTGTCACAGCGATCGCTGATTCTGAGTATGTCACCATCGCTGATATCTCCACCAGTGGACAGCCACTCTCCCGTCGTCCTGCCAATGGAGCCTATGAAATTGCTCCTCCTCCTTACATCTCCTCAATTGATCGCTTTGCCCGCGATCTCCTAGGACAAAGGGATGATCGCACAGGCATCCAAGGCATGTTTGAAATCGACGAAACAGCGATGATAGCTTGCCCTGACCTGATGCGAGTTTACGAAGCAGGACTAATCGATATCGATCAAGTCCACGGGGTCATGGAAATGATGCTCAGTATGTGCGAGAACTCCTTCCCAGGTCCTGCCTTCCGCATGGCAGTCATCGATCCCCCACCGATCAAACCCTCTAAGGGCATGGAAGCAGTCCCTCCCGATCGCCAAAAGCCTCAAGACGTAGCTCAATGGTTGAGTATGTTCAATCGTCGCTCCATGTTTGGCGCACTCTACTATCCTTGGATCAAGGTTGCCAACCCCCGCAAAGGTGGCAAGCCCTCCTACGTTCCTCCCTGCGGTCACATCATGGGTCTCTGGTGTCGCACCGACCAATCACGGGGTATTTTCAAAGCTCCTGCTAACGACACCCCCAGAGGTGTACTTGGCTTAGCCTACGAGACCAATATGCGTGAGCAAGAACTCTTGAACCCCATTGGCATCAACTGTATCCGCAACTTTGCCAGCTATAATCGTGGCTTCAAAGTTTGGGGCGCACGTACCTTGGTCGAACCAGACAATATCCAATGGCGCTACATCAGCGTCCGCCGCTTGATTAGCTATATCGAGAAATCGATTGAAATTGGTACTCAATGGGTTGTCTTTGAACCTAATGACACTGACCTTTGGGCAAGAGTCTCTCGCACAGTCAGCAACTTCCTCGAAGGACTTTGGCGTAATGGCGCATTGTTTGGCGGTGCAGCCTCTGAAGCGTTTTATGTCAAATGCGATGCCTCGATCAATACCAACGAAACAATGATGATGGGTCGTCTATTTATCGAAGTTGGTATTTGTCCCGTCCGACCTGCTGAATTTGTGATTTTCCGAGTCAGCCAGTGGTCGCCTAATAGCTAAGTTTGCAGAAAAGAGAACCTTCATGGTTCTCTTTTTGCCACATAAGGCGATTTATGTAGAGAGTTATGTGACTATATTTATTGCTTTCTTAAGATTTATGCTTTGATTCTCTTGCAGCCATAGTTTTTGATTTTAAAATTACTAATTAAGATATTTGGTAATCGTCAAATATCTTATTAGCAAATCAACTACAGCATAGGATACTCGATAACTCAACTATCATTCAGCGCAGTAACAAGTAATAACCCAAAGTTCAAGGAGGAAGAATGGCTGATCTAATACCAATTCCTACTAGTCGATACTATGTAGAATTTGATGGATTGACGGACAAATTAATTAAAAGTGTTTCTGAGGTAACCTTCACAGGTCAGACCGCAGGGCATGAAAAGCCCCTTGCTTCTACGAAAGGTGGTAAGACTCTCTGGCAAAGTACTTCATCAGGATTTGAAGAGAACCCTAACGTTACTATTGAAGTTTATGTCACTGAAGGAGACATGGATTTTTACAATTGGATGTTGAACACCATGCCTAAGAGTGAAGGTGGTCAAGGGAAATGGGCTTCCAATCGAAAAAATGGCTCAATCGTTGCCTATGACAGCGAAGACAATGAAGTAATTCGTTGGAATCTCATCAAATGTTGGATTAAATCCTACAAAGTGAGCGATTTGAATTCTGAAAGTAAGGACTTAGCAGTGGAAACCTATGAAATTATTGCTGAGCAGATCAACCGTATCAAGTAGAGCAAAGGTCATCTGACAATTAATTAAGCTCGATGACACAGACTATAAAATTTTGAGGTCAAGAAACTATGGCAAAAGGTGAAGTTTTAGCTTGCTCTAAGTACAGTTTTGAGCTGGGTAAGTACCCCGACTTAGTGATCAAAAGCGTGAGTGGTATCAGTTCTACTTTGCAAACGGCTGGCGATTCTAAGTCCTATGGAGTCACCAAAGGGGCTAAATCAGTGATTCAAGCAACCGTAACAGGTGTAACTAATAGCAAAGTTACTGTCGAATTTGTCTGTACAGTAGGGGACGATCGCCTCATCAGATGGTACAGTGCCTCCCATACCGAGCCTCTTGGTGGTGGTGGTACAGGAACCAAAGGGGAAAGGGATACAGCCACAATTACTCTTTACAATCAAGGTGGTGAAGCTGCAGCAGTTTGGGAACTGAAAGGAGTCATGCCAGCCAGTTACAAATCCATTAAACTAGAGGCAGGTGCAGAAGGTTTAGCTACGGAAACAATTGAATTTGTGTATGAAGCTTTACATCGCACCAAATAATTCAGCGCTTTGCGCTTACTTTAAACCCAGAAATATTTTTGATAGTCAGACAATGTAATTGTGTTGCGGGCGCTTCGTGCCCGCAACACAATTACTAAAAAATTACCTTGCAGCACTACCATATTTCTGAACTCAAAGCTTAAATAGGACTTACGCATTGGGTAGACGTGGTGCGGACGTAGCCCGCACCACATCTACCTCAAGCCTAATAAATTCGTTCGGTTTGCGTAAGTCCTATCTATTATATTTAATGGTGAATTTCATGGTAGATACTAGCGCTCCAGATCAACAGGTCGAATTTTTATCTAGTTCACGATTTTATGTGGAAATTACTTTACAGGGTAGTCTCGAAAAAATTGATGGCTACTTTATGGAATGTAGTGGGTTATCCCGTAGCCAAGAAGTGATCGAAATTGTCGAAGTTACCCCTCAGGTATGGGGAAAGAATGGCACAAGTAAGGGTCGCGTTATTCGCACGAAACTTCCTGGTAATGTTAAGAGCGATAATATTATCCTTAAGCAGGGACTAACCATTTCCATGTCCATGTGGAATTGGCTGAAGTCAGTTGAGGATGGAAAATGGTCGCAACAACTTCGGGATGGTGATATCACTGTTTACGATCATCAATCGGCAACTGAGAGAGCGAGATTTCGATTTAATGGGGCTTGGCCAGTACGTTATAAAATCTCTGACTTTAAAGCCGATAGTGGTGAGTTTGCTGTAGCTGAAGTAGAGTTAAGCGTAAACGACTTTTTAAGGATTAGCTAAAAATCAATGATTCAAACCGAGTTTGAATTTACTCTTCCTAAGGGTTATGTCGATAGTGATGGCAATTTGCATCGAAAGGGTGAGATGCGTCTATCGAGAGCGATCGATGAAATTACTCCAATGCGTGATCCGCGTGTGAGGAGTAATCCTGCTTATGCTACTGTGATTATTCTGGCAAGAGTAATTACGAAATTAGGGGGATTAGAAGAAATTACAACAACAGTAATTGAAAATTTATTTTCTAGTGATTTGAGCTATTTACAGAAGTTCTACCGTCAAATTAATGGATTAGAAGATACAGAATGGACTAATTTTGTTGAGGAGTCTGAGATCTCTGAGCAGAACCAATAAAAACTGGGTATTTCTAGATATGTAAGGATGGGCGACGCTTTGCGCCGCCCATCCTTACATATCTGGCGCTATTGACAGTTGTTTGGTAAATGTTTGGCAAATGTATTGGTGACGACAGGTATTTGTGAACTAAAAGACCTATCTTGGAAGCCTCAACCAAAAATAAGTAGTATCACTTAGAATATCTTTAAGAAACAATTGCTATCTTCAGTCTATGAAAGCTTTTTGGATATTTGCCGTGATCGCTAGCTTGTCAGGTATAACCGCGGGTTGCACACAGAACAATAAGGATGCATCCCAAGCTCAATTACAAAACCAAAAAACTGCTGTAGCGGTGGATGTGGCGATCGCAAGCTTAGATCTACTGGAAGAAGAAAATGAATATGTAGGTACAACTGCACCTATTAGGGAGGTGTCAGTGCGATCGCGGTTGGAAGGACGGTTACTAGATTTAAATGTGGATGTTGGCGATCGCGTGGCAACTGGACAGCAAATCGCCCAATTAGATGATGCAGTTCTATCCGCAACTGTGTTGCAGGCTGAAGCAGAAGTTGCAGCAAGGGAATCGGAAGTATCACAAGCAACCGCCGCTGTAGGCAATGCTCGCGCCCAAGTGGAAAGAGTAAGAGTACAGTATCAGCAAGCACAGGCGAATGCTAAGCGCTTCACCCAATTGGCTAAAGAAGGAGCAGTTTCTCCTCAAACCGCCGAGAATGCTATTACGGAAGCCAAAGTTGCAGAACAATTATTGCGATCGGCTGAACAGCAAGTTAGTCTCCAACAGCAAACTGTAAGTGCCAGTTCCCAAAGAGTTTTAGCTCAAGAAGCAATCAAGCTCAGAGAGCAAGAGCGTCAATCTTACACAACCATTACTTCTCCAATCAACGGTGTTGTCCTAGAGCGCGTGAGTGAAATTGGCAATCTACTATTTGCAGGAAATGAAGTTGTCAAGCTAGGCGATTTTAGCCAAGTTAAAGTGATTGTATTAATTTCGGAATTAGAAATTGGTAAGGTTCGCATAAATCAATCCGTTGATGTGCGTTTCGATACTTTCCCCGATCAAAAGTTTATGGGAACTGTAAGACGCATTTCACCTGTAGCCGATCCAGTGGGGAGATTGATTCCTGTGGAAGTAGTAGTTCCCAATCGCGCCAATAAGCTGGGGAGTGGTCAATTAGCAAGAGTGCAGTTTTCAAGCAAACAGGAACGCCAAATAGCGATCGCAGAAACAGCTTTAGAAGTAGCAGGACGAACGACTCAAGCACCTAAAGATGCAAAAACCCAATCAAAAAATGATAACAAGTTTAGTCCTAACTCTAATGACAAAAGCAAGATCAAAACTGGCACAGTTTTTGTGATTACAGGAGATCCAAAAGAGCCGAAAGTGATGGCGCGTAAAGTTACACTTGGTGTTCGCCGTGACGGTAAAGTTGTTATTCCCTCTGGTTTAAAAGAAGGTGATCGCATTGTCGTTAGAAGCGGCGGCAAGCTTCAGGATGGCGATTCTGTCAAGCTGAGTGTGTTATCCCGATAAGTAATGATGCAGGCAAACAGTACTTTACATTATTACTTTTTTAATTATTTAAGAAGGAACTATGAGCGAACAGAAATCATCTAATCCCAAGCCAGCAGGATTTAGTATTAGTGCGATCGCCATTCGTCGTCACATTGGCACATTGATGCTGACCTTAGCAATTTTCGTGATGGGTGCATTCTATATCAGCCGATTGCAGGTAGATTTGCTACCATCCATCGTGTATCCTCGCATTGGTGTGCAGATTAATATTCCTGGAATTAGTCCAGAAGTTGCGATTACGGAAGTCACCAAACCACTCGAAGAAGCTTTAGCATTGACCGAAGGTGTGAATCAGCTTTTTTCGCGTACCCGTGAAGGGCAAGTACGAGTAGACTTATTTTTTGATGCGGGAAGCAATGTCGAACAGGCGCTTAACAATACTGTGGCAAGCTTTAACCGAGGTCGTAGTCAATTACCTGACAATATCGAAGATGCAAGGATTTTTAAATTTGATCCATCCCAGTTTCCCATCTATGAATTTGCGCTCACATCACCTTCCCTATCGCTCACGGAGTTGCGTCTATTTGCTGATGAGGAGTTAGGGCGGGAATTAGCGATTGTGCCTGGGGTTGCAGGAATCGACGTAGTTGGTGGTGTTAAAGAAGAGATACAGGTAAATCTCGATCTCAAGCGACTACAGGCTGTCGGAGTGAGTATTGATGATGTCTTAAAGGCTTTGCGTGATCGCAATGTCGATATTTCAGGTGGACGCTTGCGAAATGGTACAGTTGAACCACTTACCCGTGCGATCGGTAGATTTCGTAATGCTAAGGAACTAGAAAGTCTATCTTTTACAGTGCCTAGTGGCAGTGCCACAATCCAACGACAGGTCTATTTACGAGACTTTGCCGAAATAGTGGATGGGAAAGAGGAACAACGGATATTTACATCTCTAAATGGTCAAGCAGCTGTGAGATTGCTAGTGACTAAACAACCAGATGCGAATACGATTGAGGTTGTTGATCGCGTCACAGAAAAGATTGCCGCGCTTCAAGTAAGTGGCGCAATTCCCAGTGATGCCATCATTACCGCAACTTTAGATGAATCCAAATTAATTCGGGCTTCCGTTGCTAATGTTACCTCATCGGGAATCCTCGGAGCAATTTTAGCAGGGACTGCCGTATTGCTATTTCTCGGTTCGATTCGTCAAACCTTGATCATTACCCTTGCCATTCCCCTTGCTACCCTTGCATCCATTATTGCGATGGGTATTTTTGGCTTTTCGATGAATTTATTTAGTTTAGGTGGTTTAGCACTGGGTGTGGGAGGTGTCGTAGACTGCTCCATCGTCATGTTGGACAACATCATCAATGGGCTGGAGCGCAATCGCAAAAATCATGGATTGCAAGATATTATCGCCCAAGCCCAAATTAGTAGTTCTGAAATTGAATCAGCACTAGTTGCATCTACAAGTACCAACCTTGTTGTTATTTTCCCATTTTTATTACTCGGTGGATTTCTCTCACTGCTATTCAATCAATTGATTCTCACAATTAGTTTTGGGAATATTGCCGCAATCGTGATCGCCATTACTGTCGTGCCAATGATTGCCTCGCGATTGTTGGGGATTCCTTGGTCAAGTCGATTGGGCGAAACTTGGTTTATGCGTGGATTTCAGCAAAGATTTGCTGCCGCCACATTAGGCTATGCAGGATTTCTCTCTAGAGTTGTCCATTATCGACTGTGGGTAGTAATTGCTGTATTTGCAATCCTTGGTGGTGGTGGCTTCTTGATGGGTAGACAACTGCCCCAAGAGATTATTCCTCAGGTAAAAACGGGCGATGTCAGCTTAAATGCTCAATTCCCCGCAGGCACAACCCTTGCGACCAATCGCAAAGTCATGGAAATAGTGGATAATATTCTTGTTAATCAGCCTGAAACTGCCTACGCCTTTACAACTATCGGTGGTAATTTCTTTGGTAATAATGTCAATGCCAACCCTTTACGCAGTGGCAGCACCATTACCCTCAAAGCAAATGCTGATCTTGCTGGCTTTATCAGTCGTGTCAATCGGGAAATCAGTAAGTTAAATTTGGCAGGTGTGAGAATCAGAGTTAACCCTGGACAAGTACGTGGCATTATCGTCAATAATTCCCCTATACCACGCACGGATATTGACGTAATTTTGCAGGGATCTAATCCTGAAACTTTAGCTCAGGCAGGTGCAGAAATTCTCAGCGCTTTAGAAAAAAATGTGAAAGGCGCAAACTTTCGTCCTGATACCGATGCCCGTCAGCCTGAAGTCCAAATTTTCCCCGATTGGGAACGTTTACAAGCCTTAAGACTAACTACGCAATCCGTCGGCTCTACTCTGCAAACTGCAATTACAGGTTCTGTGCCGACCCAACTACAAAGAGGCGATCGCCTAGTCAATGTGCGCGTCCAACTCGATCCCAAATCACGCAAAAATGCTTCGCAAATACAGCAAGTTCCGCTATTTGTAAGCAATAATCGTCCTGTACGTCTTGCGGATGTCTCTAATATCCGCGAAGGTCGGGCTCCCGGAGAAATTCAACGCATTAATCAGCGTCAGGTTTTTTTGATTCTTGGTAGTTTGGAGCGTGGCACAAGTCTCAGTGATGCACTCAAACAGACTGAAGATGTGATTGCATCGATCAATCTGCCTGATGGGGTCGTGGTTTTACCTAGTACCGCTAAACAAGCGAATGATAATCTCTCCAAAGCCTTTGGTGTACTAGGTTTACTTGCTTCTTTCTTAGTATTTGTGGTGATGGCAGTTCAGTATAACTCGCTGATCGATCCCTTGGTGATTATGCTGACAATTCCCCTTGCTCTCGCTGGTGGCATCGTCGGTCTGTATGTCACCAATAGCTCGATCAATGTAATGGTGGTGATCGGAGTGATCTTGCTGGTGGGGATTGTAGTTAACAATGCGATCGTCATGGTCGAGTTCGCTAACCAATTGCGTGAGGAGCAGAAATGTAGCCGCATTCAAGCAATATTGCAAGCTGCACCGATACGTTTACGCCCAATCCTAATGACCACAATTACAACTGTAGTTGGCGCTTTTCCTCTTGCCCTAGGCGGCGGTGAAGGTGGTGAGTTCTTGCAACCACTTGGAATAGTTGCCTTCTCTGGTTTAGCCCTTGCAACTATCCTCACTCTATTCCTAATTCCTTGCTCCTATGTCCTCTTGCATGAATTTAGCTGGACAAAGGTAAAAAAGCTAGTAAGTAGCTCAACTTAATTAAAACCCAAACCAGAGTTTTGTTCCGCCCGCTACGCGGGCGGAACAAAACTCTCGGTTTTTAGTTTACTTATGTCTAGCTACTTACCAGTAAAAATTACATCTCGTTAAATTAGGACTTACACCAACAGACTTGAGACCCTAACTTCTAGTATGGGCAATGCATGCATTGTCTATACTGGAAGTAGATCAACCTACTCTACTTCTTGCATTAAATTGAAAGTGGAACTTCAGTAAAGAAACAACTTCTTGCACCTGTATGACAGGCAATATCGCCAACCTGCTCGATTTTGACAAGAATCACATCGCGATCGCAGTCGTAGTAAAGTTTTTTCAGCTTTTGAATATGCCCCGAAGTTGCTCCTTTATGCCATAACTCCTGACGCGATCGGCTCCAATAATGCACTTCACCTGTATTTATAGTTAGTTCCAGTGCTTGCCGATTCATCCATGCCATCATCAAAATCGCACCATCTTGGTAATCTTGAGCGATCGCGGGAATCAATCCATTTTCATTGTATTTGAGACTTTCAATCCAATTGTCAGACATAATAAAGCGAACCTAAATCAATTGGTTTATCATAGCTACCACTTGCTAAACGATTGTCTGGACAAAAAGCAAGGGAACTAACATATACAGAATGTCCAGTAGTTGTGTCTTTGTCAACATCTCAGCTAATTCAGATGGCGGCGTCATAAGAATCTCAGTACTGAGCTAACACTACAGTAGTCTGAAATCATTTCTAGGTTTTTAGGTTTGCTGCATCATGAAATTCTTATAATAATTTAAAGGTTTTTTGCGAGTAAAGTTAACTTGTATTTGCAAAAAATTTCTCTGCAATACTTCAATTTTCAACATCTCGTTGCACTTTCTGGGGCACTGACATTGTTATAGAATACTTAAGCAACTAGTTATCGCAATATATTCATGAGTGGAACTAAGCTCTACGAAGGCAAAGCCAAAATTTTATTTACGACTGATGATCCTGATATTTTGCTGTCACTGTATAAGGATGATGCAACTGCCTTCAATGCTCTGAAAAAAGGGACGATCGCTAACAAAGGACAAATAAATTGCGCGATCGCCTCTCATATTTTTCAGTATTTGGAGACCAAAGGCATTGCCACCCATTTCATCAAACAGATCTCACCAAACGAAATGCAGGTTGCTGCCGTTAAGATTTTGCCGATCGAAGTTGTAGTACGCAATATTGCTGCAGGTAGTATCTGTAAACGCCTTGGTCTAGAGCAAGGTCAACCACTCAAACAACCTCTAGTCGAATTTTTCTATAAAAATGATGAACTTGGCGATCCCCTAATTACGGATGCCCATGTTGCCATGCTGGATCTAGCTACTCCAAAACAGGTAGAAGATCTAAAGCAAATTGCTCTCAGTATCAATCAACACCTACAAGCTTTTTTTGAGCAATGTAATCTGATCCTCGTTGACTTTAAAGTTGAAATTGGTGTTAATTCCAGTGGAAAAATGCTGCTAGCCGATGAAATTAGTCCTGATACCTGTCGGCTTTGGGACAAAGCGATTGTGGATCCCACCGCCCGCATATTAGATAAAGATCGTTTTCGTCAAGACCTTGGCAATGTTGCGGAGGCTTATCATGAAGTGCTCAGGCGAGTATTAGCAACTCAGGCTGTAGCAATATAAAGCTGTAGCAATATAAAATCGACATCAAACTTTGATCCAATCTAGATCACCAATTTTTTCCTACTTCTAGCAATAAGTAAATAGTAGACCTAAATTATGCGTAGTTTTTTGTTGTGGAAGCGCAGCACTAGGGGTTGCGCTTCCACAAACCATTTAGGATTGCTATATAGGGATATTGGAAGTTATAGTAATTTATTACTAACTTCAGAAACTTTCTGTTTGTATTTGTTTGTCATTTATCTATTAAAAATTCTGTAGGTGTTTGGAAGACTCTATGCGTATAAACTTGCTCGTATTCACAGCTATTGCCGCATCCAGCACATTACTTGCTAATCCACTGCTGGCAAAGACTGCCCCTGCAAAGCAAGAGATTGCTCAAGCACCGACCTCGCAGCCCACCGCTACACCTACGCCATCTCCGCAGCCTACAACTCCCGCTCCACCTGTACCCACAACTCCCACTGAGACTCCAAGCTCTCCCACCTTTACTTTGCCATCCAATACTCCTGCCCCACCACCTGCAGCTGAGGTGCAAGTATTAGTTGGGGAAGTGACCATTAAAACCCCAGAAGGTCAAGATCCTTTACCTCCTGAACTTCAGCAAAGAATTTATGATGCGATCACGACAAAACCTGGTCGTACTGTTACCAAGTCGCAACTTCAGTCAGATATTAATACCATATTTGCCACGGGTTTCTTCTCAAATGTGCAAGCTGAGCCAGAAGATACGGATATTGGTGTACGTGTCACCTTCTTTGTATTGCCCAATCCTGTGCTCAAATCCGTTAACACTGAAGGGACAAAGGTATTAGAAGCAGGCGTAATTGATCGTATTTTTGGTTCACAGATTGGCAAGATCACGAACCTCAAGGATGTTCAAACGGGTGTCAAAGAACTCGAAAAGTATTATCAAGACAAAGGCTATGTACTCGCGCAGGTTGTCGATATTAAGGCAACGCCTGAAGGCAATATCAATCTCGTCGTATCCGAGGGAGTGATCGAAGATATCAAGGTTGCCTTTATCAATGAGGATGGTAAGTCTGTAGATAAAGATGGAAAACCTGTAACTGGCAATACCCGTGATTTCATCATTACCCGTGAGTTAACAATTAAAGAAGGCGAGATTTTTAATAAAAACACCGTTCAGAGTGATCTGCAAAAGGTCTTTGCTCTAGGACTGTTTGAAGATCTCAATATTGGGCTTGCTCCAGGGACTGATCCACGCAAGGTGATCGTTACGGTTAATGTCAAAGAACGCAATACAGGCTCGATCGCCGCAGGTGCAGGTATTAGTTCATCAACAGGTTTATTTGGTACAGTCAGTTTTCAACAGCAAAACCTTGGCGGTAATAACCAGAAGCTCGGTTTGGATGTACAAGTTGGTGAACGGGAATTGCTATTTGACTTGAACTTTACCGATCCCTGGCTAGCAGGCGATCCCTATCGAACCTCATTCTCAGCGAATATCTTTAACCGTCGCCTATTTAGCTATGTTTTCGATAGTCCTATCGGTATTGGTACAAGCAATGATACACCTCGGATCAACCGCCTTGGTACTGGTTTTAGTTTTTCTCGTCCACTCGGTGCAGGAACTACCGCTTCCCTAGGCTTACGTTATGAACGAGTAAGCATAACTGATAGTAATAATGCGATCGCTACTACTGACTCTCAAGGCAATCCGCTTACAACTAGCGGCACAGGACAAGATGACTTACTCTTGCTGCAATTTGCCTATGCAAACGATCAACGGGATAACCCTATCAAGCCTTCCTCTGGCTCAGTATTTCGGATTGCCACAGAGCAGTCTATTCCTGTAGGCTTAGGCTCAATTTTCTTAAATCGGGTTAGAGCTAGCTACAGTTACTTTTTCCCAGTCAAACTGTTGAACTTCTCTGAAGGTACGCAGGCTCTGGCCTTTAACATTCAAGCAGGAACTGTCATCGGGACACTGCCCCCCTATGAAGCATTCCAACTTGGCGGTAGTAACTCTGTACGTGGTTGGGATGAGGGTAAAATCGGCAGTGGTCGTAGCTTCGGCATCTTTTCCGCAGAATATCGTTTTCCTGTCTTTAATATAGTCGGTGGCGTACTATTCTTTGACTATGGCACTGACTTAGGATCTGCTTCAGCCGTACCAGGGAATCCAGCAGTTGCGAGAAATAAACCTGGTAATGGTGCGGGTTACGGTATTGGGGTGCGCGTACAATCACCTCTCGGCGCAATTCGCGTAGACTACGGCTTATCTTCTAATGGCGGAACCCAGTTTAGCTTTGGTCTAGGAGAAAAATTCTAGCCATGCTTTATCAACAGACGATCGCTGCCCCATTTTCGTTATCGGGGATTGGTCTGCATAGTGGTGAGCAGGTTTCTGTCACTGTCA
This sequence comes from Pseudanabaena sp. M53BS1SP1A06MG, assembly GCA_020404105.1. Taxonomy (GTDB): domain Bacteria; phylum Cyanobacteriota; class Cyanobacteriia; order Pseudanabaenales; family Pseudanabaenaceae; genus Pseudanabaena; species Pseudanabaena mucicola_A. Next base: position 4,944 of record JADBWH010000135.1, on the reverse strand, counting down.
AACCTGCACCCATTGATGCAGGTCGCTATTTTATCTATAGTGGAGACAAGATTCCTGCGGATACCTCCGTTGTCAGAGCATCGCAGCTATCGACGGAATTACAGCATAACGGCACTGGTGTTCGCACAGTTGAGCATTTATTATCGGCATTATTTGGAATGGGTGTGCATAACGCTTGTATTGAAATGTCTAGTGCAGAATTACCGATTCTAGATGGTTCTGCTTTGCCTTGGGTTGAGGCGATCACAAAAGTTGGGCTTCAACCACAGGTCGAAGGTGAACGCTTAATCCCCCTAGCTGAAACTGTTACTGTCGCCAAAGGTGATAGCTTTGTGACGGCAATTCCTGCGGATACTCTCCGCTTTACCTATGGGGTTGAATATCCGAGTAAGGCTATTGGCGAGCAATGGTTTAGCTGGTCTCCTGAGATCGCCGAATTTAGTGAAAAATTTGCGACGGAAATTGCTCCCGCCCGCACTTTTACTCTAGCGATCTTTATTGACCAAGCAAGAGCCGCAGGGCTCATTAAGGGTGGTAGTTTAGACAATGCGATCGTCTGTGATAGCGATCGCTGGATCAATCCCCCCCTGCGTTTTGACAATGAACCTTGTCGGCATAAACTTTTAGATCTCATTGGTGACATAAGCTTGGTAGGATTTTTACCTAAGGCTCATATTCTTGCCTACAAAGCGAGCCATAATCTTCATGCAGAATTTGCTCTAGCGATCGCTAAGCAGCAAGTCTCTGCAACATAGATCCCTAGCTGCTTCTGCCATTCCCAGTCTCCAATACTGCCAACTCCGTACTTAAATATGTCAACTGTGACCGAAGAAACAAAGATAGTCAACCCCGAGCCTAATGCTGATAGCGACAATGTTGCTCCTAGTCAGATTTTAATGATTGAAGATATTCAGAAATTGCTGCCACACCGCTACCCATTTCTGTTAGTTGATCGCATTGTTGATTTTGTGCCTAACAAATCTGCTACGGGCATTAAAAATGTCACTTTTAACGAACCCTTCTTTCAAGGACATTTCCCAAATCGTCCGATTATGCCTGGGGTATTAATCGTAGAAGCGATGGCACAGGTAGGTGGCATTGTTTTAAGGCATTTACCAGGGATGGAGAATCAGTTATCGCTGTTTGCAGGTATTGATAAAGTCCGATTCCGTCGCCCAGTTGTCCCAGGAGATCGCCTCACAATTACCACTGAACTCCTTGTTGCGCGCAAACGCTTTGGTAAAATGCAGGCACGAGCCGAAGTCGATGGTCAGCTTGTCTGCGAAGGTGAATTGATGTTTTCCTTAGTTGACCTCTAAATTTTAGAGCGATTTAATTTAGGGTGCAAAGCGTCCTGATAAAATCATCACTCTGTTGTCTGGCGATCCAAGTGATCGCAAACCCAGCGATCTATCTTAGTACCAAGCGAGCCAAACTTTTTATGCCTGTGTCTCATGCGCCTGTGTCTGAATTTATTCACCCGACAGCCATAGTGCATCCTGATGCCCAACTCCATCCGACCGTTAAAGTTGGAGCTTATGCCATCATCGGTGAGCAGGTGAAAATTGGCGCACATACTGTCATTGGACATCATGCTATTGTTGAAGGACGTACCGAAATCGGCGATCGCAACCAAATTTATCCAGGAGCCGCGATCGGGCTAGACTCTCAAGATCTGAAATATTTGGGAGCCGATAGTCTTGTCAAAATTGGTAATGACAATCGTATTCGCGAATATGTAACTATTAATCGTGCCAATGAAGCTGACGAAGTTACCGCTATTGGTAATGGTAATTTGCTAATGGCATATGTTCATGTGGGTCATAACTGCGAAATTGAAGATCGCGTAATTATTGCTAATGCTGTCGCTTTAGCAGGACATGTCCATATCGAATCCTATGCCCGCATTAGTGGTGTTTTAGGCGTGCATCAGTTTGTCCGTATTGGTCGTCTCGCCATGGTAGGTGGTATGAGTCGGATTGAGCGCGATGTCCCTCCATATACCTTAGTGGAAGGCAATCCATCACGTGTACGTACCCTCAATCGGGTGGGAATTGATCGTGCAGGGATAGACGCAGAAACACAGCAGTTACTTAAGAGCGCATTTCGATTGCTATATCATCAAGACCTCACCCTTGTTGAAGCTCTTGAAAAACTAGCAACTCTCGCTAAGGACAACTCCCATGTGCAACATTTGCACCAATTTCTGCAAGAATCGATAACCCTAAATTCGCGCCGAGGTCCAATTCCTAGTCGAGTTTGAATTTAATCCCAAAAAGAGATGCTTAGAATATAATATTTTTCTGGGGTTTAGTGATCGCTAATACATACAAATGGGTATCTTTTAACGTATGAAGAATATAGAAAAATTACTATCATTCTTAATATATACGTAAACTAATATATAAGATTGAATAATGTATTTTTTTGCCACTCATTTAAAGCAATTATGTTAAGATTAGTAACGTAGATACTTTAAGTCTACAAACTCTGACCTAAAAGAGCATTTGGTTAACATGTCAAGTATTAATAGCCCTAGATTTGGCGGGGAAAATCCATATCTCGGAAGTTCTCAATCAACCTTCGATCTACTCAAACCCTTACGAAAGAAACTGGATAGCTTTGAAATTAAAAAGTCGCAGACAGCCCATCTCATTGCCAAACTCATTCCTGCACAATGCCCATTTGAACGAACAGTTAAAATCTTTGGACATACTTTAATTCATATTCCCCCTCTCTGTAAACTCAATCCCCTATATGAAGAGTTGGTCTATCTCCGATTCCGAGCGCTTTGCTTTTTAGCTGATCGCTGTGGTGAAGACATTAGCGCTTATTGCTAATCAAAATGTTTGAATGGAAAACCTTTTGATTTGTATTGGTTTACAAAATTAATCTTACATATTACAACCCTTAAAAAATACATGATGTAAGCTGAACTTTAATCATGTATTTTTTGTATTCACAGGTTAGATATGCTCAGAAAAGTACAGTGGGCGTGGCGATCGCTAATCGCTGTGATACTCACTGGTTTGATTATCATTACAGCGATCACTTTACAACCTAGTAACGCCAGCATGATCGCGCCATTGCCCGATCCCTACCTCACCACTGGGAAACTTAGCGAAGGAGAAAAAGTCCTTAGCGACTATTTGCAAGCTAATCCTAAGGATGACAAAACCCGTTTTGGACTGGGCATAATCCAATTAATGCGTGGTACTGAAAGGCTAATGCAGTCGCTCTATGGCTACGGCATGGCTCAAATGCCCTTGAGTGCAATTCCATTTGTACGTCTGCCCATCCCCTCCAATCCCAAGCCACAAACAGTTACCTATGATGGATTGCAACAATTGTTTCAAGCATGGATTGATGATCTCTCTAAGGTTCGGAGTACTCTTGAGCCAATTCAGGATCAAAACTTAAAACTTGCCCTGCGCTTAGGATTAATTCGTTTAGACTTTGACGGTAATGGCAAGGTTGATAAAGATGAAATGCTGTGGCAAGTTTTTAATGCTGTTACAGGGGAAAGGGTAACTGAGCAACAAGCACAACAATTTCTAATTGCTTTTGACCTTGGTGATGCTCTATGGCTACAGGGCTATACCCATGTTTTAGGTGCGATCGCTGAGTTTTTGCGTACCTACGATAGTCGTGAGCTATTTGCAGCCTGCGCTCATTTGTTCTTCCAAAATGTTGATACTCCTCATAAATTTTTGCTAACTAGTCGCCACAAATCTCCTGATGACTACAGCAACTATCAATTTGAATTTTTTGACTTGATTTCAGCAATTCATCTGGCTAAGTTTCCACTAGCAGAACCACAGAGAATGATGACGATTCTCAATCATCTGAAATCAGTAATTAGACTCAGCCGTGAGTCTTGGAAATCAATTCTTGCAGAAACCGATAATGATCGTGAGTGGCTTCCGAATCCCAATCAAAAATCCGTTATTCCTGATGTTCGCATTACTGACAACATGATCAAATCTTGGTTTAAATCTCTTGATGAAACAGCCTTAATTATAGATGGTAAGAAGAATCTCCCATTTTGGCGGGATTCCAAATTAACTCTTGATTTTATGAAAATTTTTACTGAGCCGCGAGCTTTTGATCTGGTTTCATGGGTGCAAGGTACTGCAGCAACTCCCTATCTTGAGAAAGGAACAGTAACCGATATGAGTGTGTGGACTGAGTTGCTCAATGCCTTTGGTAGCAATCTATTCAACTTTGTAGTTTGGTTTAATTGAGAATTTCTACATAATAAGGAAGTCCTAATGTTTAGGTAAATTATTAGGGCTTCTCACGTTACATTTTGCTTAGCTACCTATTTGGCTAAGTTTAATGACAAAAAAGTGAAAACTATCTGCTGTAAGTAATATATATAACATTGTATGCTTTTAAGGAAAGTTATTATAGATACCTCGAAGTATGGCTACTTATTTACAGGTAGAAAAAGCGTTAATCAATCTTGGTTATGATGTTGATTTCAATCCCCGCTATCGGACGAAACTAATTGGATATATTCCTATTGATGGCTATGAGTCTGAAGTGGTTCTAGAATTTCGCGAGGCGATTCATAGTGAATTGGGCGATCGCGATGAATTACTACAAATGGAATGGCTCATGGATGATGGCGAAAGTTGTCTATTGCTAGATAGCAATTCTTTGGATGAGATTGATATGGAACCTCAGATATTCGAGGCGGAAAAAATTTTACTGAGAAAGATTTTTGATCGTGTCTATAACGAAATTACACATATTACTGATGTTACGTGGAAGGAACAGACAGTTTTTGAAGAAGAGAGAAACTAGCCCTAATAGCATTGAAGTAGAGTTTAGCCTTGAGAGCAAAGTGATTGAGTTTAGTATTGATACGAAGGCGCTCTAACTTAACAAAAGAAAAAAAGCACGCAAAGATGTGATTTTTCTGAGTATGAGCAATCCCAG
>JADBWH010000134.1 GCA_020404105.1 Pseudanabaena sp. M53BS1SP1A06MG | reverse complement strand
GATTCCTATCTCGTCGATGATTCCTGCCACGATCCCTAGATGCTCTAGGTTCGTTACTTTCATCTCTGTATTAATACCTGCCTCCTCTTTTTGGCTTTTCTCTAATTATTTTACCCTTCCATTACGAGCGGAATGTGGGTTTGAACATGGGGAATTAATCCGATGGTTACAGCAAAATCAATGGTCTTGGGCAATTCGCGCCAAGAGCGATCTACTAGTAACTTTACCAACAGGTACGACCAAGCGCATCGAACAACTAATACCTCCCCCAGAGCAAGCTTATCTAGTTCCTGATGTGACGGTGCTGGGTGATGTTAATTGCCATTTAGCGACAGCTAACCTAGATATGGCTAACGGTTCATGGGCTGTCCTTAGCGATATTCCCCCTTCATTACAGACTTTTGCTTTCTATGGCAAACGCTTTGGTGGCATCGAACCCCATTTTAAGGATTATTAAGTCGGCGGCTTTTAATGTGGTTAGCTCCCATCTCCGTGATGCTCAGGCTCTTACCTGTTTATTTATGCTCCTTGCCACTGCTAACCTGATTGCTGTAATTCTTGGCGTAATGTTGGTTCGTTTGGGGCAAATGGCTTCCATTGATTGGCATGATCATCGTGGATTGAGTTTTCTGCAACTAGGTCTCCGTCAGCTTCTCACCCTTCTTTACCAACAAAAATCTCTTCCTCTTTTGCAGATTTTACCTAGAACTAATCCTCCTCCTGCCTCTGCTTCTATTGCCAAACGCGAAAAGTTAGATTTTCTTATCGAATTTGCTCGTGTTACCATTGTCTCATCTTGAGACTCCCTCTGAGTTTTCTGCACCACTAAGGTGAGAGTATGTCACCTTTTACTTTTAGTGATCGCTTTACTTTGGCTTCTACCTGCTAGTTTGATCGCAAAGCTTTCAATGCTGTTATATAGACTGAGTGGCAGCATCCAAATGAAATAGGCAGCAAAAATTGTCAGTAGCGATCGCTGTGGCTCGTAAATCAAAATTTTCCAATTGCTCTTTAAAGCACGATTAATCAGTTGGATGGCAGATTTCCCATCCTTATTGCGAATTGCCCGACGGCAAAGATAACGTAATTGGTAAGCACGCGCTAAGGATTCCCACTGTGCCATGAACTCAGGAGCATAGGCGCGAGTTTTCGCGATCACCTTTTCCCAAGAATCCAATTGCTTCATCATGTTTGCCGACAGTCCACCTGAATTAACTCGATAGAGGGTGAGGGCATCGGCAATACCTTCGAGTTGCCATTTGGTAGTTAGAACTATGCGCAGCCAGCATTCAATATCTTCGGACTGGCGGAAGCGATCGTCAAAATAGAATTTCTCTCCTGTCCCGTAATAATCTGCCGTAAACTCAATGTCTTGAAATACGGCTTTGCGAATCACGGGAACGGAACCATTGCTAATTGGATTGCGACATAGAACTAGTTCGGGCGTAATATCTTTGAGCTTCGGAACTTGGTAATTGCCGAGAGGTTGACTGTCATCATCAATAAATTCGGAGCAGCAAAAACTCACACCGACTGGGGGATTTGCATCTAGGTGTTGGACATGCTTTTCGAGCTTTTGCGATCGCCAAACATCATCGGAATCTAAAAAAGCTAAATATTCACCTTGGGCATGGCGAATGCCTGTATTTCTTGCACCTGCTAAACCTCGATTTTTTTGGTGGATTATGTGAATGCGCGGATCGGCAATTCCTTGGCAGATGGCAATACTTCTATCTTTTGATTCGTCATCAATGATGATTAGTTCAAAGTCAGTAAAGGTTTGTGCTAAAACTGAGTCAATAGTTTCAGCAATATACTTCTCAACGTTATAAACAGGAACAATCACAGAAACTTTAGGCATATTCAACTCCTGAGAAATAAATAGAGTAAGAAGAAATTTTTGCAAGTGCGTCGAAGACGCACTTGCAAAAATTTCTTCTTTAATTCAGTGCAGTGTGCTATATCTGCTATAGGTTGCCAATATAGTTAGTAAAGTACGGCGAGGTTCGCGTAAAAAAATACGCCAATCGGAACAGATGGCACGGTTGATAAAATCTCTACCGACATGGGGTGGCAGCTTTAAACGAAAGGCGCGTCTTGCTAAGTAACGCAGATGGATAGCTCTAGCAATGCTGTAATGTTGTTTGACTAAATCAGGGGCATATTCTCGCGCTCTGGCAACTAGCAAATCCCAGCCAGATTCCATTCGATATAGTGATGCGGACAGCCCCGAAGGACTGGCGCGGTAAGCAATCAATACGCGATTAATTCCTTCAATTTGCCAAGGAGATTTCTCTGGTCGCTGATAACAACTCACCCGAAATAGCCATTCAAGATCTTCAGAATAGCTCATGTCTTCCGCAAATCCGCCTACCTGTGTGAAGACATCCGCACGCACCACAAGATTGGACATGGTAGTAGTAGGATTTTCGTAGAGAAAATCTTCGGGTTTGAGGTTAATGAGACGAGAAGTAGAAATTTGCCCCGTGAATTCTCCTGTAAAACTGATAAATTCTACCCGACTGAAGCTAACTGCGAGGTTGGAATTGTTGGCGAAATGTTGGAGATGGGCGGCTAATTTGTCATTGAGCCAGATATCGTCCGCATCAAGAAAAGCAATCAATTTTCCTTTAGCAATTTTTACGCCTCGGTTGCGGGTAGCCGACACTCCTTGATTGACATGCGATAGAACTTGAATACGGCGATCACGCTGGGCATATTGCTCGGCAATCTCTAGGGTGTTATCGGTGGACCCATCGTCAATGATCAAAAGCTCAAAATCCGTAAAAGTCTGATTGAGAACTGATTCTATAGTTTGGGTGATGAAATTGGCTGCGTTGTAGGCGGGCATGACTACGGATAGTGTCAAACTATCACTCATGGCTGCACCTCCGATGGCTTGAGCATAACTTTCGAGATGTTACGCGTTACCCATAGAGAATACAAAGGTAAGGCGATCACATGGGCAATCAGGACAGCAGCAGCTACGCCAATAATATTCCAATTAACACCAATCAATAGGGTGATCGCAAAGAATGACGTAAAGAACATATTCCAGCGTAGATCCCAATCAGGTTTGTTCAAAGCCCATAAAACTTTTGAGGCAGCATTGGCAAAGGGGCGTGGAATTGCCGACAGACAAATCAAGATTAAAATGGGAATCGCAGGGAGCCATTTCTGTCCAAATATAATCGGTACATAAATTGGGGCAAAAATGGATTGCAAAAGGACAAGTGGGAAGACAATCCAAGCGATCGTTTTGAGACTACTGAAGTAGCGTTCTTTAAACTGGGCTGGATCGGATCGGGCGGCGCATAGGTGCGGGAACAAAGCCGAATCTACAGCATTAATCGCACTCATGCTAATTCCCAATCCTGCGTTAAAAGCAAAGTAATAAATCCCTAATGCTTCTACACCGATAAATCTGCCTGCAATTAAGTAATCAAGATTATTTCTTAGGGTATTCATTAGTTTCACTCCTAAAATGCTACGCCCAAAGCGGACAATTTCCTGCCAATTGACAATGGTAAACTGTCGTGATGGTCGCCAAGGATTATTGAAGTAATGCACGATTACCCAGATTGGGCCCACGATTACCTTGGGTAAGACGATCGCCCACATTCCTAAGCCACAAAAAGCGAGAATAATGGTCAAGATATTATCAAAGGAAACCTGCAGTCCGTTAGCTAGAGCCATCACGTGGAGGCGGTTTTCTCGTTGGGTTAAGGAAGCCTGTACTAGGGATATGGGAATCATCAGATAAACCAACGCCATGATACAAATTGGCAGAATAATCTGGTTATCTTTGTAAAACCAAGCAACGGGTACGGAAATCAGACATTGAGTAATAAATAAAGCACCACAGACGATCCAATTGAGACAATAGGCGGTTTGGCAAAGTTGCTTTAAATCGCTTTCATCGGATTGAATCAACTTGTCCCAAATTCCATTCTGGGTAAATACATTTATAAACTCGTTGGTGGTCAAGACTAGCGCCGCTAAACCATAGTCATATTTAGAGAGTAGTCGCGCTAGGACAATCGTCGCAGCTAATCGTGAAATGCGAATGAAGAGTTCGGACAAACCTAACCACCCCAAATTGCGGAGAAATCGGCTGGCGAGTTTTTGTTTGATCGTATCGATTAATTTATCAAAAGCTGACACAATAAAGCCTCCCATGCGGTTAAGTGTTGATCCCAAGCATTTCTCACTGATTCCCTACCATTGATTCCCCAAGCGCTCAGGTCTTCTGGTAACATCTCGCAGATCTGGACGATCGCCTGTGCCAAAACCTGTGGATTGTCAGGTGGCACAAGTAGCCCTATTCCCTGAGCCTGCTCAACTAAACCATCAACGGCACTGACAATAATTGGTTTACCTGCTGCCTTGGCTTCTAGACAGACATTGCCCCAAGGCTCCCATCGTGAAGGAATAATCACCACATCACAATCCGCAAGGAAGGATGGCACATCATCAATCTTGCCGACAAACTGAACTTTAGGATTGCCTTCTGCTAATCGCTTTAATAGGTCTTCATCAGAACCATAGCCTGCTATTTTTAAATGGAAGTCAATTTGAGGAATTAACTTACATGATTGTAGTAGAATATCAAATCCCTTTTGAGCATCAAATCTTCCATAGGCAGCGAAAATCAAGGGCTTTGTGATTGGCTTGAGAGGAAGTCCTAAAAAACGATCACAGTTGAGCCCTTGCTGAATGGTGGTTATTTTGGAGCGTCTGACTAATTGATGTTTGAGCATCCATGCTGCCTGAGCATGAGAAACTACTAGTACGCGATCAGCACACCAATGACAGAGCTTTAACATCAGTCGAAATCTTGATAGAGAAGGTACTTGTGATCGTTCAAAAGCGGCAGAATAATGGTGATCTTGGATGATCAACTTTGACTTTTGCTTCAGAAATTTAAGTACTAACAGGCGAGGTAATATCTTCCAAGAGCAAGCATCATGGACAAGAATAATATCTGGTTGAAAGTTACGAATACTTGCCTTAGCACGGTGCAATGACGCGATCGCAAATTCAAACCGTTCCTTTAGTCGTGAATCCATCAAACTACTGAGACTAGTTTTAATCCCTCCCATCCGCTCGTCGCTGATTAAATTAATAATTTTCGCTTTCATAGTTATGATCATCAAGATCCTATTATGTTGCTAAAACTTCCCAAAGTATTGACTCCCAGGCTTCTACATATTTACTTCCTGCCGAACTAACGGCGCGACGACCGCTTTGTCCCCAATTAGCGAGAGTTGTATCGGAGAGTGAGGCAACTTGGATAATTGCCTTGGCTAAAGCTTCAGGATCTTCCACAGGTACGACTAGTCCACAAGCCTCGATCTGCTCGACTAGACCATCTGCAGCAGTGACGATAACGGGTTTGCCAGCAGCTTTTGCTTCTAAACAAACATTGCCCCAAGGCTCCCACCGTGAAGGAATAACCACAACATCACATTGGGATAGAAATGCTGGGACATCACGAATGGTTCCCAAAAATTTTATATTTCCTAAGCCCTGAGCGATCTGTTTAAGCATTGTCTCATCGGAGCCATAACCACCTAATAGCAGTTGAACTTGATTCGATGGAACTCGCTGCATAGCCCGTAATAGAAGATCAAATCCTTTTTGTTGGCTAAATCTACCGTAACTACCCAAGACTAAAGGACGATCGCATGGTTTTGGGGCAAGCTCTAAAAATTTGGCAATCGGTGGGGATTGCTGAATCACAGAAAGATTTTTAGCCTTAACGAGATTATATTCTCGCATCCACTGCCCCTGAGCGTGGGAGACGGCAACAACACGGTGAGCAGTGCCATAGGTAAGTTGCAACATCAGTCGAAAGCGAGATTTAGAAGGTACATTGTAGTCTTCAAATCCCTTGGAGTAATGGTGATCGTGAATGATTAAACGAGTCTGTCTCGCAATCTTCCATAGAGAGATAAGATTTTGCCAATTACAGGGATCGTGAAAGATGGCGATATCCGGTTTCAGCGATCGCAAAGCCGTTTGTGCTTCACTGACATTGGCAGTCACAAATTCAAACTTTTCGCCTAGGGGTGAATTAATTAGACCTTCCATAGTCTTATTGACTCCACCGAGATTACGATCGCTCAACAGTTTTAAAACTTTAGGTCTCATGTCTTTTCTCCTTTGATTTTGTTATAGCTGTAGCCATTCTAAAAACCGATAGAGAGTTGCGACGCAAAGCGCCGCAACTCTCTATCGGTTTTTGTTTTTGTTCTAACATTACTGTCTATAGGTATATTTATAAGAATTTTGCGAGAATTTTGAACGTGGCGTTGGCGGCTGCTTGGCAATGTCATAAGGGCTTAAAGTTTAGCAACCTCCTGTAACTGTTTTACAACCAATGGGTTAGCTTCTTGGATGCGATCTTTAGCATTAAATCCAATTCCCATCATTACTAGCCCAGGCCAAAACAGATAGGCAAGAATTTCCAGATTCTCGCCAAAGGTGTAGAACATTAGAACTAAAACCATACTTAATCCCACCTGTGCAGATTCACTTTTTTGGGCTTTGACCGTCAAATCTCCAAAACTCCAAGCCATCGGTAATGCTAGCGCCAAAAAGCCGACAATCCCTTTAACAAAGAGCAACCCAAACCAACTGTGATGAGATCCGATAGGCATATACTCAACAAGGTGAGGTCCCTTTTCGACAACACCATGTCCCCAGATTGGCGCTTCCTTTTCCCAACGATACTTAGCAATTCTACCCAGAGCCGCCCGCACTCTCGAAGAATCTTTCCTTGCTGCAGTAAATTTCTCATTGAAGGTTTCGATCGCTTCTAAAATTTCATTTAAGGTGATACTACTAATAAAGCTGACAATCCCTAAGCCAATCATGGTCATCGGACGACTGAGTTTAGAGAGCAGTAATGTGATTAGCCAAACCGCAGGCATGGCAATGAGAGCTAGCCTTGATGCCGAAATCTGACACATCACAAGGCAACCTGCTATGCCTAGCCAACGTAACTTGCGATCGCTTTCCCGCAGGATCATAAAGAAATAAATATTTGCCATAAATCCGAGAGCTGGAGCCCAAGGCGTAAATAAACGCCATCTTGGTTTCTTCTCCCCTGGATCGATTTCGTATAGCATCACCTCAAAAAAGTCTGGACCAGGTCCTCCCACGGCTCTAAGTGGTGAGACATAAAGCTTCTGAGGTAAACGGATATAAAAGGCGAGAACAAAGGGTATGGAAATTGCGAGGGTAAAGGCACAGATACGAGAGGCTGCGCGGTACATTAGCTGCGGTCTAATGTTTAAACAACCAATCAATGGATATAGAGCTAATAAAGCCCATCCCTTTGCCCATCCGATTGTCGATTTAATGATTTCGCTTAAGCTCATATTGAAATCTAGATGCCCCATAACGAGAGCGACCTGCATTACTAACATGCTCACGATCCACACCCACACCCCCCAAGGGATGGTAATCCTTTCTTCTAAGGGCGTTTCGTCATTTTGTTTCCATAATTTAACGCAAAGATATCCAAATAAAATCCAAGCTAATACTGATCCCAGAATATAGAGACCACCAATAGCATAAAAGCCATAGGTCCAAATGATGGAGATCCAGATTGCTTTTTCCGCAAAGTTTTGTGGTTTCATGATTCTAGGATATTGGTTTGATTTGGCTTGATTTTGTCTTTGATGTAGTTTACGGTTTCTTTGCGCCACCACAGCAATCCTAAGCCAGTAGTAATAAAGATTGAAGCAACTCCAGCACCTACAAATACAATCGATGGTTTAGGAGAAGTTTTCTCATCGGGCAGGTTTGGCTCTGCTAGTAATTGAGTGATGGGATAGGAGATAAAAATATCAGACTTACCAAGGTCTAACTTTGCTAAGGTGGAAGCGAAAACTGCCTCAGCAATTTGTACTTCTCGTTGCAGATTATCTAGCTTTGATTGTTTCTGAACGATAATTTTTAAGCGTGCTTCTAATTCTTCAATTTGATTGCTCAGAGCTTCAGTTTGAGCAACTATGCCCTGCTGTTCTGTCTGGATTGCCACTAAATCGCGAAATAGACTCTCGCGACTAGAGCCAGATTCACTCTTAATACTGAGTTGCTGAAGAACTGCAAGATTAACCCTGCGTCCTAACAGAGAACTAGCCTGATCCAGCATTGCCGCACGAGCTGATTCTCTTCTCGCCGCTTCCTTGATCACTAAAGGATGGTTATCCCCCCACTTTGCCTTTAAAACTACCAACGTGGAACTAGATTCATTGTAATCCTTTAAATTCTGCTGAAATAACTGATCGGCTTGGAGGAGAAAGGCATTGGCGGCTTCAGGAACAGTGATATCGAGAGCAGAGGATAGTTGCGCTAAACGGGTGGTGGACTGTTGGACTTGAGCATAGCTTTCCGCCCTTTGCTTGCGAAGTTGTTCGATGTTGTTTGACAGATCCTTCACTTGATCGCCAGAACTGAGCCCCGATGAAGCTTTATATTCGGAAAGAGTCTTTTGGGCTTGTTGTAGCTTTTCCCTTGTGGAGGTTAAGGTTGCTTGACTTCCCTGTGCACGCTTGGCAACCTCCTCTAACCGCAATTGACTCAATTTCGTCTGGAGGGCATCATAAATAGCATGTGCTCGCAATTGGGCATCCCTGGCTGTAGGACCTGTAACTTCAAATTCCATAATCGAAGTGTTATCCACTAGTTTGACCTTCGGTTTGCTCAGTTGCTTGAGGGGAATCTTCAACTGATCTGCAGCATCTTCTAAAACCGCCTCATTGGTAACCAGAAATTGATAATTCGCTCTAGGATCCATAGAAGTACTGCCAAAGGGAGAGCTACTGGATGAACTGGCTTGTCCGATTTCAGGCAAATTGACACTCACCCCCGAACCAGCCCCTGGGACAATCACTGCCCAACTGCTAGTATAGACTGGCTTTGTTGTTTTGAGATAGAATAATGTAATACCCCATAAAGCCGCATTAGTAGCTAAGCCGATCGCAGCATATCTTGCATAGCGCCAATACTTGTTTTTCTTCTCTAAAGGATGCTCGTCAGGGCTACTTGCTATAGGTAGAGATTGTATGCGTCGATTGGTTGACATACTTATTTCCCTCACTTAAATAACAAATTAAAGGGGTTCAAGAGAACATCGGTAATTGTTCGCACAACATCCCTTACGTCGTTCACAGTAGAGTCATAACAACCAACGCTATCTTCGGGCATGAGGAAAGGATTATTGATGTCATCGGTAGAACTACGGATGATTTGCTCAACATCGCGCTCAAAAACCTTAGTCGCTCCTGTCTGGCGATCAGTGCGAACTAATACGGCTCTGCGGGATGCATTAGTGGACGATATACCACCAACGCAGTTAGCAGAAATCACTGCTTGAGAAAATCTTGCCCCATAGGGAAAGCCGGTTCCGTCGGACTTGACACTACCAGGTGCAGGAGTTGTTAAATTCGATAGAAATACCCGAATCCCAGGCGGTGTAATTTGAGAAGGTCGGACTAAGCTGTTCTGCTGTTGAGGTAACTCAGGTACAATTACGCGATCGCCAGCAATCAAGGCTACGTCCTCGATTTCCTCACCTGTAAATATGCCAGCTAGATCGACAATTCGCTCTAGACCATTTCTGATCACCCGAATTTCTTTAACATTTGCCATTGGAGTAACGCCACCTGCTCCACGCAAAGCCGCTGTCAGATAACGCTCTGGAGGATTATCCCCTGATAACTGATTTTGCTGTAAGTTACGTTCCTCCGCAGATCGATTGTTTATGGACACTCGACCTGCCTGAAAAATTGCACCAGAAACGCTTACTTGAATGGAAGCCCATTGCAAAATACTGACATTGACTTGCAAAAATTTAGGCTGAAAGAAATTACGATCAATCAATGTGTGATAAATTTTTTGCTTGACTTCGGCTATTTCTAGCCCTTTGACTGGTAGAGGATCAAGATAGGGAACTTGAATATTGCCATCGATGTTGACTTCGTAAACACCACTAAATAACTCCCCTTCAGGAATGAGGATCCTGATGCGATCACCGGGGGATAAGGGCAATGCTATGGCTGGGTTGGCTGCAAGAAAGTCTATAAAATGTATGGACAGCGTGGCAGTCATGCAGATTGCCCAAAATCTAAGGTGGCTCCAGTTGTCCTTGCCCATCGAAGCGAGTTTAAATTTTGTGCCAAATTGATTGCCCATCTTATCCATTTTTAGACAGCACTATTTTTACGATTAAATAAAACAGTGATCGTTTTGAAGATTAACAGAAGATCATATTGCAAACTCCACTTTTGTTTATATGCTAAGTCAAACTCCATTACTTCTTCAAAGCTTTTGACGCTAGATCGACCATTCACTTGCCATACACCAGTCATCCCCGGTTTGACATCGAGACGACTCCATTCTGTCATTTTGGCACCGGTATATTCATTCTCTAGCTCATAGAGTCCAACTTCATTAAAAGTAGGCGGTCTTGTTCCCACTAGGCTCATATCACCTACCAAGACATTAAAAAATTGCGGAAGCTCATCCAAGCTAGTTTTACGCAGAATTCGACCTACCTTTGTGACTCGTGGATCGTTACTATTCTTAAAGAACTTACCACTATCTGCATCTTTACAATTGGCAGAATCAGCGATCTGATTGGTCACTGTTGATTTGAGTATTTCAGCATTTTTGACCATGGTGCGAAATTTCCAGATGCTAAAAGGTTTGCTCATTAGTCCGGCTCGTTTTTGCTTAAATAGTACTGAGCCAGGACTTTCTAATTTAATAGCGATCGCAAGGGGGATAAATAAGATTGCAGTGATGCTTAGCCCAATTAATGAACCCAAAATATCCATGATGCGCTTCGGGAAACTGCGTACAGAGGGATGTACGGGTATCCTCGGATCTATCTTGATCGTAGGATAAAGAAAATACATCATATACGCAATCGTACATAGAATGGGAATGCTAATTAGCAAGTGATAGAGGCGATAAAAAAATTGGGTAAGGCGATGAAATTGTTTTTTCTCCAAGCTTTGAATTTTTCTACTTGATAAGCGGTTTGTGCGTGTAGATGGCTCAATATAAAAAATGTGATCGAGATTGGTCATTTTTAAAATCGAAATCACCTGTGGATTCACACTCCATAGAACTAATTCCGTTGCTTCGACTTTACCCGATTGAATATCAGTTTGGCGCAGGATTTTTAAACAGGATATTAATGCGCCAACGCCTGAGCTATCTATGAACTCAGTATTGGACATATCAATAATGATTTTGCGAAAGCTCTCATCTTCTTGGCATAATTCCCGAAAGTCTTCTTTGAATCTTCGCGCTTCGGGGTTAAAGATGTTTTTTGGGGTACTGATTAAAGCGGTATCTTGAAAACTCGTAATTTGGACATTGGATAAACCTGATTTTAATGATGATTGATCATTGCCTGTAGGGATATAGACTGACTCAGGATAACGGTTTGCAATTGCTTCTGAACGGACGACAAGTAGGTCTAAAGCTTTCAAGGAACGTAGCAACCTTGCCGAAAGACTCAAATCACGAATGCGGGTTTTGGATTCGATGAAAACGACTTGACTTCTACATAAATATTTGGCAGCAACTAAAAAAGGGACAGCAACCCCAGCACCAGTCGAAATTGTCAATGCAGGACGCTTTTTAGAAAATACGCTAATGGCTAATAGTAGGTTACGGATTAAGTTTGGCAGATTGCGATTGGTGGGGCTATTTGCCCAGTAGGCTTTTTCACCCTTAAGTTCTGATTGGGTCGTGCCAGTTTTAAAGGTGATCCAATCGCGTTGCTCAAATTGCTGCCAATATTCACTTAAGCCCTGCATTGCTTTGAAATGTCCACCCGATGAGCAGACCAGCATGATGTTGCGATAGTCTTGGCTAGGATAGCGATCACTGAGATATTCGCATAGTAGACTATCTTCGCCAAAACTAGGAGAATTGCGGGGTATCGTAATCAATTTCAGAAATTTCACTAAATCAGCAGGTGATCGGGCGATGAGTATGCCTTGATTTTCCAGATCATCTGCCATTTCTATTTGATGATCGTCAACATGCTCATTAAATTGGGCGGTACGGGGTACTAAGATATAAGGCTTATCAAATTCTTCCAGTAATAGCGCTGTCCCTTCCCCACAATGAGCAATCACGGCGCTTGCTTGTTCAATGCTTTTCTTGAATTGGATTTCAGGCATTACTTTGCTGACATTTACATTGTCAGGCAAGCGAGTTGATGCCCCATATTGGATAGTGACTTCTTCATTAATGATCCCCTCTTTCATTAACAGACAAATCCAATCCATTAATGCATTGAATGGATACTGCTCAGTGCCGACTGTAACTAGTATCATCGTTAATAAATTTCCATATAGATGTTTATAACTTGTTTGTTTGGCACAGAATTTATTTGCTTAACATTAAATAATTTACTAAGAAAGCATTATATAATTGCTATATTAGAAAATTATAGCAATCCTGAATCATTTGTGGATTTTTGGGTTTATGGAAGAGCACATCTGAAGGATCGCTCTTCCATAAACCATTTAGGATTGCCATATAAAAAACCAGAATTAGGATAGCAGAAGTATTATAAATCAATATTTCTATCGTTCTAATCATGTTTATTTAACCTGTAGCAATAGCAATGATTTCTAAGTTTTAATGTTACCCGTACGGATAGATCTTAGGGTTTACGCAAAAAGGCTAAATTTAGAGGCAATTCATGGATTGCCTCTACTATAAAATGAGGGTTTTAAGTTGCTTTTGCATAAATACTAATTTCTAAAATGGTGAATTAAAGAAATTCACTCATAGTTTAACTTATCTTATATATGATTAGCATTACATCAGCATAAAGTACTATCGCTAAAGTGGTTATATTGAGATATCCCCGAAGCACTTAAGCTTAGGGAGATCGACTACCGTAAAAATCGAAAATGTTGCTTAATTACATCAAATTTGCTGCATTCCCAATAGTCGATGTGGGAAATAATTAATTCGCGATCGCCTGATAGATCGGTAAAGTTGCCAAGGGTGAGGTCACTCCATCCCGTCACGCTAATGCGAGGTTTCCATGGAAATGGGGCATCCCAACTCATTGTCCAATTTGCAGTGATCAGATTATCGGTACGGGAGATGTCATGGAGTTCGAGCTTGAGGTTTTTAAACCAAAAGGTAATAAATCCAATCATTTTTTGATATTGCTTAATCCCGCGAAAGTTGTAGACAGGATCTTTAAAATAGACATCTTCGCTATAGATGCTATAGGTTTGCGCTTGGGGAAATTTGGCGTAATCCGCCTTAATGATGTCAATAATATTGGTCATACTCTCTTTCAACCCACGTTCCGCTCTTATTTTACTGAAAAAAGTATTTAGAAAACAAATCCTTACACAATCAGTGTTTTGAGCTTTGATCGCAAAAATATCACTGTCTTAATAATTGAAATAATTATGCACTAATAGAAATCACTGTCATTAATTTTCCAGAAAATCGCTGAAACCCTCATTGTCTCGTTTTAAATACTTTTAGGCTTCCATTACGAGCGGAATGTGGGCTTGATTCAAAGTTTTGACTATTCACAATAATTACAGAGTCACCTGTGGGTTGAATCAGAAATAGATCAGCCATTTCTCGTTCAGCAGTTTGACGATACTGCTCGAATGCTTGTTGAGAAGTTCGCTGATATTCTTTGCGCTCTTGCTTCACTTTCACGGAAGAGGGCAAAGATGTAGTCTAGGGTGATGGCTTGACTCAGTTGCTTGAGGCGATCGCGCAGTTCACTCATGATTTCATCAGTTTGTATAGCCAAGTGTAAACAGTACAACGCTTTCTAGTCTGGCGATCGCTTCAAAGTCTAATTGTCCTATTTGTTTTAGTTGCTGATCGTTAAGGCGATCGATATCTCTTTTGATATCTTATTTACTCACCTTACGCAGATAGAAAGCGTCCGAAGAAACGAGTGAGAATGTATACTGGAAATAGGTTTGAGAGTAATTGCTTTGCCGAAACCAAGCTAAGACTAAGAAAGAAGATAAAACCATGAAGACGAACATGTTAGATCT
>JADBWH010000133.1 GCA_020404105.1 Pseudanabaena sp. M53BS1SP1A06MG | reverse complement strand
CTTTGCTTTGGTGGACTCTCTTTCATCTCGATTACGATTCGCTCTGGCTTTATTCTTCAAATCCTACTTCTTCCTTGATTACTTCTTGGAAAATATTATTAAATCTTTAGCTTGAATTAAATCTTTAGCCTGAGTAGTTACAAATAATTGCAATTGATAGACAAAAGGTGGGCGAGGATTATGCGGCATTAGTGATTGTAGAAGTGCCGGGCAATCGCAATCAATTATTAGACAGTGTAGTGCTACGATTGGAGTCAAGGCAGCAGAAGCATTTATGCTAGGCAGGCATATTGCCCCCTAGTCAACCTCAAAATCTCTGGTATTTGGAGACCATTGACTCCTGAAATCCGTGAGCGAAAGCCTTTACAGAAATTGAAAATTTTTATGTTAATTAAAGACCTATCGGCTCAAAAGCGAAAATTTTTTTTAGGGTTAGCCATCAAACGAGCTAAGCCAGGCAGTGGTAGTTCACTAACTTTGGGAGCATCTCAATTAGGCACTGAGTAGAAATACTTAAGGCAAAAGAGAGATAAAATAGAAAAAAGTTATCTAGTCAAAGCAAATGACACCAGAAGAAAAAGAAAGACTCGAAGCCTGCACCAGAGAGATAGCAGAAATCTTGTATCGTAATGCAGAAGCAAAAGATGCTGAGCAATTGAAAACACTAGAAGGAATAGAAATAGCGGTACGGGAGCAAATGCTAGAAAATGTCAGCCCAAACGTGGGAATTTTTTTGTCGAAAAAAGCAGTGGGACAAAAGCAGGGAAAGAAAGAAAACTAAAAAGCTGCATTGGTGAACTCAAACTGAAGAGCAAGCAAGCAAAGAAGTTGCAAGTAAAAGCAAGAGCGAGATTGAGTCCCCAACTAGAAAAATGCTGCCTATTGGTAAGTGCCAGTGAGTCATACGCCAGAACGGAAGCAAATATTGCCGAATTAACAGGAATCAAGATTAGCCATAGCAGCCAACAGAGATTAGTCCAGAAACAGGAATTTCCAGAGATGAGCATCACCAAAACCGTTGAAGAAATGAGTATCGATGGCGGTAAAGTGAGATTGCGAACTGAGAAAGGAAAAAAGTGTGAGTGGAAAGATTACAAAGCCGTAAATGCTCAAGGAACAATAGCAGCTTATTTTCTCGATAACCAAGGTTTGGTTGATTGGGTACAAAAACAACCATTGGCTGAAATATTCTCTTGTTTGGGTGATGGGCATGACGGGATCTGGAACTTATTTGCAGCCATAGCGCCATCAGAGCAAAGGTTTGAAATATTGGACTGGTATCATTTGAAAGAACATCTTTACGCTGTTGGTGGTTCTTTGCGTCGTCTAGACAAGGTAGAAGATTTGCTATGGCAAGGTGATGTTGAGCAGGCTATTAACCTATTTGCAGGGTGTACATCCAAACGATTTATCAATTTTCTGGCTTATTTACGCAATCATCACCATCGTATACCTGAGTATGGTTATCTACAGAAACAGGGACTTACCATTGGCTCTGGCTCAGTTGAATCGTCGATTAAACAAATTGGTCGTCGGGTCAAGATTTCGGGTGCTCAGTGGAATAAAAACAATGTTGCTCAAGTTTTGAGACATCGTTGCGCTTATCTCAATGGCTACTTCTATTCTTCTAAGTATATTTACTCAGTGCCTAATTGAGATGCTCCCCCATCACATATTCGGGCGGTGTAGAGAATTCTAAAACAATCACCAACCCAATTAATCCTACAATCATCAAAAATGTAGGCGATCGCCAAGGTGATGATTGTTTAGCTATACGTATAGAATTTCTCACAACCATTCGCCTTTCTCAAAAATTAATTAAATAGCGATCGCCTATTCATCCCCACAATCAGCGATCGCTATAATCCCAATATCTATTTTTGAGGTTCTGCTTCTAGCCAACCTTTGATAGTTTCTATTGGAATGCTGACAAAGGGATTATTTGTGAGAACTTTCACTGTCTCAATACCACCAGATTTGATTGCACTTAGCAAACGATCTTTAAGAGTTGGATCTTCTTTAACTTTGCGTCTAAGTTCCATCTTAGCGACTGTTTGTTTCTCTTCTGGTGAGCCTTCAGGGTAATCTTGAGCGAGTTGTGTCAAAAGTGCTTGTATTTCCATTGCGGCACTTGCTAGACCTTGTTGCTGGGCGTTAATGACTTGGTTGCCTGCAACATGACCAGCGACACCATAGACAGTGCTGTGAAAGTTTTGGCTAAATGAATTGGTTGGTTGTACTGTAGCTTCTTGCTGTTTGCGTTGTTTATTTTGTTCAATGAAAGTAGCAAATTTTTGGGGATCGGCGATTACTTCATCATTGATTGGAGTTTTGACTGCTTCTTGCTGAACTTTGTCCATGTAGGTGTGAAAGGCTTGCTCATCATCACGGTGAGCTAACATATATTCCCGTAGTTCGGTACGAGTCATTTGTTTGTAATCAGGCTGGATCATCTCTATATCTCCACTATTTCGCCGTTACTACCAATCAATACTTCTGTTTCTTCGCCTGCGAGAATGTAAATAGCATTATATCGTGAATCAAATCTGACGAGATAAATGGGTAAATACATACTTGATAGGCTTTGACAAACTAGAAAGCATTTTTTTAACTGCGCTTCTGAAAGCACGTTATGTCACTCCTCAATTATAGGTATTCAACAAATATCATGAATCGCCCACAACCAGCGATCACCTATTCATCATCACAAACAGCGATCGTCACACGGTTTGTTTTTTGTATGCTCATAAAATGCGAAAAGACTCCTTGATATACAAGATAATTTTGTTGATGTGTAGGTATATTGTTATGATTAAATCCCAAGTCTCAACCAAAGGGGATATATGGCAACTCAAGGATATGGGCTTTTTGTTACTGAGCCAAATGCTTATAAATCATTAGAATGCAATATCTGCGGAACTGAATGTTTAGTTGAGCGGAACTTGCCAGCAAAATCAGGCTTTATAGCCGCTATGGGGCGGATGGACAAACCTCGTGATGAATTCTCTTGTCCCAATCTAGGGGAAGAATGGCACAAGCAGGCAGTAAACCTTGTACTAGAGATTGAAAAAACTCCAAGCAAACGTCTTTCACAACTAATGCAGCAAGATTTAGAAGATTTACTTCACGAAAATAATATTCATTAACTACTGGAGATAATCATGTTTAAATATTTTAAAGATTTAGACAAATTGGCAAATGCACTTCACATTGAGCATTTTGCAACGATGAGCGATGAGTTGAAATATGTCAATTCACAAGAGCCTGCTGTAGAAGTGCGTGCTTGGATGAAAGCGAATGATTTTGATATTGTTCCTGTGGAAAAAGATGGTAAGAAATCTTGGTTTGTTGATAGAGAAAAAGATCTTCAAGATCTTAGCGACGGGGAAGCTATTGCAAATCGGATGAAACAAATAGACTCTAATAAATTTGTTAATAAAAATATTTTTATTAAAGATGCTCTAAAAGAACTAAGTGCAAGTGGGTGGTTTTTTGTTGGCACTGATGATGACTTACAGGGGATAGTTACTCGGTCAGATTTGGCTAAGCCTGTAGTATCTTTTTACTTGTTATCTCATCTTCTGATGTTAGAAGCTGGACTCAGAAGACTTTTGGGATCATACACCAGTGATCCAATGCCTGATGCTGCAATAGAACATGGCGAGAGCTTTAGTATTATAATTAATAGAGTCAAAAAGGCAAAAACGTTAAGATCCAAATTAGGATTTGGCTCAAAAAACTCTCAGTTTGATAACGATACAGGTTTCATGGTAGAGCTACGAAACGCTCTTGCTCATGGTCGTAGTCTTCTAACTAAGGCTGGCAGTGTAGAAGAGGCTACTGACTATATCGAAAAGATTGATTCTTTATTGAAAAAAATTGGAGAGTTAATCAATGATAGGGATGACGTATGGAATAAGTTTGTTGAAACTCATGTTGTCAAGCTTACAGAAACTGAAGAGATTGGCAAGTTAATAAATATTAGAGAAATTTGGGCTGGAACTAATGCTATGCCTAATTTACCAATGAATTATCCTATCTATGTGATATCAGCAGCTAATCCCTTAGAAGAAGTTTTGTCAGATGATGATAATACAAGAAGACATCTTGCTCTTTGTGATATTTTGGAATCTCGCAAACTAAAATTTGAGGAAGTAGTCGGCGAATCTCCAGATAGGAAATGGTCTGAGAATAGTTTTGCCATTGAAGGTATGAGCCAAGAAGATGCTTGTAAGTTAGCGGAAAGGTTTGGACAACGGGCAATTTTTGAACTTACTCAAGAAAAAATAAAAGTTGTTTCAGTTGATAAAAAAGATCGAGAAGCTAGACCCCGTTGTCGATAGTTTGTTATGCAAGAAATTTTATAACTTAGAAAACTTTCCTGTTTTTTGGTATTGCCAAAGCTCACTGTTTATTAGAAGTTTGTAAGGATTTTGTTCTAATGTTTTAAGATGAATAGCAATTTCCTCTGAGGACAACTCTGAGCTATCGATCTTCTTTGTTGCATCGCCGACATTGAAGAGATCATTCCTTTCGATAGCCTCTAACAGTGATGAATATACCGTTATATTTTCGTCACTGCTGAGAGAAACAATATATTTATCGCCCCAACGATATACCTGCTCAAGATCAGCACCAGCCCCAATCGATTCACTATCCCAATACACACTGTACACAGGTTCTTCTTCTAAGAGCGTTTCTAGTTCTTCATCGCTAGGAAACTGGCTATATTTAGTCATTGTAGTAATTGCTGTAATTGCGATTTGTTTCAACTATTCTAATACTTTCAAGCGATCGCCATATTCATAAACCTATCAACAAGCAAGAGGCGATTTTACCAATGAAATGAATAGGCGATCGCTAATTTATACAGACGGACGTACTACTCGAATCAACTTCTTCTGCAACGATCCCTCTGCTATTACCGCATCATTAACCCGTGTCGCAAACTGTTCCCAATTACGATTATTCGTACAAACCACAATCCCAAAATGCTCATCATCACGACGATGCAAACGGATAAAGTCAATTCTATTGATAGTCAAAATAGAGCGCTCTTGACCTACAGCAAACGCTAACACTTGCTCGTCAGGTATTCGTTGATTGGCATTTCCCGCTTCTTGCACTGTCAAAACATCATGACCAAAATTTCGCAGCAATTCCACAACCTGAAAAGGAAACTGCTCATCCGCGTAAAAACGTGCCATCTCCTAAGCAGCCTCATTCTGCTCGATCAGCAAATCCATCTCATCCGTATGTGCCGCCGCATATACCCAAGCGTTTGCTAAATCTGTAGCCGTAATCGTTGGATAGCTCGTTAACAAATCAACATCGCTATATCCAAGACGGCGAGCCTCTACCAGTACCCAAACAGGAATTCTTGTATTCGCAATGCAAGCATGACCACCGCAAACTCTAGGCGTTTTCTCTATTCCCTGCCAATTGCTACCCAGACTTTGAGCAAGTAACTGGATCACCTGCACCTTTTCACTAGGTCTGAGTGCAAGAAGTTGCTGTTCTAACTCTTTGATGATCACAGATGTAAATCCTCATAACGCTTTAGCAAACTATATTTACCATTTTATATCCTATCTAACAGCCAATGAGTGGAAACTTTCTAATTAAAGACAAATAGGCTAGAAGAGATAATGATCAACTGTTACTTTGATCATGAGATGTATAGAAGATCGCTAACTAAACACCATCTAAACGCTATCTAAACAGCGCAATCTCGAAAGTGTTTAAAACCTATACTTAAGTAAGCACAAGCATTCTAAACAAAAAGATATACCTTGTCAGAGTAGAGAAATAGGTTGATGATTTGACTATCACAGCAATTGCTTGATACTTCATCGACTCAAAAGGAAGCAGAAATTTCCATGCTACAAGGATGGATTCAGATAGGCATTACGCTGGTGCTGATTGTAGCGATCGCCCCGATTTTTGGGCGCTACATCGCAAGAGTGTTCTTAGGACAAAAGACTTTACTGGATAGAGTTTTTAACCCACTGGAGAGTTTGATATTTACTCTCAGTGGAGTTAATTCTCAAATGCAAATGACAGGTTGGCAATATGCCCGTTCAATTTTGTATAGCAATTTGGTAATGGCAATCATGCTATTTCTGATGCTCATATTTCAGGGAGCATTACCATTAAATCCGACAGGCTTGAGCGCTCCTAGTTGGGATCTCGCTTTACATACGACGATTTCCTTTATTACCAATACCAATCAACAACATTATTCTGGAGAAACAGCCCTCAGCTACTTTACCCAGATGCTGGGTTTAGGATTTCTATTTTTCACCTCAGCCGCGACAGGTATCGCGGTGGCGATCGCCTTTATTCGAGGTTTAACTGGGCGATCGCTTGGCAATTTCTATAAAGATCTCACGCAGGCGATTACCAGAATCCTCCTACCAATTAGCATTATTGGGGCAATCATATTTATCGCCGCAGGTGTACCCGAAACCTTATCAGCACCTGTGATTGTCCCGACTTTAGAAGATGCAAATATCAGTCAGGCGATCGCGATCGGTCCTGTGGCACATTTTGAGATCATTAAGCAACTCGGCGAAAATGGCGGCGGTTTTTTTGGTTCTAATTCTGCCCATCCCTTTGAGAATCCCAATGGCTTCACAAATCTGATTCAGATTTTGACAATGATTTCCATACCTTCAGCGTTGATTTTTGCCTATGGCGAAATTGCCAATAGTCGCAAGCAAGCATGGCTGATTTTTGGCATGGTGTTTATTCTCTATGTCATTTTTATTGCTGTAGCTGCCATTGGCGAATATCAGGGCAATCCTTTAGTAAATGCAGTATTAGGTTCGCAAAGTCCTAATCTAGAAGGAAAAGAAGTTCGCTTTGGTTGGGCGCAGTCAGCATTATTTGCGGTGACGACAACGGGAACGATGACGGGTGCGGTTAACTCCATGCATGATTCCCTAATGCCAAGCGGCGGCTTTATAACTTTATCGAATATGTTTCTGCAAATTATTTGGGGTGGACAGGGAACGGGAACTGCTTATCTATTTGCCTATTCGATTTTGGCAGTATTTGTGACTGGCTTAATGGTGGGGCGAACTCCCGAATTTCTAGGGCGCAAGATTGAGAAGAATGAAGTGGTTTTGACGAGTTTTTTGATTTTGTTAATCCATCCCATTTTTATTCTCATTCCCAGTGCGATCGCTTTAGCATTTCCTGAACAGTTAGCTGGTATTAGCAATTCAGGATTTCATGGACTCTCGCAGGTGGTTTATGAATATGCTTCGGCAGCCGCGAATAATGGCTCTGGCTTTGAAGGTCTAGCTGATAATACGCTCTGGTGGAATCTCAGCACTTCCGTTAGCTTGCTAGGTGGTCGTTATATTCCTTTAATTGCTTTATTGCTGTTAGCCGATGGCATATCGCGTAAGCAACCTGTGGCGATGACAACAGGAACATTGCGTACTGATACTGTTCTTTTTACGAGCGTTACCGCAGGTGTGATTTTAATTATGGGTGCATTGACTTTCTTTCCTGTATTGGCTCTTGGTTCAGTAGCTGAAGCTTTTTTGATTGCTAGAGGTGGATAGCCCTCATCCCCCAACCCCTTCTCCCAGAAAGGGAGAAGGGGAGTAAGAGATTTTTCTTGTTCCCCTCTCCCTTTTTGGGAGAGGGGCTAGGGGTGAGGGTCTTAGAAGATCCTAGTCAATTCATATTCCAAATATTTTTCCCTAAAATCTATGAACAATTCTTCATTAAAATCGATGCCTAGCGGCACTCGCGACTCGCGTAAACATACGCCCAAAGCCTCAATGGTGGGACTTTATCAACGGGCTGTGCGTGATGCTTTCCGTAAACTCAATCCCAAGATTGCGGTGCGAAATCCTGTCATGTTTATGGTTTGGGTCGGTACAATTGTGACTTTACTAGTTACGATCGATCCCAATCTCTTTGGAACAGTTCAAGGCGATCCCAATCAGGAGCGGATTCTCAACGGCTCAATTACGATAATTCTCTTCTTTACAGTAGTATTTGCTAACTTTGCTGAGGCGATCGCTGAGGGACGTGGTAAAGCTCAAGCCGACTCATTACGCACAACGCGATCGGACACGATCGCTCGTAAAATGCTGCCCGATGGCACAATTCAGCCAACTAGCTCGACAGAATTGCGGCGTGGTGACTTAATCAAAGTAGCGATCGGGGAAATGATCCCTGCGGATGGAGAAGTGATTGCGGGTTTAGCCTCCGTCGATGAGTCAGCAATTACAGGTGAGTCAGCTCCCGTTCTCAAGCAAGCTGGTACAGATATTTCCAGTTCAGTTACAGGAGGTACGCGCGTAGTTTCCGATGAATTAACGATCAAGATTTCAGCTGATCCAGGTCAGGGATTTATTGATCGCATGATTGCCCTAGTGGAAGGAGCCGAGCGCTCTAAAACACCAAATGAAATTGCTTTGACGGTGCTGCTGACGGTTCTAACTCAGGTATTCTTAATTGTCGTCGCCACAATTACGCCGATCGCCAATTATGTAAATACACCCACCACGATCGCGATTTTAGTTTCTCTATTGGTTGCCCTGATTCCTACCACGATTGGCGGATTGCTCAGCGCGATCGGTATTGCAGGCATGGATCGTGTCGCTCAGTTCAATGTAATCGCCACGTCAGGTCGCGCTGTCGAAGCTTGCGGCGATATCAATACTTTGGTGTTGGACAAAACTGGCACAATCACACTGGGCAATCGCCTCGCCGATGAATTTATCCCTGTGAATGGACATACTCTGGCGGAAGTTGCCACGGTTGCGCTGGCGGCAAGCATCTTTGATGAAACTCCAGAAGGTCGTTCCATAGTTCAACTTGCGGAACAATCAGGAGCCGTTGTCAAATTTGATCGCAACCAAGCTAAAGGAGTAGATTTCTCGGCTCGAACTCGCATGAGTGGCACAGATTTACCCGAAAGTATCGAAGTTCGTAAAGGTGCTGTAGATGCGATTCGTGGCTTTGTGCGATCGCGTTCTGGAAATGTTCCTGAAGAATTTGAAGCAGCCTATGAGAAAGTCTCAAGACTGGGCGGCACGCCGTTGGGAATCTGTCAGGGTGGCGATCTCTATGGTGTGATCTATCTCAAAGATATTGTCAAATCAGGACTGCGCGAACGCTTCGATCAACTGCGACGCATGGGTGTCCGCACAATCATGCTCACAGGTGATAACCAGATTACGGCTTCGGTGATTGCCGAAGAAGCGGGAGTTGATGATTTCATCGCTGAAGCCACACCCGAAGACAAGATCGAAGTAATTCGCCGTGAACAGTCTCAGGGTAAATTAGTCGCCATGACAGGTGATGGAACCAATGACGCACCAGCCCTAGCCCAAGCAAATGTCGGTGTTGCAATGAATTCAGGCACACAGGCTGCCAAAGAAGCTGCAAATATGGTGGATTTGGATAGCGATCCGACTAAGTTGATTGATCTTGTAGCGATCGGTAAACAATTACTGATCACTCGTGGCGCATTGACCACTTTCTCGATCGCCAATGACATCGCCAAATACTTTGCAATCATCCCCACGATCTTTGCAGCATCAGGTATCGGCGCATTAAATATCATGGGTCTAAAAAGTTCCCAATCAGCAATTCTCTCAGCACTAATCTACAACGCCTTAATTATTCCTGCACTGATTCCTCTAGCTTTAAAAGGAGTAAAATTCCGCCCTCTCACCGCCGATCAACTCTTGCAAAGAAATATTCTGCTTTACGGTTTAGGTGGAGTAGTTGCGCCATTTATTGCGATTAAATTCATCGACGTTCTACTGCCGATTATTTAAAGTAAGCTTGAGGAATCAGATCTAGGTAAGATAACTTATGCAAGTACAATTTATTGCTCACAGCTTAAATTTTGATAAAGTCAATCCTTTTGATCAAGCGATTGAGCAAATTGTTAATGAAGAAGGTTCGCCTGTAATGGTTACTCCTTACTTCTCCCTATCAGTAATTCAAAATATATGTAGCGAAATACATTGTGTTTTGCAGTTGGTGACAGACTTAGAAGAGATCAGGAATAATATTAGGAGTGAAAATGAATTTGAATTATTTGCTCAGCTAATTAAAAATAATCAGCTAACACTATTTGATATCCCGTCTCTTCACGCCAAAATATTTGTGAGAGGAACAAAGGCTCTGATTGGTTCAGCTAATTTCACAAATTCTGGACTTGGACAGAATCATGAAGCAAGTATTTCCATACATGATGCTCAATTTACTTTAGAGGTGTTCAGATGGGTTGAGAGCTTAACTAATGGTAGAGATTCAATCAATTTAGAGCAACTAAGATCAGCTTATCAATCAGCATTGATCCTGAAAAGAGTTGAAACCAATGAAAATCAGGCAGTCTCTAAAACGTATCTTGCCAAGTCAATCAAGGTTTCTAAATCTAAGTATGGCAATAAGAAAGAACCTAAGAAAAATCCTAAATCAGCTTTAAAAATTAATACAGAAGTTGTCCAGATCGTGCAAACTGTCTTTCCTAGAAAAGCAGATCTGTTGAAAGCTTTAGAGCTAATTAATATACTTAGAAATGTTGTAAAAGATGATCCATTTCTAGATAGAGGACTATCTATAACATTCATAAGTAACAATCGGCTAGTTCTGAATCTAGGTCAATGGAAAATGTTGGCATTCAAATATATTTCTAAAAGAGCGATTTTGGAAATAACTCTATGTATTGATTTTTCTGAATATACTGATTTAGAAGAACAATATGTTTGGAAAAATGATATTGCGCTTGAGTCAATTGATTTTGCTGGTAAAACTTTTAGAGAATACAAGTTTGAGGAACGATGGACAAATGGAAAAGACTTGAGACTTATATATTTCCCTTGGGACTCAAATATATTGACACCTGAAAAACTATTAGAGAAATGGCATACCGCAATTCTTACAGCTAAACAAGCATTTCATCATTGGCAATCAAGCTCTTATATGCGATGGCATAGACCAGAGTTAGCAGAATTTTTGTTTTCAGCAAATTCTGAATCCCTAGATCTAATTTATCCACCCAACCAATAGACATCATTATGCAATTACTTAAAAATTTACATTTTCCCACTCTATCGAAGCCCAAGCACTCAGTATCAGTCAAATTATCTTGCTTGATGCTTTTCAATCTCATCATAGCTCCCGCAGTCTATGCCGCTAATGTCGAGAGTTTCACAAAATTTCAAGCCTATGCCCTAGGACTTTTAGGAATCGCCACCTTTGCTTTCTCTATCTATCTATTTGTCGTCATGTTCCAACCAGAGAAGTTTTAGTTTTGGGTTGTTAGCTGTTAGCGATTAGCTGTTAGCTAACAAACTTTAAAAAGCCAAAAGCTAAAAGCCAAAAGCTAAAAGCCAATCCCCAATTACCAATCCCCATATGAACGAAATCATCAAAGCCATTCGCGCCACCCTAGTTCTCTGGATACTCGTTGCCGTTATCTATCCCTTTGGAATGTTAGCGATCGCACAGTTACCTTTTCTCTCCTATCAAGCCAATGGTAGCCTCATCCGCAATGCTCAAGGGCAAGTTGTCGGCTCGGCTATGATTGGACAGCCATTTACTAGAGATCGCTATTTCAATAGCCGCCCCAGCACCACCAACTACAGCACTGCTGATCCGAAAGCGGATACAGCAAATATTCTCAAAACAGGTGTTTCAGGAGCAAGCAATCTCGCGCCGAGTAATCCTGATTTGCTGAAAAGAATTAAAACAGATATATCTAAGCTCCAACAATCAGGAATTTCGCCAACTGCTGATTTAGTCTATACTTCTAGCTCTAGCCTCGACCCTCATATCACTCATGAATCTGCGATCACGCAAATTGCCAGAATTGCTCAAGTCCGCAAAGTGGAACCTAGCCAGCTTGAAAAGTTAATTGATCAAAATAGCGATCGCCGTTTTCTCGGTATCTTTGGCGAAGATGGCGTAAATGTGTTAGAGCTCAACTTAGCTTTAGATTCTTTATGACTAAAACTCATCGGCGCGGCAAACATAAAATCTTTATCGGCATGAGTCCAGGAGTGGGCAAAACCTACCGAATGCTGGAGGAAGGGCATCGCTTAAAAGCGGAAGGCATTGATGTGGTCATTGGTTTGCTGGAAACCCATAATCGCGCAGAAACTATGGAAAAAGCAATAGGGTTGGAACTAGTTCCCCGTCAACAGATTAGTTGCGAATCTACTACCCTAACAGAAATGGATACGGATGCGATTCTTAAACGGCAGCCTCAACTCGCTCTAGTTGATGAATTAGCGCATACGAATATCCCCAATGCAGAACGCGAAAAGCGTTATCAAGATGTAGAAGTTCTACTTGCATCAGGAATTGATGTCTATTCCACTTTAAATATTCAACATATTGAAAGCCTTAATGATACGGTAGCAAAGATTACAGGCGTGATCGTGCGTGAACGTATTCCTGATCGCATCTTGGAAGATGCTGATGAAGTAGTGGTAGTTGATGTTACCCCTGAAACTCTTCAGGAACGGTTACGGGATGGCAAAATCTACGCGCCAGAAAAAATCGATCAATCACTAAACAACTTTTTCCAGCGTCGCCATTTAATTGCCCTAAGAGAGCTGGCGTTGAGGGAAATTGCGGACAATATCGAAGATGATCTAGTAGCCCATGATCTGTCGGTTTCGGCAACGAGCCTAGTTTGTAATATCCACGAGCGGGTTTTAGTTTGCGTTTCTACTTATCCCAATTCGCTGCAATTACTGAGAAGGGGTGCAAGGATTGCCAACTATATGCACGCCCAGCTTTATGTTTTATTCGTTGATGATCCTGATCGCTTTTTAACTAAAGCCGAAAGTTTACATATCGAGACTTGTGAAAGACTTTGCAAAGAGTTTGATGGTGATTTCATTCGGGTGCGCGATAGCAATGCTTTAAAAGCGATCGTGGATACAGCGAAAAGCTATCGGATTACACAGATTGTAATGGGTGAAAGCCAAAAGTCAAGATGGCAGATTTTGTTTAAAGGATCGCTTACTCAAAGAATCCTGCGGATACTCAAGAATGTGGATATTCATATTATCTCAACAAGCAAAATGAAAGAATCGTAGTTATTGGCAAGACTCTGGAGTCAACTTTTTGCACATCTAGGGAAGCAGATTGACCAATCATTTGGCGTTGCATATATTCGTAATGATCAATCGTTAATGGGGCTTACTAGGCAAGGATCTATCGACACAATATTTGAATAACATTATGAATATGTGCAACGCCCTTTTTGCGACCCCTTTCTAGAATGGTGCAAGATCTCAGTTATCAAAAAAGCGAGTCAATCATCGCTAGTCTCATGACTGACAATCGTGACCCATTACCAGTTCATGCTGTCTATGCAACAGAAATCGATTGTCTTGAGGGTGAAACTCCTTTGGAGTGGATGCTCTTGACCTCGGAAGTCGTGGAAGACTTAGAAACTGCCATTAAGATTTTACGTTGGTATACTTACCGTTGGCGGGTGGAAGATTTCCATAAAATCTTTAAG
>JADBWH010000132.1 GCA_020404105.1 Pseudanabaena sp. M53BS1SP1A06MG | reverse complement strand
GGAAGTTTCTAAGACCCTCACCCCTAGCCCCTCTCCCATTAAGGGAGAGGGGAACAAGAAATTAGTCTAGCTCCCCCTCTCCCTTGTTGGGAGAGGGGGCAGGGGGGTGAGGGTGATATTTGTTCCACGTAACATCAGTAACTAATATTTACAACTCATTTACTTAATTTTCATGATCGAGACTTCTTCTTCTCTAGGCTTAATCAATCAATCTGAACTAACAAAGCAAGCTCACAATCATTATCTTGAAAGTCAATATGACTTAGCAGAGAAGCTATACCAAGATTCTCTCACCTCAGAAAATATAAGCAAAATAAGTTATTGGTATCTTGGGCTATCACAATTATTACAGGGTAAAGAAAGTGATGCTCAAATGACTTGGCTATTGGCTGTAGAAGATGAAGAAGTAGAACAAATTGATCAATATACAGAAGAACTGAGTCAAGTTTTGGATGCCGAAGCCAATAGATTTGCAGCGTTAGAATGCCATCAGGAGTCTCTAACTATTCGCAATAGTTTGCGAGAGATAAATCCCTACGATCTTGCAAATCTTGTTTCCATTATCTTAATCTCGATTAAACTTAAAACCTTTACTCCTGAAGAATTAATTAATATAGGTATTCTAGATTTACTTGACTCAGATGAGTTTACTCCTATCACATCAGAACTTCTTCTAGATCTGATACAAGAAGTACTCACTTTTAAAATACCTGAGCCAATCATTTTACAATTTGTGGAAAAAATCTGTTTTGCCCACATTCAGTATCAAGAAGAGATCATCGAATATTTGCTTAGAAGCAGTGCTCATTTTGTAAATTATCCAAATATTGCCGTAGACATTTTAGAAAATTGTTTATTACGCATCGATCCAAACAATGCAGAAGCAAATCTCTACGCTATAGATTTTAACTATCAAGGTGACAATGAAAAAAGTATAGCAACTGCCAAAGAATTTTATGCTTTGATGCTCGAAAATAATGGGAAAGCAATTTATAAGGTTCTCGCTAATCAATGGCTAATTAAGGCTTTGATATACAAATGCAATCACTGGGAAGAAGCTGCTAAAGTGTATCAACAATGTGAACAACACTATGCTGAACTTGTTAATGAAGGTTCTCAGAATTTATCTCTTAAAGAAGCAGCATATTATTTACAGATCACAGGTTATTATGATCCTTATTTTAGCGATCATCCCAAAGAAGCTCATCGGATCAGGCAAGCAGTTAGGCAATTAGCCTATCAAAGAATCTATGCTGGTGAAAGAGAAAATATTGAGAATTATAAAAAGCGTCTGTCAATTAGGAAAAAAGTCTATATACCCAACCGCCCACTTAGGATTGGTTATATATCCTATTTTCTAAGGAGGCATTCTGTAGGATTCTTAGCAAGATGGTTAATTCAATATCATGATCGTGAGCGCTTTGAACTCTATGGATATTTGGGAAACTACCAAGAAAATGATGTTCTACAAGTATGGTTTGAGAAACAATTCCTGAAAACCTATCATGAAAAGTCCTACAACCCAGTAGATATCGCTAACCAGATTATTCAAGATGGTATTGATATTCTTATCGATTTAGATAGTTGTACAAATGCCATGTCTTCTGGAGTTCTTGCTCTTAAGCCCGCGCCTATACAAGTAACTTGGCTAGGTTGGGATGCAGCAGGACAACCAAAAGTTGACTATTTTATTGCTGATCCCTATGTCTTACCCGAATCAGCGCAAGACTACTATACTGAGAAAATCTGGCGATTGCCACATACCTATCTAGCTGTTGACGGGTTTGAGGTATCAGCCCCAACTATCCGCCGAGACTTACTAAATATTCCTAAGGATGCAGTTGTCTATTACAGTTCTCAATCTGCTATGAAGCGGCATCCAGATACAATTCGCTTACAAATGCGGATTATTAAGCGAGTTGCCAATAGTTACTTATTACTTAAAGGATTTGGAGATAAAAGTTCTCTACAGGAATTCTTTTATCGTATCGCCGAACTGGAAGGTGTAAGTAAAGATAGATTAATATTTTTATCCGCTACCCATGGAGAACGAGAACATCGTGCCAATATGGGCATAGCCGACATTGTTTTAGATACCTATCCCTACAATGGTGCAACACACACGATGGAAACTCTATGGATGGGTATTCCAATTGTAACAAGGGTTGGAGAGCAATTTGTAGCTCGCAATAGTTATACCATGATGATTAATGCGGGTATAACTGAAGGAATTGCTTGGACTGATGATGAATATGTAGATTGGGGAGTCAAGCTAGGAACTGATACAGAACTTCGTCAGCAAGTTACATGGAAACTCCGACAAGGCCGACAAACAGCACCTCTTTGGAATTCTAGACAGTTTACAAAGGATCTAGAAGAATCCTATGAGCAAATGTGGTTACATTATTTAGACTCAGACGATCAAACGGTAGATGTAGATCCAGAGCGAGATCGCGCTCTATTCATCGCAGAGTCAGAAATTCAAAATACTCAAGGCATTGTATTTGCTCAAAAAGATAAATTGCCAGATGCAATTCTATCTTTCCAAAGAGCGATTTCATTAAATCCTGAACATGCTGATGCTTATTACAACTTAGGTATTTCTTTTAGTAATGTAGGAGATCTAGAGCAAGCAATAGTTAATTTTCAAACAACCATTGCTTTAAATCCTAATCATGCCAATGCTCTTTATAATTTAGGACTTACTTACAGTCGTCAAGGTAAATTAGCAGAAGCTATTGCTTACTTGTCTCAAGCTCTCACCTTGACTCCTGAAGATATCGAGACACACCTTGCTTTGGGTAATGTTTTCTTTGAGCAAAATAAATTCTCTGAAGCACTTAAATGCTATCAGTCTGCACTAGAGATTGATCCTAATAGTTCATCAGCACTTTGCTCTATTGGCGCAACTTTAGGTGAGCAAGGAAAGTACCAAGAAGCCATTACGACTTTACATGAAGCGATCGCGATCAATCCTGATAATGCTCAAGTTTATTGCAATCTCGGTCATGTCTTTAGCCAAACTAAGCAATTGCAAGAGGCTAGCGAATGCTATAGAAGAGCTTTACAAATAAAACCTGATTTTGGGGATGCCTTCTGGAATTTCAACAATGACGTTTTATCAAATTCAGAAAGTCCTTTACATCACAACTATAAATTGCGTCGAGAGATAGCTGATCAATTTGTTGAAGCCTGTCATAAAAATGACAAGGTGAGATCGTTAGTTAATTACATTATGAACTACACTCCATCAGGACTTGTTGATATTGCTAAAGCCAAGCTTTATGAGTTAGAAAATTATGTATTAGAACATAGAAATGTTTTAACAAAAATTGAGATTGAAGTTCTTTATAATAATTTTCTATTTTTTATTTCAAGTATTAGAGATGATATTAGTCTTAATACAAATCTGTATAAATTTATTGGTAATTTGTATTCAGAAAAAATAATAGTCCAAACAAAGACTGATTATCAACCTGTTAACCAACAATCTCGCAATTATCAACCGAAGTTTTCCAGTCAGGAAAAATCTTCGCTCAAGATAGGATTTCTATCACCTCATTTTGCTAGGCATCCAGTTGGCTGGTGTAGTTTGGACGTGATCCGCGAGTTATCTCATCTAACACCACATATTTATCTTTACAATACTGGCAAAATCGAACCTGATGATCGCACACAGATGTTTGAAAGGGTTGCTAAAAAGTATTACTGGTACGATAACCAAGATTTACATTTCCAACCTAATAACACTTTTGCTTCGAGGTTTGAGAGAGTAGTAACCGATATTTTGCAGGATGAGCTAGATATCTTAATAGATTTAGACTCTGTAACGATTCCATTAAATATTCTTGTTTTATATCGTAAGCTTGCTCCAGTTTGTATTTCTTGGCTGGGATTTGACGCACCATTTGTCTCGTCTAATAACTATACTCTTTGCGATCATTACACACATCCTTCTACATCCGATCAATATTATTTAGAGAATCTTGTCAGACTGCCTGACTCACACATGGCGATCGCAGGATTTGAATATGTGCCCATAAATAGAGATGAACAAAGATCAAGTTTAGGCATCCTACCCGAGCAGATTGCCTATCTTTTTGCTGCTCCTGGACGTAAGTTTAACCATGATGGGGCAAAAGCCTGTATTAGCATTCTCAATCAAGTACCTAATTCTGTACTAATGCACAAAGGATCTGGAGATCATGAGGTTATTCGAGCCATTTATCATCAAGAATGTAATGATCAAGGTGTAGATTGCGATCGTGTTAAATTCCTCCCAAGCTATAAAACCGAAGAAGAGCATCGATCAGCTTACTTACTAGCAGACATTTATCTTGATTCTTACCCCTACAATGGTGGTAGTCATAATCTTGAAGCACTTTGGCTAAACTTACCAGTAGTCACTAGAGTCGGTCACCAATCTTTTTCTAGAATGGGTTACTCGTTTCTTCAATCTGTTGGAATCCAAGAAGGTATAGCCACCACTTGGGAAGAATACGTAGATTGGGGAATTAAGTTAGGCAAAGATAAATCACTGAGACTCTCAATTCAAGAAAAATTAATCCAATCAAAGAGGTCTGAGACATTAGCACCTCTCTGGAATCCTAAGAAACTAGCTAAAGATATGTATATTCTTTTAGAATCATTAGTTGCTAATGCTTTTCCACTATAAAATTTAAAATATGAAAGAGTATAACAACCCTAGATAGTTTGTAGAAGCACATCTCTTCGGAGTGCACTTCTCAAAACCAAAAGACTATCAATTATTTAGAGATGATATCCAGTCCATAGCGCTTTTCAAACAAGCAGCATACAGAATTGTTACCCTTCTTGTTTGAAAAGTGCAGCTATATTGAGGCTTTGAGTATTTCTAGCTTTTTAAGTAAATGCAAAGCAATGTATATATCTTAACTATATGACTTATAAGCTAACGATTGAAGGATGGCGTTTTTTACCTCATTCTTACTCAATTATCAATCAGTTTCAATGTCTTGAGTTCTTAAGAAGAGAAAAAATTGAACTCTTTCATCAAGATTTACCTTACCATAAAGATACTTGGGTTCCCCATGAGCATCTATTTAGTCCAGTTGAAGAATTAGCATTATCAAATATTAGCTCTCCTGCAATAGATCAATTATCGGATGTGACACTAAGAATATCTTACCCTTTTTGCTTAGAATCATCTAAATCAAAACGAACCTATGTTTTCATAACTTCTGAAGAAAGTTACATTGATAAACAGGCTATGTGGTTAGATTGTTCACTTGCAGAAGCCCTTAAAAAATTTGATATTGTTTTAATTACTCCTTCCAATTGGTCTAAAAATGGTCTGATCAATAGTGGAGCAGATCCAAATCGTATCGAAATTGTCCCTCATGGTATCGATCCCAACATATATAAACCATTATTGGCAACGGAAAGACTCTTATTAAGAAAGCAGTTTGGATTTGAAAATGATTTTGTATTCCTCAATATAGGATCTATGTCTATTAATAAACGTATGGACTTAGTTCTCAAATCTTTTGCTAAAGTATTAGAAAAATATCCAAATTCTAGATTGGTTCTCAAAGGAATAGACAGTATACACTCAAGTAGAGAAGGTTTAATTTATTCTTTAAAAAACTTTCTCACTGAGGAAGAGGCTAGGCTTGTTATTGATCGATTAACTTATATAGGTGTTCCATTACCATTCAATGAAATTGCTAAGCTATATCAAATAGCGGACGCTTATGTATCTCCTTACGGGGCTGAAGGATTTAATCTACCTGTCTTAGAAGCGGCTGCATCAGGATTACCTATAATCTGTACTGATGGAGGAGCAACTGACGACTTTGTTAATTCTGATTTTGCGTTACGTATTGAAAGCAAGCTAGTAACGCCTGATTGGAATGATGAAGCCATTTGGCTTAGTCCTAGCTTAGAACATTTGATTGAGCTAATGTATTACGTCATAGAAAAAGACAGCTTTAGAATAGATGCACAAGTTAATGGTGCATCTTTTGTCCATCAAAATTTTACTTGGAGCCATGTAGTAGACAAATTACTAGATGTATTCAAACTAGATTGATTCTTGATTCATTATGGATTTTTCATCAAGAAAACTACGTCAAACTCATATTCCCAATTAAAGTGACGATAAC
This sequence comes from Pseudanabaena sp. M53BS1SP1A06MG, assembly GCA_020404105.1. Lineage (GTDB taxonomy): Bacteria > Cyanobacteriota > Cyanobacteriia > Pseudanabaenales > Pseudanabaenaceae > Pseudanabaena > Pseudanabaena mucicola_A. The sequence goes on along the minus strand of JADBWH010000132.1, from coordinate 34,442 downwards.
AGGTGAATTTATCGAAAATCCTGAGAATATCTTGTAAATTGAAGTCATACAAATGGTATGGATTATAGTGAGTAGTCTTTTTTGAAGGATATGTTAATATCACGTGATTAATATTGTTGCGATCGCAAAAATTTGGCAATACCTCTTGATCTTCTATATGTTCGATCGTTTCTACTGAAAACAACATATCAATTTTCTGATCACTAATCCATTCATTTATATTGACATTGAAAAATTGCGTCTTATTTGCCCTATATTCTCTATTTGCAAAATCAATAACGTCTGAATTAGAATCTAAGCCAATCACAGACGTAACATCAGGATTGGTGGAGAGTAAATAACTTCCATATCCACAACCGCAAGCAGCATCACAAACTACACCCTTAGCAAATTGCCGTAACAAAGCATATCTTTCCACATGCCTCTGTATACGAATTTTCTGCTCAATTTCTAGTAGCTGATTTCGATCTAGATAAATATGTTGGTCGGCAGGTTTACTATTTTTGGGTAAAGATGTCATCGTATTTAAATCAATGTATTCTGAGTTTGAGATAAAATTTTACGAGATTCAATATCTTCAGTAATTACATTCCAAATTTTATCGAAGATATTTTTCCAGTTATGTTCTCTAACAATTTGCTCTCTCAATAATTCACTTCGCTTTAGTAATTCTTCTTCTGGCAAGTTTAAAGCCCATTCGATGATCTTATGATTCTCATGAGGATCATGGGTCAAATAAATCGCATGAGGACTAGAAAAACCACTTTCAGGAGTAATTAAAGGAACCAATCCTCTAGCACAGTTTTCCAAAATAGTTGTAGCTTGTGCATCCATAGTCGCAGTATGGATATAAAAATCACAATTTTCTACAATCCAAGCATTTATTTCAGGATCATTATTATTAATTGTACCAAGGAACTTAAAGACAAACTTTTCATTATTACCTAAATCTACCTGAACTTTACCAACAGGTGCTTGAAAAGAAGAACTTGCTACATGCAAAAGTGATTCAATATTTATTAAGCTTTTGCATGTAATATCAAACCTTTTATATATACCTAAGTGACTAATATGTAGTAGTTGTCTATCACCAATCTTGTTAAAACTTTTCTTATAAAGTGGAATGTTTTGTGATGCAAGACCCATATTGCAATGGACAAGTTTATCTCTGACATTGAATTGCAACGAATTATCTCGCTTAGCAAATGTACGCTCAATCCACATCTCTCCGCATAAAGCAAATATTTTTTGCGAATGAAGTAATTGAAACTCTAGCCAAGTCATATTATTGATCCACTCTTGGGGAAATTCAGGAACCCAAGGCATAATAATATATGTGTTGGGATGAGATAGATTCTTCTCGGAAATTGCATTATCTTTCACCCAATTTCGCAACAGTTTACCCTTTATTGGATCTTCTACACCATTTTTGCCATCCCAAGTAGGATGTCCTATTAATATATCATTAGGGTTATCGGTTACTCTCCCAAACATACAACTAGACTGGTGAAATTTAGTCTTTTGGCTAAGATAATACTCAGCCCATTTAGAAATTTCTAAATTAGAACTCTCGTAGATAGAGTAACTATTTTCATGTAATACATAACCGCCCCACAAAAAATTTATCATTCTTGTAATTATATATCTTTATAATTTTATTATGATATGTTGATATCCAAACTTGCGATCATTTTTACATAATTCTTTTATATTTAGGACTTACGCATTGGGTAGATGTGGTGCGGGCTTCGCCCGCACCACATCTACCTCAAGCCTAGTAAATTCGTTCGGTTTGCGTAAGTCCTAATATACTAAATCAGGAATGATATGTTTTTGATTTATTCTGATTTATTCTAAATATTTTTTAAACTGTCTATTCTAAACAGTCCTTCAATAAAATATCACTATTCCAAGGGTTAAAGGGGATCAGCTTTTGGCTCGGTAAATGTGGACGAACGAAAATCTTGCCAACTTCATTGAGCATACAGGCAGCAAATGAGAAAGAACTATTAGAAATAGCGACTACATCGCAATGACTAAGTAAGTAGAAATCAGGATAAAAATCTTCTAATTGCTTATCAGTTATATCTATATCCAAATCTTTACTTGTTATAGGCATGTAGTCACTAAAGTCTGAAATTACACTATTGATATCATCACTAGCAATAAATAAAACTGGATCTTCTAAAGTATCCCAAAATCCTTCTAGCCAGTCTCGATACCACTGGGTAGGAGCTATAAAAAATATCCCATTTCCATAGTCTCCTCTTCGTAAATGTAGCCCAACAATAGTTTTACCAAAAGATCGCAAACGCTCCAAAGCTAACTTCATAGCTGATGCAATTATCGGAACTGGTTTAAATAGCGATCGGAATAGTTCTTTATGTGGTGAATAATACTTGGTATGATATTGAAAATAACCTATAAAATCAACATTAGTATGTAAGGGAGTAGCAGTTGGTAAAAGTGACTTGGCTAACTCTTCATAACTATTATCAAGATCCCCAACAACTGATAAATTATAAGGCTTGAAAACTTCATTTGTTTCAGCATGACCAAAAATTGTCTGTCCAATCCACGGTGACGTTGCTATTCTAAGATTGTGATTTTCAGCATATATTCTTAGAAAAGCATATTGAAAAAGTTGATTTGCAAAACGTCCATTATTTCCAATAGTAGACATCACAACAATAGGTTTTTTGATATAAAAAGCATCTCCCCAGCTTTTATGATAAGGCGAGATTGTTGCAATTCTATCAAATCCATAAGTATTTAAAAACTCATCTAGTTCATGTACTAGACTACATCCTTCATACAGTTCATCATAGTTAACTTCAATATTAATTGCATCAATAAAGTTTAAAGTTTGCTTAGCACCTTCTAGAGCAAGTAATTCCGCTCCTTGAATGTCAATATTTAGAAAATTATATTGTCTCAAATCAATAGATAACTCATTTAGCAGGACATCTAAAGTTTTACATGGTACTTCAATTAGCTTTTCTTCTACAATCTGAGGATAAATCTGACTATGAATCTTCAAAGGCAGAATTGAACTACTCTGATCGGAAGAAGTAATATGTAATTGCGCGACACCTTCATAATTACTAATAGCACAATTTATAGAATAGATATCTTGACCTTCATAATTGGCTAGCTTATTTTGAAGAAGTTCGTATACCGATGGATTAGCCTCAATCAATATCATTTTAGAGACATTCATGTCTAAATAGTCATCTACTTCCTGACCTTCATGTGCACCAATATGGATTACTCCAAGCGGTTCAATATCAAACTTAGAACAAAGTTCATTTATATTAAGCATTGTTCCTTCTTCCCCCATTAGCAAAGAGCAAACACGGTCACTAATAGCTAAAAAGTTACTATATTGATAGTCTTCATATTCCGAAGAAAAAACAGGTATAAACTCTATATCTTCATCTTCAATTTTAAATATAAAATAATTGTTTTTTTCTAAAAGTTCATAAACTTGTTGTAGGGTTATACCTGCATCTAGATAAGTTCCCCCATACTCAAACTGAATTATATCTATAGATCCTTTTTTCAAAAATTGGATAGCTCCCATCAATATATCTAGCTCTGCCCCTTCTACATCAATTTTCAAAAAGTTAATATGATGAATGTTTCTTTGTTGGCAATATGTATCTAGTGTTATCGTAGGTAATGAAAGTTTAGTAGGAGTAGCCAAATTTAGTAACTGCTCTACTCCTAATCTCCTATACGTAGTACTTAATGCTGGATCTTGAGAATAAAAATAGTAGTCTTGAATCTTGTTACAATTTGATAAAGCTATATTGTTTGGGAAGATATTACTTTCTGTTAGAAATCTTGAATAATTCTTGATAAGTGTGTAGTAACTTTGAGGGATAGCTTCAAACATATGTATTTCTACATCTGTATGATTGGATAAAACTTGATAAGACCAATTACCAACATTTGCTCCAACATCAAATACCACATCGCCTGAGGAGATAAATTGCTGAATAATGTTAACTTTGCTATCAGTAACTTGCATAATATATTGGGATAATGTTTTTTTAGATTCAATACTATATTTTAAGATTTCTATCAATATTTTCCCTAATCAACAATATTTTTTCTCTAGCATTATTGACAATTTTTTCTCTAGCGTCAGAAAATTCACAATTAGTAGACAAGCACTTTTCTAGTGATATAACTGCTTCATCCAATCTATTTAAGGCTATATAGCAACATCCTTGCAAATAAAATGCTTCTATAGCTAAAAAATCAAAAGAAGTACTAAAAGTCTCAAATTGACAAGACAAGTTAGAGTTATAAGTTCTGTTTATATAACAATCCAAAGAAGCTTGTAAATATGGAATAGCTGCCAAGCATAACTCAAGAGAATATAGCATCCTTCCTACTAAATCAAGAATATGAGGAGACTTGTCACACCATTGCAAAGATCTTGGGTGAATTGCAAAAATACTTTCTAAATCTTCTTCCATAAAATATGTTTGACATAAGGTAATTAACCAAGTAGGTATAAAAACAAAATCTAATGGTTTTTACCTGATATGATGTGAGGAAGTAGTCTTTCAACTACTTGCTCACGGCACTGCAACGAATTTTCTATTTCTCCTATATCCCTATAGTATCCGTATAAGTAGTACATTAGCATCCAGCTTAATGGTTCTTTGCTAGCGATTCTTTCTAGCATAGGAATATAGAATTCACGACATTTTTTTAAGGAGTTACCATCTGCATCTCCATAATGCTTGATAAAAATCCGCTCGTTACTTAAAGAATTAATTTCATGTTCAAAAAGAGGACGTTTTTTATAAAAAAGTTGTTCATGTAGTCTCCCTCTAAATGACAAATCTTGATCACGGCGAAACAACCGAAAGTAATAGCCATCTTCTATGAATTCATCAGAATTAGAAAAAATTTGATATCTATAAATCATGTTACAGAGAATTGAATGACTTAGCGATTTCAAATAAATACTTAAGTCAACAGTTAAATTAATTTCTTCGTCAGCATCCAAAGATAATATCCATTCACCTCTCGCATAGCTGATAGCAAAATTTCTTGCAGATGCAAAATCATCACACCATTCATATTCATAAACATTTGCACCGTATGAAAGAGCGATTTCTCTGGTATTATCTTCTGATCCTGTGTCAACTATAATAATTTCATTAACTATACTATGAACACTATCTAAACATCTAGCTAGGTTTTTTGATTCGTTCTTAACGATCATACATAATGATATGGATGGATTATTCATATAATTTCTATTGATATATTAGTCACCAAATCTACTTAGTTTTTACGATTCTATTAAGAAATGATTTATATTTTTGAACCATCGATTTAAGCTAAACACAATAAGTAACTTAGATAGATACCTCATCTTGAATATTGTTAATCCATAATATTTTTTTCTTGGCATCAAGAAATATTTCTTCTCTAGCATCGGATAAATTGCTACTCATTGACAAGCATTTTTCAAACAACTCGATTGCTTTATCAAAATTCTTTAACTGAATATAGCAACAACCCTGAAAATATAAAGCTTCTGATGCGTAAAATTCAAAAGGGATACTCCAATTTTCAAAAGTAGCCAATGAAATATAATTGTTACTCATATAACAGTCTATACTCACTTGAAAATGAGCTATTGCAGCTAAATAGAACTCAAGCTCTAGGAATAATTTACCAGCCAAGTTATGAATTGGAGGAAATTTGTCACACCATTGTAAAGATCTAGCAAGAATAATTAAAAGGTTATCCAAGTCTTTAGATTGAGCATAGTGTTCACATATAATAAACAACCAAATAGGAACCCATATAAAATCTTTAGGCTTTTCTCCAGTAATTATATTTGGCATTAACCTTTCTATTACTTGCTCTAAGCATTTAAGAGACTTCTCAAATTCTCCTATTTCTTTGTAATATCCAGATAGAGAATACATTAGCATCCAGCTTAGAGGTTCTTGATTAGCGATTCTTTCTAACATTGGAATGTAGAATTCTCTAGATTTTTTTAATGATTTTCCATCGCTATATCCATAATGTTTTATAAATCCTTTGTCTTCGCCAAAATAAGCAATTTCTTGTGTTGATAAGGGTCGATTTTCGTAAAATAGCTGCTCGTGTAGTCTGCCACAAAAATGTAATTTCTGATCACGACGAAATATCCTAAAAAAATAAGCTTCTTGTATTAGTTTATTTGAATTTAGACTAATATTATATCTATAAAGAGTAGTACAAAGGATAATATCTTTTTGTAGATACAGATAATCCCTTATATCTCCATTTAAAACAAGTTCTTCATCAGCATCTAGAGATAAAATCCATTCTCCATTTGCTTGATTGTTCGCGTAGTTTCTTGCCGATGCAAAATCATCATTCCATTCATAGTCATAGATCTTTGCGTTATACGAAAGAGCTATTTCTTTTGTGTTATCCACTGAACCTGTATCAACTACGATGATTTCATCAACTATGCTGTGAACGCTATCTAGACATCTAGCCAGGCTTGCTGATTCATTCTTAACAATCATACATAGTGATAGATACAGACTATTCATGGGATTATATAAGGTGGATTAAATTAAAATAAAAATAATTAAAAGCTTAGGAAATAATTACAGTATCTGCTGCATTGGAACGATGTATTTGTGATAATCTTGCTTTATCTAAAGGATATTCTAACATTGATATATCATTAGATACGAGGTATTTGCAAAATAATTGTTAAACTACTGATTAGTTCTATATATTTTAATAATTAACTTGTGTTTTACTAGTGCTAGCGGAGATAAAAAAGCTTGATTAAAAGATATTAGATAAATCAAGATATTCACAAGCTTTTATGTGTTCATATCGGTTACCTACATTTATTTCGGGAAATAGTGATTTTAAACTAAAATCACTATTTTGCAGGTGTAATATATCCATTTTGTATTTCTTCGTCTTTAATTTAAAATATATAGCAATCCTAAATCAGTTGTAGAAATCATTGGCTTTGACTTCGCTCAACCATCGTTTATAGATGGCTGGGCGAAGTCAAAATCACTTACATCTCATTTAGGACAGCTATATGTATTTCAGAATCTATCTTTCATAATGTCTATGGCAACATAAAGATATGTATAATTTATAATGACCCTTAGCTTAAAGGTACCAAATCAAATGAAACTACATATTGGTGGACAGGAAAAACATCCCGAATGGAAAATCTTTGATATTGAAAAAAGAGATGAAGTGGATTATGTGGGAGATGCTTCAGATCTTAGTCAATTTGAAGATGAATCAATTGAAGCAATTTATGCAAGTCATGTCCTTGAGCATTTTTATTATGCAATCAATTATGAATTATCATTTACTTTATTAGAATGGTTTCGAGTACTCAGGAAAGGTGGTCAACTTATGATAAGTGTTCCTGATCTTAGAAGGCTATGTTGGCTCTATTCAAGACCAGAGACAAGTATTGAAGAACGTTTTCAGATTATGAGAATGATTTTTGGTGGGCAAACTAATGAGTACGATATTCACAAAGTAGGATTCGATTTTGATATTTTATGCTACTACTTATCAGAGGCTGGTTTTACTGAATGTCATAGAGTAACTGATTTTAATATATTCAAGAACGATTGTAGTACTGTACAGGTATTTGGCAATTTGATCAGCCTCAATATAATTGCTGTTAAATAGATGTAGTATGCCAGATGTAAGGATAAAATAATAAAAGAACTCTTAGACACTTAATTATTAATGCCAAATTGTCCCAACCGTGAATCAAAAGATGTGGTCAAACATGGTTTTATTCATAACGGGAACCAAAATCATAAATGTAAAGCTTGTGGTCGCCAGTTTGTTGAAGCACCACGACAAAAATTAATCTCTTAAGAAACGAAAGCCTTGATTGACAAACTCTTACTTAAGAAAACTCGGCACTGGTCAGTTAATGAGGGTTAGTTTGTGAAACTCCCATTTCAAACCGATCAAAAAGGCAGTAATACGTCGATCATGATTTAAATGACCAGTGCTATTTCTTACGATACAATGAGTCTGAAATACCTTGTCTCGGCGGTTAGAAACGTGATCCACTTAATCGCTTACTCTAGTGATAAACAACCTAAGAGAGTCATTTCGCTATTACTCGAGGTTCACTCTTTAGTTGATGTCAGCTAACCCAAATCTAAAAATGGCATAGACATTTTTAGATTTGGGTTAGCTATTCTTTAGCTTTGAGGGCATTTTTAAATCCTAATACCAACAAAATATTGGTTATCGTCAAAAAAGATTCGGCACTACCATGTAGCCAATCGACATTCGCTAATATATCGTGGTATTTAGTTTGAGCATAAATCCCTGCAGGGATGGTAATCGCCACAAACACTAATGTGCCATAAAAACCCCAGAGTCCCAGTTTAGGAAATTGCTTGGATTTGGTCGCAAACCAGAGAAAGGCAAGATAGGGAAATAGAGATAATCCGAATAGGGTTTCTTTTGACATAGATTTATCAAGTTTCGACCGATCGCGAAATTTTCCAAATGAAATAGGTAGCGATCGCTAAAGTACAATTGCCCACTAAGGTCATAGCAGCTTGGACGGTTACTAACCATTCTAAGGAATCAGCATTATCAAAAAAATGCCAAGTCACCGCGCACATAGCACTTACCAAAGCGGGAAACATTCCCCATGCTAAACCTCGCCATCCGCGATCTGGATTTTGTTTGTCATATTGCCAAATAAGCCAAATTGCTAAAACCCATTCGATCACGCTAGATACATGAATGATCCAAGTTGGCAAGGAGAGAGCGTGCATAGTAGTTTATGTTCCTGTTTATAGGTGGTACGAAGCGCCACCTATAAAACTTAGTGTTTTGCTTCGCGCATAGCTAGAAATTCACGAATTTGGCGATCATTGGGTTGTCCTGTGATCGCGCCGATATCTAGAGTCGATAGCGCACCTGCGGCACAGGCATAGGCAATAACCTCATCGGCAAACTGCGGATCTTGTAAGTGGGTAAGTGGTCGATGATAAATCTTGTGAATGAAGGCTGCTAAAAAGGCATCCCCCGCACCCGTTGTATCAATCGAATAGACAGGAAAAGCAGGATGTTTGCTCTGTTTCTCGCCTAAATAATAGCGACAGTCCTTATCGCCATTGGTAATAATAATGCCTTCAAGATGACTATAGGCTTGAGCGATCGCCGCAGGACTAGTTAAACGAAACAGTAACTTAGCTTCATCTTCAGTTAGTTTTAAGAAATCAGTGTATCTTAGCAATACTGGCAACAACTTAGCCACCTGTTGAGGATTCTTCCAAAACATGGCTCTCCAGTTCACATCAACAATGACCTTCACAAAATTTTCTTCAGCAAGTTTGAGGGCCCGACCGATCACCCTTGAAGTTTGTGGATTAGCTAGCCCTAATGTACCTAGTACAAGGAACTTAGCATCGACAAATAAATGCGCTGGCAGATGCTCCGCCGATAGCAAAGTGTCGGCAAATACAGTTTGAGCATCACCATTGAAACGATTGAAGTGGCGATCGCCTTTAGTATCACGGGTGATATATACTTCACGGGTGACAGCTTCAGGATGCACTTGTACCCCTGAAGTTTCTACACCAGCGACTCCCAATTGCTTCAGTAAGTCGGCTCCTGTGGCATCCTGTCCCACAGCACTAATTAAGCTAACGGGCGTTCCCAGCTTGGCTAAGCCACAGGCAACATTTGCAGGTGCTCCACCTAAATAGGGTTTCCAAGTACTCACTTGGTCATAGGGGACACCTGCATCTTCAGCAATTTGATCGATTAAGACTTCGCCAAGGCAAATTACACGCGGCATAGGCGGATTTTATCGCAGTTATGATGGCAATTTAGACTTTCGCGCTTCAATGATACCAATAGCTGCATCCACTTTATCGGGGAATACAACAACGAGACTGCTCTGAGGGGCGCTATCCAATGCGGCTGTGAGGGCTTCCGCTTCATCAAGAATTGTAATACAGGGGATATTGCTATTTACGTCCTCTACTCCTTGGCGCAGGAGATCGGCAACCGCACGAGGTTTACGTCCGCGTAAGTCTTTATCCTCTTTAATAAAAACGCGACTAAACATGCCTGCCGCTAGCTGCCCTAGTTCAATGATGTCCTCATCGCGGCGATCGCCTGGTGCACCGATCACACCGATCGCTTCACCTTCCCATTTTTGGATAAAATCAGCGATCGCCTTAAATCCTGCAGGGTTGTGAGCATAGTCCACTAAGGCGTGATATTTACCCAAGTTAAATAAATTCATCCGTCCAGGGGTTTGAGCGCTGGAGGCAACAAAGGTAGCTAAGCCCAGACGAATTTGTTCGATCTGCACATCTTGAGTAAAAGCAGCTAAACTGGCTGCAAGGGAATTTTGAATGTTAAAAGCAGCGCGACCACCGAGGGTTAAAGGCACATTTACTGCTTCTTCGATTCGCAATTTCCAGTCACCCTTGAGAATGGTGAGGTAGCCTTCTTCGTAAACCCCTGCAATTCCACCTTGGGCGACATGGGCGGTAATCAAAGGATTATCGGGATTCATGCTGAAGTAGGCAACCTTGGCTTTGACTTCCTTCGCCATCGCGACGACGAGAGGATCATCGGCATTAAGCACCGCATAGCCACTGGGTAAAGCAGTTCTGGCAACGACACTCTTCAATCTTGCCAGATCATCGATAGTATCAATATCGCCAATACCAAGGTGATCGGCTTGGACGTTCATCACAACACCGACATCACAACCATCAAAGCCTAAGCCTGATCGCAAAATGCCCCCTCTTGCGGTTTCTAAAACTGCAACTTCCACAGTAGGGTCGCGCAGAATTACCTGAGCGCTGTAGGGACCAGTGGTATCACCTTTTTCAACCAAGCATTCGCCAATATAGATACCGTCGGTGGTGGTGTATCCCACGCGCTTACCCGTTTGCTTGAAAATATGAGCAATCAAGCGTGTAGTCGTTGTTTTGCCATTTGTACCCGTGATCGCCACGATCGGAACTCGCGTCGGCGAACCTACGGGGAATAACATTTCGATGACAGGTGCAGCGACGTTACGTGGTGTACCGATGCTTGGCGCAGTATGCATCCTAAATCCAGGTGCAGCATTAACCTCGACGATTGCCCCATCGGTTTCGCGCACAGGTAAGGAGATATCTTCAGTAACGACATCGATCCCCGCAATATCGAGTCCGATAATTTTTGCTACCCGTTCTGCTAACCAAATATTTTCAGGATGAATCTCGTCGGTGCGATCTACAGATACGCCGCCCGTGCTGAGGTTAGCTGTTGCCTTAAGATAGCAGACCTGTCCTTTCGGAGGTACGGATTCGAGAGTAAAGCCTTGTCTAGCAAGGATATCTAAACTCGTGCGATCAATCTCAATACGGGTAAGCACATTATCATGTCCATCACCACGCCGCGGATCTTGATTGGTAATTTCAATTAGTTGGGAAATTGTGGATACGCCATCACCTGTAACATTGGCTGGCACACGCTCTGCGACGGCGACAAATTTGCCATTAATTACCAAAACACGATGATCTCGACCTGTATGAAAGCGCTCAATAATTACTTCCTCAGAGACTTCCTGCGCCATGTCAAAGGCACTGATCGCCTCTTTGATCGTGCGGACATCAATAGTAATTCCTCGTCCATGATTACCATTGAGGGGTTTAATCACGATCGGAAAGCCGCCCACTTCCGCGATCGCGTCTTCTAAATATTTAGGCGATCGGATCGTCGTTCCCCTTGGCACAGGCACACCCGAATCTCGCAAAATCTGTTTAGTTCCCTCTTTATCGCAAGCTAGTTCAACCGCTAAGATTCCTGTTTTATTAGATAAAGTTGCTTGAATGCGGCTTTGATGCACACCATAGCCCAATTGAATCATGGCGCGGCTACCCAGTTCTAACCAAGGGATATTTCTTGCTTTCGCCTCAGCCACGATCGACTCAGTACTCGGACCTAACTGACCATCCAGACGAATATCTCTTAAATCCTTAAGATCCTCCTGTAGCTCACTGGTGGCATAGGTTCCCGTTTCCAGAATACTGCTGCAAATCCTGACTGCTGCCCGCGCTGCATAACGTCCCGCTTGTTCGGTTTGATATTCAAAAACCACTTGATAAACATTTGGCTCAACAGTTGCTCGGATTGCACCAAACTCGACCTTCATACCAACATAGCCCTGCAAAGCGATCGCAATATCTTTGACAATTTCCGCCAGAAAATCAGCATCGCTAATATTTGGTTGCTGAGCAATATCCTTTCCCGCTAAGCTAGGCAATACTTTTGTTAGATTTTGATAAAAACTAGCCCGTTGTACTTGAAAACCCTCTAGATCTAGGCGTGCAACTACAAGCTGATGCCGTTGAATACTCCAATAGTTTGGACCCCGTAATGTTTGGATTTTGAGAATTTTCATAGTCAAGCGTCTTTAAGGTGCATCCAATGCCTAAGTTTCGAGTATTTAATCCTAGCGATCTTATGGATCATCATTTTGTATAAATTGAACCAAATTGACATTTTCAGCACTCATATTACTGAAAATATCCTAATTAAATAACATAAGGGAACAAGAGAATTTAATCCCTTATTCCCCAAATATTTCTCAATATTAAAGAGGCTCATCGGTATGCTGATGTTGTTGAGGCAAAGTCTCAATACGACCAGGGATTGGCTTTTGGTTTGGTTGTAAACCCGACAACATCCGTGATAGCTGTAAGCCATCCAGAACAGGCTTAGTCTCACGAATTTTATGCCATACCGATCGCGCCATTAGCAAAGAATGCCCTTGACGCTTAGCCTGAATTCTTTCTAAGTAGTCCTCACGCTCAGGCTGGTAGTCGGCTGAGGACAGCTGTAAGCTTGCCCCTTCAGGAGATTGCTTCATGACTATTTGGGCAATTTGCGAGGTGAGTTCAGGATAAAGCCACGTATAGGCAGGATGTACCGTAAGCTGGCAATGGTGCATAAGCTTTTCGCCAAGTTGATTTACGTTAGGACGCTGTAATAGTAAATAAAAGTATCCGATCGCTGCTTTACGTTGAGGCTCATAGACATAGCCTGATACGTCTTGCAACTGGTTAATTAGTAGAGAACCATGATTAATCAGCTTATCGATCACTTTAGAGCGAAAATCGTCAACATTGAGGTCATAAACCTGCCGAATTTGCGGTGGCATCGCCGCCGTATCGAGTTGATAGAGTAAACTGGCATCAGCGTTACTGACAGGCATCAAATTAGGCAAATCAGGAGAATGTTGGGCTAGTTCCTTGATGCTCTCCATACTAATTTCCCAATCCGTAAATTGAGCGAGGGGTTGAAATCCATTCTGGCGATACAGGGCAATTGTATCTTTTTGATTAATATCAACCTGCAAGACCCATGTTCTAGCTTCCAAACAAGATTCTAAGCAATATCGGATTAGTTGAGTGCCAACATTGTGTTGACCATTCTGAGCTTCAGGCAAAATAACAACGCGATCAATCTTCCAAGTACTACTGTTGCTATTGAATGGGGAAACTCGAATGAAACCTTGAATCACGCCATTGCATTCTGAGACATAGGCTCTTACATAGGGTTTAAGGAGAGTTTGCACAGGTGCAGGCAACCAGCTTGCGAGCTGATGCAAATTAATTTTTTGACGACTGCGACATCCACTTAGATCGCTGACAGCAATCTGTTCGAGATCTTGAGGCGAAGCAAATCGCTGGATAAACTCTAGATCTCGATGTTGAAGCGGACGGATCGTGTTACCAAGCACTGGGAAAGATTGCATAGCACGTGCTAGAAAGGAATTTAGTGAAGCTTAGGAATTGTTAGCTCAATATTTAAGAGTGATCTTAATACATATCCACTCGAACTAGACTGAAAAGCTATAAGTCTTCAGAAATAAGGTCATTAACCTATGAGGTTTATTTTCCCACCGAGGGTGGGAAAATAAGATGTTACCAACTAATTAAAAACAGTGCGATGTTGCAAGGATGGCATTTGGCGGCGAATTTGATCAATGCGCGATGGTTGAATCTCCGCGATCGCTACACCTGTGCGATCGCCAGCATCTGCGAGGACAATGCCCCAAGGATCAATGATCATCGCATGTCCGTGGGAGTGGCGACGCGGAGTATGCATTCCCACCTGAGCAGGCGCAATCACATAACTCGTATTTTCGATCGCCCTTGCCTGTAATAAGACTTGCCAATGATCTTTACCTGTAAAGGCTGTAAAGGCGGCAGGCACAAACATCACATTTGCGCCATTTTTAGACAAGTGACGATATAGTTCAGGAAATCTCACGTCGTAGCAGACCGATAGCCCTAAATTGCCATACTGCTCAGAGTAGTAAACAGGTGGTGCTTCTTCGCCAGCGAGAATCGTGGCTGACTCTTGATAGGTATTACCGTCGGGCAGGTTGACATCAAACAGGTGCATTTTGCGATAACGGGCGAGTTCTTCACCCTCACGACCAACTAATAAAGCCGTGTTGTACATCTTGCCAGCATTACCGTTACTAGCATTAGATACTGGTACTGGGAAACCACCACCAAGTAGCAGAATTTGATAACGTTGGGCGATCGTAATCAAAAACTTTTCGCTTTTTTCCGCAATTTCAGTAGCAAGCCTGATCTTTTCAGTTTCATCGCCCAAAAACGGAAAGTTTTCAGGTAAACAGACTAATTCTGCTCCTCGATTTACTGCCAGTTGGATCAAATCTTCTGCTTGAGCAAGATTTTTGTCTACATCCGAGACACTGGTCATTTGTACGGCAGCCGCCAAATATGACTTCATTGCAATCCTTAAAACTTTCCCACGTAATCTAGATTAAGTGCTATAAAACACTTAATCTAGATTACCCTGCTATAGCGCTTTACGCTCTAACAAAAAACAATTGGAGAAAATTGCTTGAGATCGTTTCTGAATACTATTCGTCAATTAAAAATGATGTAGCATACGCCACAGCCTTTGGGGTTTTAGCCAATTATCCAATTTTTCCCGTCACAATGTAAGCAACTCTCAACCCCACATTAGTTGCATGATCTGCCATTCTTTCTAAATGGTGAATTGCTAAGACCATTAGCATGACAGGTTCCATGGGTTCACCAAATACCCTCTGGGAGGAGAGAAGGTTATAGATGTTTTGATAGTCATAGTCAACAACATCATCTTTAGCCTTGATCTCAAGCCCAATATTTTCATCAAGGTTAGCCAATGCTTCTAAACTCATGGCAAGCATCGCTCGGCAGCGATTAGACATGGTTTGTAATTCACCTAAATAAGGAGATGGCGCATAAGGAAAAAGCTTAATTGCAATATCACCAAGGTTTTCGGCATAGTCGCCAATGCGTTCAATATCACGGATTAGTTGCATCAAAGCACTCAATAATCTGAGATCGCGAGCAACTGGAGACTGTAAAGCAATTAAATTGATACAATCCATTTCAATTTGGCGATAGAGCTGATCAATCTGTTTGTCTTGAGGATCGATGCGAGTAGCAGCTTCTAAATCTCTTTCAAATAGGGCTGAGTGAGCTAAAAGAAATGAATTTTCGACAAGTGCACCCATCCGCAAAGTATCTTGTTCGAGGCGATGTAATTGGCGCTCAAATTCGCTTCTTGTACGTTTTTGTTCTCGATACGATGTTTCAACCATGGACTCCCACCAAAATTAAATGGGATAATTAAAGAAATAAAGCAATGTATAGTAATCCCAAATGAGTTGTGGAATCTCCCCTTTTGGGTAAGCTTCCACAAACCCAAAAATCCACAAATTTAAGGCTTACGCATTGGGTAGATGTGGTGCAGGCTTTGCCCGCACCACATCTACCTCAAGCCTAATAAATTCGTTTGGTTTGCGTAAGTCCTAAAATTATTTAAGACTGCTATATATTTCATATACTTATATTACATCGTTACATAGGCTGTAATACTTAGCAGTATTTGCAAATACTAATCAATCAATTAAAAAAAACTTTTCAGTGAAAGATAGGCATGACTCTGCCATATGTCTTTTACTTCTAGTAGGCATTGGCTTGAGTTAATTCCGCAGTTATTAATTGCCGATCGCTATCTAAATGTTTGTTGAATAAAACTAAGGTTGTAGAAGTATTTTGCTTAAAACCAATATGCTCGTAAAACTTTTGCTGATGGGTGGTCATGAGATATACCCGTTCCACATTACAAATATGGGGATGTGCTAGAACGGTTTGGACTAATTTGCGACCTAGCCCTGCGCCGCGATATTCTAGATTGATCACTACATCCCAGATGGTGGCGCGATAGATACCATCACTAGTAGCACGGGCATGTCCAATCAAGCGATCGCCATCCCATACAGTTACAACAGGTTTGGAGTTAGCAAGTGCGATCTCTAAACCTGCCACAGTACGATCCTTTGCCCAAAATGCCCCCATTTTTAATAATCCCTGTAATTGCTCTAAATCGACATCTTCTTGGCGATCACTAAAGCGGATGTGGCGATGATCCATATGCTTGATTTCCCTTATGTATTATTACTAATCCCCAAAATAGAACTGTCAATATAAACTTTGATTACCTATTGAACTAAGGGTGGCATATTTGCGATCGCATCAATGTATCTGTTTTTGCTACTTGCATTAGTTTCTCCTTAAAAACAGATAAAGGGCGCTTAGCGCCCTTTATCTGTTACTTAGCCTGCCAAGGCTCAGCTATGTATACTTTCTGAGCTAAGCCTAATGCTTGCAGCAAACTAATCACGCCCCAAGTTGGATCAATTTCCCACCATTTCAAACCAGAGCGAGCAGACTTAGGATAAGCATGGTGATTGTTGTGCCAGCCTTCGCCGTAGGTCAAAATTGCTGCCCACCAGAGATTGGTGGAATGGTCAGGAGTTTCCGTAAAATTTTTGTAGCCCCACTTATGGCAAGCAGAGTTAATCAGCCAAGTGCTATGCCATAAAAAGACTGAACGCACAGCCATACCGTAAATCAAGAAGGACATGCCGAGTCCAGAGAATGCACTTTCGCCAATTACATAGAGCAGAGCCGCAAAGGGAACTTGTAAAAGCAAAAAGTATTTATCGAGAAATCCATAGTAAGGATTGCTTGCGAGATCGGGCGCAAACTTATTGTAATAAGTACTCTTGAAATGTTCAGGCTTAGAGTACATGATCCACATGATGTGGCTCCACCAAAAACCCTTATTTGCCGAATAAGGATCTTTTTGATTGTCTTCTGTAAAACCGTGATGCTGGCGATGTCCACCCACCCAGAATACAGGACCACCCTGCATGGCTAATGCACCGATGGTAGCGATGATATATTCCAACCACTGAGGGACTTGGAAACTGCGATGGCTCAGTAAGCGGTGATAACCTAGGGTAATGCCGATGCTCCCAATGAACCAATGCAAGAAGATCGTAAGGATCGCAGCTTGCCATGAAAAATAAAAAGGAGCTGCGAGGGCAGCAATATGGAAAGTGCTGAAAAAGGCAACATTTGTCCAGTTCAGTTTTGGGTTAGTTGGGATGGCTTTAGTAGTGGCGGTCATGAAATAACAACTTAAGGGGTGGTGAGGAGATGCAAGTATCACTTACAGTTATGCTAAGTCTAACTGTTTTTTAAGTAATAATGCAAGTATCACTTGCAAATCATCTTCATGGTACATGCTCCCATGTCTGTATCTCGAATTCCCACTCGCCAACGCATTGTTAATACAGCATTGGAACTGTTTGCTAGCAAGGGAATTACCGAGACCACTACTCGCCAAATTGCTGATTTCGCTCAAGTGAATGAAGTAACTCTATTTCGCCATTTTGGGAATAAACATGGTCTATTGTTAGCGGTATTGCAGGAATGTTTGCAAAAATATTTGGTACTGGCTCAAGTAGGGGAGTCTTTGATGGTGTCTGATATTTCTAGTCAGAGCGATTTACGCCGATTTCTCAAATACTACATTCAGAGTTCTTTGCGGGCTCTCGAAAGTGTGCCTGAGTTAGTGCGATCACTCGTTGGTGAGGCTGGGCAATATCCTGCCGAGAGTCGTCAAGCTCTTGCTCAAGGTATTAATCAGGTCAATCAAACGATCGCTACGGCAATTAATGATGTCTTGGCAAATTCGCGGTTGCAATACACTTTGCCACCTATCAAGCTGGCTAATCTCTTAAACACCTGTATTTTGGGCTATGCCGTTATTACTTTG
The DNA here is from genome assembly GCA_020404105.1 of Pseudanabaena sp. M53BS1SP1A06MG. GTDB lineage: Bacteria > Cyanobacteriota > Cyanobacteriia > Pseudanabaenales > Pseudanabaenaceae > Pseudanabaena > Pseudanabaena mucicola_A. The sequence goes on along the minus strand of JADBWH010000132.1, from coordinate 16,226 downwards.
ACGAGTGATGTGCATACGATCTGGCGTGATCGCGATGATTTTGTCAACACTCTAGTTGATATGTTTGTTCATGAGGTCAGTCAATTACCCCCCACTCATCTCATCATCGATATTCCATCGGAGACGGTGCGCGAAATTCTGCTTCAAGCCAAGAAATGTGGGGTAAAAGATTATGCGATCGCCTACTTATTGTTTGGGGCAGGACTGACGGCTGTTGATATTACGTGTTTACGAGTTACGGATTATCAGATTCAAGCTAATCATGGGGTTTTACGGATTAAAGATACGTCGGATCAAGTACGCTCTGTACCCGTTAATCAAAAAATTCTCGGTCATCGTTACGGCTCAGCAACTAATAATCCCCTCAGTGCCTATTTAAAAAGCCGTAAACAAGAGATCAAGGAACGTTATAAGGGTGTTCAAGGTGAAGATGCACTGCTTCTTGACCGTTTTGATCTTAAAGAGACTATGTTTCTAAGTAGCAATCTTCAGCCTTTATCTTTGGAAGAAATCGAGCAAATGTGGTCAGGTTGGACACAAAATTATAGTAATCTCGATGGCACACCCTTGACACTGATGCAATCAAGACATACTTGGTGCATCGAAATGTTAGCGCGAGGTATAGATGCGGATAGTTTTTGTATCATTGGTGGGATTAAACCCAAAGAACTCAAAGCTTATCAAACCCGCTTGAACGAGAAATTAGCGATTGATAAGGCGATCGCCCTTGACTCTTAATTTTTTGGCATTGCAAATTTGCAATGCCAAAAATCATCACCCAAAATCATCTTTTACTTTTTGAGCTACTTTCGCCAAGATAATCAACTTAGTGTATAATTCGGGCGTTAAATACGTTTTAGTGCGTTTTAATGCGTTGATTAAGGAGCATCTTTTTTGAGTGGCAAACAGGTTGGTATTATTGGCACTCAGATCGCTACCTCCAATTGAAGTTTTGGGTAGAAAAGCAAAGTGAGAGTTCCCCTCGACTGTTACCGCATTCTTGGTTTAACACACCTATCAGGGCTAGACAAAATCCAGCAAGCCCACCGAGATCGCCTGCTTTCTATGCCAAGGCGGGAGTATTCTGATGCAGCGATCTCCTCTCGCAAACGTATCATTGATAAGGCTTACGAACTTTTAATCGAGCATATTAGTGCACCGAAAGATCCGAAAGATGATGTTGGTGATGAAATTAGCGATCGCGCTAATAACCGTCCCGTTATAACCCTACCGCCCCAAGTTGAAGCCGACGAAAAAGATTTTGCAGGTCTATTACTAATTTTGTCCGAACTCGGCGAGTCCGAGAAAGTTCTTTCCATTGCAAAACCCTATTATGATCCTGAAGAAGCCGAATACCAATCGGCAAGGATCTCACCCCATGATCCCGATCTATTACTTTCGGTATCTTTGTCCTTCTTAGATCGCGGTCGCGAATATTGGAAACAAGGTCAATATGAATCCGCCGCATCGTCCCTAGAATCTGCTCAAGACTTACTCTTGCGGGAGGGACTATTTCTCAGCATTCGTAGTGAGATTCAAGCTGATCTCTTTCGGTTACGCCCCTATCGGATTCTTGAATTGTTAGCGTCCCCTGACCATCATACCAATGAACATCACAAAGGGATGTCATTGTTGCAGGAAATGCTGGAGGCACGTCGTGGTATTGATGGCTCAGGCAATGACTACTCTAGCCTCGGTATCGATGACTTTTTGCGCTTTATTCAGCAACTACGCAGTTATATGACGGCGATCGAGCAACAAACACTATTTGAGGAAGAAGCGCGTCGCCCCTCGTCGGTAGCCACTTACTTAGCAGTTTATGCCTTAATTGCACGGGGATTTTCGCAGCGTCAGCCCGCCTTGATTCGCCGTGCTAAGGGCTTGCTAGTCAAACTGAGCGCCAAGCAAGATATTTATCTGGAAAAAGCCGTATGTGCGTTATTGCTTGGACAAACCGAAGAGGCGAGTACAGCGATCGAAAATAGCTCCGAAGATGATCAAATTGCTTTTATTCGCCAAAATTCTGAGGGTGCGCCCGATCTCTTGCCTGGGCTATGTCTTTATAGTGAACGTTGGCTTCAAGAAGAGGTATATCCACATTTCCGCGATTTGATGAACCAAATTGTGTCGCTTAAGGATTACTTTGCTGACGAACAGGTGCAAGCCTATCTCGAAGAATTGCCTAACACAGGTGCACTTTCATCGGATTGGACATCCCCTGTCGGTGGTGATCGCTTGAATTGGTCTACACCTGCTTCCGTAGAGGAGCCATCTGTAAGACGTGATTTGGGAACTAGCAAGAGCCACGAGCCAAGACTCTCTAACTATTCTCCTGAGGCTCCTAATCGCTTTCAGAGATCAAGCACGCCTGTCCTTGATAAACCAAACTACAGCAATACTAGTAATGCCAAAAGTAGGGACAATAATGTACGTGATCTTCCTAGATCGCGTCGTCCCAGTAATGCACCATCTGTACGCAACAATCGCAATATCCACGATGCTGCTAAGGAAATTAATCGTTCTAGCCTTAGCCCAAGGTATTCAAGCTCAAAACGGAAGTTTAATGTTGGTCGATTAGTTACCGTTATTGTCGTAGCGATCGCCATGTTAGCAGGTTCGATTTGGCTAGTAGTTTGGGCGTTACGCACTTTGTCAGGAGCCTCTCGCTCTGGAGCATCTATTCCCCTAGAAAAAAATCTTGGACCCATCGTACAAACCATCAAAGAGAATGGCTCCGTAGCGATCACGCAATCTGGTCCTCTAGATAAGCAATCAGCAACCAAGGTTATCGAAACATGGCAGTTTACAAAAACCAAAGCGTTAGGTAAAACTTATGAAGATAATTTGTTAGAGGAAATCTTGACTGACCCCGCTCTTAGTGATTGGAAAAGTCGAGCCAAGGAATTAAAAGCAAGTAATTCCTATTTGCAGTATGAGGTAAAGTCCAGTGAAGTCGATAAGGTTACACCAGATGGAGATACTAAAGCTAAAGTAGTTGCGAAAATATCGGAATCCCGCAATTACTTTAGTAATGGTGAACTAGATCGCAGCGCCTCGAAGGACAACGCAAACTACACAGTTGAATATGATCTTGTGAAAAAAGATAATAAGTGGCTGATTCGAGATATGTTGGTCTTCTAAATAAAGAAGCAGCACTAGACGCTGATTTTTTGGTTTTAACATGAGTTCAATAACACCATTTGCGCGGCGCAAGTGGTGTAAAACTACAAAAATTTCTTAGAAATTTTTGTAGTTTTACACTTCCGTCGAACTGACGTTATTTTAGAAATCATCTGGGAGAATATCATCATCTTCAGCCTCAACTTCTTCGGGAGCGACCTTTGTTGCGGAAACTGATACCCCTGTGGAAAGTTTTTCGCGAACTTGTCTTTCAATCTCTTGAGCAAATTCGGGCTTATCTTCCATATACTTGATCGTATTGTCGCGACCTTGCGCGATATTATCGCCTTGATAGCTATACCATGCACCCTTACGGACAATGATATTCATCTCTTCTGCAAGATCAACAAGACAACCGAGAGTGGAAATGCCCTTACCAAAGATAATGTCAAATTCAGCTATACGGAAAGGTGGGGCAATTTTATTCTTGGCAACCTTGACCTTGGCACGAATTCCAAATTCTTCTGTACCTTTTTTCAGGGTTTGAATGCGGCGAATATCGAGACGTAATGAGGCATAAAACTTGAGAGCCGTACCACCTGTAGTCGTTTCAGGGCTACCATAGGATACACCAATCTTTTGACGTAACTGATTTAAGAAAATCACAATACAGTTTGATCGACCGACATTAGCGGTGATTTTACGCAGAGCTTGGCTCATCAATCGGGCTTGCAAACCAACGTGGGAAGCTCCCATTTCCCCTTCGATTTCAGCACGGGGGACTAGAGCTGCTACGGAGTCGATCGCAATGATATCCACAGCCATTGATCTTACGAGATTATCAACTATTTCTAGTGCCATTTCCCCTGAGTCTGGCTGGGAAATCAACAGGTTATTAATATCAACACCAACACTGGCTGCATAGGTAGGGTCAAGGGCATGTTCGGCATCAACAAAGGCAGCTACACCACCACGTTTTTGGACTTCGGCGATCGCATGGAGGACTAGGGTTGTTTTCCCAGAGCTTTCAGGTCCATATACTTCGATTACCCGTCCTTTGGGTAACCCCCCCCCAAGGGCAAGATCGAGGGGCAATGCGCCACTAGGAATTGTCTCAACACGCATGTTAGTCGCATCACCCAAGCGCATGATTGAGCCTTTGCCATGATCCTTCTCGATCTTTTGCATGATTGCATCGAGCGCTTTCTTTTTCTCAGGGCTAATGCTCACCTTTGCTAATTGAGCATTTGCTGCTTGGGCGATCGGGGTAGCCTTATCAACTTGACTATTTGCCGTTGCAGAAGAATTTTTCGCCATTGCCTTTCGAGGTTTATTTCGTTTAGTAATTCTGCATCATTATGACACTAATATTCCTTAGTTGACTTAGTTAGATTTGTTCTAAATTTTAAGTGATTATCCTGCTATTGCTCAAATTTAGATATTTGTACTAAAAATTTGCAGCATTTACAACATTTATTTGGTAGTCATGCAACGTAATTGTGTTGCGGGCACTTTGCGCCCGCAACACAATTACTAAAAATTACTAAAAAAATTACTTTGCAGCACTACCCATTTATTTAACTACCCTCTATACCATTCCTTCGGCTTCGCTCAGCAACTTCGACTTCGCTCAAATAAAGTTGGCTTCGGCTTCGGCTTCGCTCAGCCAACTTTATTTGAGCGAAGTCATAGATACGATTATTACAATTGCCACTACTGGGCATAAATTTACAAAACAAAGGCTACTGCGATCAATTGATCGCAGTAGCCTTTGCAAAAAATAAAAATGAATGAGAGCAATAGTAATAGCTAAAGCTATTAATTAGACATCGTAAGTAGCCTTACCTGTAAACTTAACGCTTATAGGATTGGGATTGTCACCAATCTTGCGGCTGACGCTATTAGCAGCAACACGACCAGCATTCACCTTCTCAGGGAATACTCCATCTTGAGGATGGAGATACACTTGGTCGCCATTGGGAAATTCACGCCAAATTTTATAATTGGTGATCTTAAATTTACGCAACTGTGTACCCAAAGCAAGCGCCTGCTCTTTCTTTGCTAAGTAGAGTAAGTTGTCGCCCTTGACAGCAGTTGCAGCCCCGCCTGTAGGAAGCTCAAATACAAACTCTTTAGGAGCATTCCAAGAGATTAAGTACTTTTCTTCGGTAAAGGCTGAGTTGAGCAAACCACCTGTGCTACCGCCCCAGATTGGGGTTTTGCCAGTAGGTTTAGGAGCGGTAAAGCTCTCTGGTGCTTGTTCTTCTGACATTGAGATGTTCTCCCAAATTGCGTATACGCTTTTGATATCAAGTGCAAAGATATCATTTCTACATACCCCTGCTTCAAGCTTACTTAATGTTACTTTACGAAGCTTGACAAAACTTTTCTCAAAAAAACACATACTTCGCATGAGCTTTTTGAACTATCATCACTGGGGATCGGGCGGCGTAAAGCGCCACTCTCTCTCATTTGTTTTTCTTTCTTTACTAATACAGGCGATGGCTATAGCTAAGAGCTAATTAGTCTGCTCAAATATCTCTCGATGAGGATCGCCGCCACAATGTCATCGATGGGTCGGTCGGGCGATCGCATGCCACGGGGGACTAATTTCATTAAACCCGTTGCAGGATAAATTTCCCAAAATCTTTGTCGCGCCTGTTCACTACTATAACGCTCGTCCACGGTAATGATCCGCAAATCGGGGAATGACGATTGCAACTTAGCTTTCCATTGCTGAGATGCGGTTTGATCACCCATCACCATCAATGATATGGGGTAACTATTTAATAAGCTACCAACTTTAGTGATCGCTTCAACACTGGGGATGACTGTCTGAAAATGTAGCTTCCGATCTAAGCCCATGACAGCAATACCACATTTTTGTTTTCCTGGGTCGAAACCTAGCAGCACAGATAGATATTCCTAAGTTAATAATTCGTAATTTGGTAGTCATGCAATGTAATTGTGTTGCGGGCGCTAAGCGCCCGCAACACAATTACTAAAAAATTTACTTTGCAGCACTACCCGTAATTTTTGTTTGCGTCGATGATGATTATATCTTTTGCGTAAATTCATTGATGCCTTTGCGGTAGGTTTCGAGAGAATCTAGAAAGCCACCGTTATGATCACCGCGCAATTTAACTAATTTTTTAGGTATGTTGGCTACTTGAAAGTTTTTCTCGCCGTGATGAAATGGGATAATTTCATCATCGGTGCTGTGTATGATTAACATAGGGATTTTGATCTTCGGTAGACGCTCAATCGAATTATAGGAAAACTTTGATAATAGGCGAATTGGCAGGAATGGGTAAAGCTCGGCGGCGCGATCACTAATTGAGGTAAATGTCGAGGCAAGGATCAACCCTGCTGGGGAATTTTGAGGATTTTTTGTTGCCGTAGTTTGGGCAATGTAGGACGCGATCGCCCCCCCCAGAGATTCACCATAGATGATAATTCTTTGGGAGGGGATTTTGCGCTCTTGGGTGAGGTATTGCCATACTGCCTCGACATCTTGATAGGTTCCCACTTCACTTGGCTGCCCCTCACTTTTGCCATAGCCGCGATAGTCAAACAGAAATGTGGCGAATCCTAAGTCTTTAAATATCGGTAAATAGCTAAGGCGATTACTAATATTGCCGCCATTACCATGACAAAACAAAATCACGCCCTGCCCAATAGAATTATTATCTTGTGCAGGGACAAACCAAGCCGATAAATTGATATTATCTTTGGTAGTTAGTTGAATATCTTCAAATTTTAAGCCAATAGACTTTGGTGTTTCAAGGATATCTTTGCTGGGCATAAACACCATATTTGACTGTCCGAAATATAAGGCGATTGCTAAGCCAATATAAGAAAGAACAATAACCCGAATTACTGGCAGTAAAAATTTGTGCAATATTTGAAAGAATAGCTGCAAATTTTGGCTCATATTTCCTCTTTTATTAGCGATCTGCACTCAAGTTTGTTGAAACAATTTAGAGACTTTTTTAAGAATCATTAGTTGCAAGATGCAATCGCATTTTTAATAGAAAGGTCTTAGCGTTTGTAAAATCACAGTCGAGGCTCGTTTTGCACTCTCTGGCTGATCAAGGGTTTGGCTGACTTGAGTAAGTTGTTGCTCTAAAGCATCAAAAGTCTCATAGGTTTGAAAAACAAGCTGTATCAAATCATCAAGGTCATAGGCATAGAGCGCAGACCAATCCCGTTCCTGCGAACTGAACCGATAATGCAAACTAGAAAAGAGCAGAATCTTGGCATGGAGTGGACTTATATCGCGTGAAATATCAGCCCGTAGGTCAAATAAGTTAGTTAAGTACTTAAGATTACGCTCATGGGGAGTAGTTGACTGTTTATCAAATTCACTGTTGTCATTGACAGGCTCAGAAGAATTTTCAACTACTTCTTCTACACTTAAAAATTTATCGGGCAGTTTCCCTTCATCTCGCAAAGTATAGAGAAAACCGATCGCATCGATAATATTATCGGCAGCAAGCAGATAATCTGATTGTTTACTAAGTTGCTTGACGTGACTATTTAATTTTTGCTTGAGTAAATTGATATCTGGAAACCTGAGCATCAAGCACTGAATAAGCTGGTACATTCGTAGTGCTTTGACTTCGTTGACATCATTTGACCATGTGTCATTACAAGTAAAGAGGATGAGTCGTTTGATGCGAAGTACATTGCTGTCTTGCTCCAAGCTATCTATAACTTCCTCTAGAAGATTGAAATCTTCCATAGATTTTTAGGTGATATGGCTAAAGATAGTATGAGGTAGGCGATGTGCTGTTGTCATCTTGTTTGATCAATGCTATCTACGTCAAGGCAAGAATATATAATTTGGTAGTGCTGCAAAGTAATTTTTTTTGTAATAGTGTTGCGGGGGCAAAGCGCCCGCAACACTATTACATTATAAATTTTAGGAATGGTTTTTACCATCGGGCATAGTTGCATTATGGAAGATTGTACCAATTGTACTTGCGCCACTTAGCTCGGCTCTTGTAAGCACAGCACTAGTCAGATCTGCGCCATCCAGATTTGCTCTCACTAAATAAGCATCGACAAGACTGGCTTGGTTAAGATTAGCGTTATCTAGTAGCGATCGCGAACAATCAGTTCCTGTAAGAATTGCCTGAATTAATGAGGCACTGCTTAGGGTTGCCATACTGACATTAGCTTTGCTCAAATTCGCACCAAATAAATTTGCCAGACGAAGATTGGCATTTTTGAGATCGGTCTTGATAAAATTGGCATTTTTGAGATTAGCTTCTGTCAAATTGGCATCACTGAGATTTGCTTCGGCAAAATTAGTACTGTTCGCAATTACGCCACTGAGATTTGCGCCATGTAAGTTAGCCCTTGCAAGGGTGGCATCACTGAGATTTGCTTCGGATAAATCAACACTAGTGAGATCAGCTCCGCTCAGATTTGCCCCCCGCAAATCAGCTTTGCGTAGATTTGCCCCATTCATGGTAGTTGGTGGATATCCACGTTCCTCTCGCATTAGCGTGGCACTTAATATCGCACAACGTAAATTTGCCCCCCGCAAATTGGCACTACGTAAATCCGCTTCTCCTAGATTGGCATCCATCAAGTTAGCGAGAGATAAATTTGCCCCAAATAGGTTGACACGTTTCAACATTGCTCCATGCAGGTCGGCTTCAGAGAGATTAGCGCTTATCATGATTGCTTGGTTGAGAGTTGCGCCGCCTAATCTTGCCCCAGTTAAGTTGGCATGATTAACAGTCACTTTATTGAGATAAGCAAAGACTAAATTAGTCCGTCGCAGGTCAGCTTTGGTTAAATTTGCGCCGATCAAATCACTGTTAAAGAGATTGGCATTAGCGAGATTGATTCTGGTAAAGTCTCGACGACCAGCAATGTATTCTTTCAGAAATTTTTCTGCACTCATGATACCTATTTAAGAAGCTTTATTTACGAAGAGGCTGAGAAGTTTGCAAATTTTCTGATGTCATAGGCTTTTGATATGGTAGCGTGATTGTAACCCATGCTCCCCCTACATCAGGATGATTGCTGGCGGTTATTGTACCTTTATGCAATAGGACAATTTGATGGGCGATCGCTAATCCGAGTCCACTACCACCATGATCTAACCCTGATCGAGTGCGTGACGACTCCACCCGATAAAAGCGCTCAAAAATATGTGATAGGACATCTTCAGGAAAACCTTCACCTGCATCAATTGTTTCAATATGAACTTGACTACCCACTATATTTGTCTTGATTGTAATGTGTTGAAGTGCAGGGCTGTGCTTAATGCTGTTGTCCAATAAATTTAGAAATAGCCGATAAATGCGAGATTCATCTATCTGTAAAGTTAGTGTTTCGTCACCAATATATTGCAGGCTAACTTGTTTACGGTTAGCCAATGGCTCTAAGGTAGTCCATACTGTTCGCACTAAATCCGCTAAATTTACCTCGCTAATTTGCAAATGCGGTTCGATCCCCACATCCATCTGACCTAAATCTAGTAAATCCTTAACAAGATTGGTGAGGCGCTCAATTTCACTGAGAAGTCGCTCTACCCAAATGCGGGCAGATGGCTCGACACGCGACTCAAGGGTCTCGGCGACTAGGCGGATAGCTGTTAGGGGAGTTTTTAGCTCATGAGCAACATCAGATGTCCAGCGATCGCGCTGCTGGGCAATGGCGATCGCTTCTTGGCGATCTTCCAGAAAAATGCCTATCTGACCATGTTCTAAGTAAATACTGTAAGCCCGAATCGGTCGTCCCTGCTGTGGTACTGGATCAACTGGATCAGGAATTGCGGGATGAAATACCCAATCAACTTGAAATCCCCTACTTTGTGAGCGGGTTTGCTCGATTAAATGGTCTAACTCATAGGAACGGATTACTTGCAATAAAAATGATTTGCGAAGTAGTCCCTGTTGATGGTTCATAATCCTCAGCATCGTTGCAGCTCTTTGATTAAAGATATTTAAGTGGTTATCTTGATCAACTTGGATATAACCAATGGGAGCAGATTCGATGATGTTTTCCCACAATTGTCGTTCAGATTCATGGTCAATGAGGCTATTATCGCCCAATTGATCACGATACTTTTGTTGGAGATCCTGTTGGAGGTTTTGTTGAATATTTTTTGCCCAAGATTTTAGGCTATGGATTGACCTAACTTTAAACACATGTTGCGATCGCTTCCGCAATTTGCGATTCCATCTTTTCTTGGGATATTGCCAACTCAGCCAGCAAGAACTAGTAGCGATCGCTCCGATGAAAATTCCTACAAGCAGCCAGAGTAATTCTAGTTTCATGCCGCAACAGGTACAGTTACCTAAATTATATACAGATCAATTTGTTTAGACACAAAAAAGGGAGGAGTGCTTTGCACCCCTCCCTTTTGTTATGAGAAATTAGTATGTCTCAACGTGCCAGCGACCTTCTTTCTTCAGTTGCTTCTCGTAATCTTTCCAAACTACGCCACTTTTTTCTGCTGTTGCAGTCATGAATTCGGCGATACCATCTTCCATACCACGCAAACCACACATATAAGTATGGGTGCTAGGCTTTTGGAGTAGTTCCCAGAACTCATCAGCATATTCAGCCATGCGGTTTTGGATATACATCTTTTCGCCTTTATCGTTTTTCTGTTCACGGCTAATGGCAACATCGTAACGGAAATTACGCTTGTTTCTGTAAGCCAGCCATTCCAGATCAGGCTTGTACAAAACTGCACTGTCGGTGGGGACACCAAAGAAGAGCCAAGCTAAACCATTGAATTTATAATCGGGGTGCTTTTCTTTGAACATCCGCCACAAGAACGCACGGAAAGGAGCAATACCAGTACCTGTCGCAATCATAATAATTGTGGCATTAGGATCGTCAGGCAAGAGCATCTCTTTACCGACGGGACCTGTTAGCTTGACTTCATCACCTGGATTGAGATCGGTCAAGAAGTTTGAGCATACTCCTTTAACAGTTTCGCCTGCTTCGTTTTTGTACTCAAGACGTTTGACACTTAAAGATAGGGTTTTGCCATCAAGGTCATCACCAATGCGGGTAGAAGCGATCGAATAAAGGCGAAGTTTGTGGGGTTTGCCATTTTTGTCTTCTCCAGGAGGGACAACACCAATACTTTGACCTTCTAAGTAGCGAAGATCGCCTCCCGAAATATCGAATTTGACATGGCGAGTATCACCAGCAGCACCAGGTCTAACCAGTACTTCATTGGAGATACATTTTGCCGTAAATGGATTAGCGGGGCGGTAGATATTAACGGGAATATCTTTGTCTGAATTTGCACTCATGAGACGTTATGTGGTCGATATATGACAGAAGAACACGCAGTTATTATATTTTTAAATGCGACTTGTCTGTATTCTGTAGCAGAAAGATCTCTTTGATGGGGCAAAGATTACATGTTTATTAATATTTTGTCGCTATTAATATTGAATTTATAGCACCCCTTAAAAGCGTTATTTCTAAAGATAAATAGAAGTTTTCAGAAGTTTTCGCACTTTAGCTTTGGTTTATCACAGTAATTTGCTCAGTGTTGGCATGAAACACTATAGATGTCATATAAATTAAAGTTAGGTCTTAGAGGAGTCTTGAATCATGCAAATGGGCATCACGTTACGGAAAGCGATCGCTAATGGCACTATCGGTTTGGGACTTACTCTGGTAGTACCTGCTGCAAGCTATGCCTTTACATTTCAGTTTGACTATACCTACGACACCAATAGCTTTTTTACAAATAATCAAGCTGCCAGAGATCGGCTGGCTGATGCAGCTTCATACTACAACAGCTTCACAGATAATTTAACCTCTATATGTGTGCCTAGTTGTGGGGGTACAAATACTTGGACACCTAGTTTTTTTAATCCTGCAACAGGAATAGTGATTAATGGCTCAACAGATCAACCCATTAGCGCAAATACTCTGCTAATTTATGTTGGAGGACAAGATTTAGGATCAAGTACTCTTGGAGTGGGTGGCTTTGGCGGTTATTCAGCAGGTGGAACAACAGCATTTATTAATACCTTAAAGTCTCGTGGACAGAGTGGAGTGCTTGCTACTACTCCAACAGACTATGCTCCTTGGGGCGGCTCGATCTCTTTTACGACTAATGCATCTGTTGTTTGGAATTTTGGAGATGTTTCTGCACCCCCAACAACTGGTCAAAGTGACTTTCTCTCAGTCGCTATCCATGAACTTGGTCACATTATGGGGATTATCTCAGGAAATCCGTCTTGGGATAATAAAATTTCTAGTGGATCATTTACAGGTACAAACTCGGTTGCGTTATATGGCAGCAATATTCCTCTATCAAGTGGTAATTCACACTGGGCAGATGGAACGATGAGTACCTTACCTGTGACGAATACTACTCAAGAAACATCTATGGATCCTACACTTACTCAAGGTACGAGAAAACTATTAACTAAACTGGATTATGCTGGTTTTAAAGATATTGGTTGGGAAGTACCTGATAATTTGACCTCAATTCCCTTTGAGTTTAAACCTGATATGGCGATCGCAATGTTAGCGACTTGTGTAGTTGGAAATAAAATTTGGCGACTGGTACGTAAATCTAGCAAATAGTTGTGCAATCACAAACTATAGCAATCCTAATTGGTTATGGGTGGCTTCGGCTTCGCTCAGCCACCCATAACCAATGACTAAGCGAGGCTAAAGCCAATGATTTTTACAACTGATTTTGGATTGCTATATTTGCTACAGACTATTAAGTTTTTAGATGGGGAGGAAGACTGTTTGAAAGCGGAGCTTTCAAACAGTCTTCTGTGCTTTAAGTCAGCATAAAACACTGTAATTATTATTTGAGTTCTTGGATTAAAATTGCCTTTTGGGCTTGTTGCCTAGCAGCTTTGTGTCAGCTTGTCTATGTTATTATCGATACAATTGCTACAAATTATAAACTTAAGGTACTTGCTTCAAGCTACTTGTTCGTAGTATAGAGCGCCAAGGGTATCTGCCAAGGCTTCAGCAGTAGGTTGATTAGATCGCGAACAATTTTAAGTATAAGAGTCTAGAGGAGGCTACTTTGCGAACAACGGGTGCATTTGCTCTCATCGACAGTGTGAGAAGACAGGGTGTAAAACATATTTTCGGCTACCCCGGTGGAGCAATTCTGCCAGTGTATGACGAGATTTATAAGGCAGAGGCAAGAGGTGAGATTCAACATTATCTTGTGCGCCATGAACAGGGAGCCGTCCATGCTGCCGATGGATATGCCCGTGCAACTGGACAGGTGGGAGTATGTGTGGCAACTTCAGGACCCGGAGCTACTAACCTCGTCACGGGTATCGCCACCGCGCAAATGGATTCTGTCCCTATGGTAGTAATTACTGGGCAAGTCCCTTCCTATGCGATCGGTACGGATGCATTTCAAGAGACGGATATTTGGGGCATTACTTTACCAATCGTGAAGCATTCCTATGTGATTCGCCGACCTGAAGACATTGCTCGCATCGTTGCTGAAGCTTTTCATATTGCAGGTACTGGTCGCCCTGGTCCTGTATTGGTGGATATTCCGAAGGATATTGGTCAGCAAGAGTTTGACTACAATCCTGAAGAAGTCAGAATTGATCTCCCCGGATACCAACCTCGAGTTAAGGGCTATCTCCATCAGATTGCCGCCGCGATCGCTTTAATTCGCCAATCTAAACGCCCATTACTTTACGTAGGTGGTGGGGCGGTAATCTCTGATGCCCATGCTGAAATTGCGGAACTCGCGAAGCGATTCCAATTACCTGTGACTACAACCCTAATGGGTAAAGGAGCTTATGATGAAAATAATCATCTTTCCCTTGGCATGTTGGGAATGCATGGCACTGCTTATGCCAACTTTGCAGTACAGGGTTGTGATTTATTGATTGCGGTTGGCGCAAGATTTGATGATCGCGTTACAGGTCGTTTGGACAAATTTGCTCCTGAAGCGAAAGTCATTCACATCGACATCGATCCTGCGGAAGTTGGTAAAAATCGCAAGCCCGATGTTCCTATTGTTGGTGATGTTAAGGAAGTATTACAAGCAATCCTCGAAGCTACCAGCTATGAGGAAACTATTCAAACTAAGGATTGGTTTAAACAACTCAATGAGTGGAAAGAAGATTATCCCCTTGAAGTACCTGCCTATGAGGGTGTGCTCTCGCCGCAGCAGGTAATTCACGAGTTGGGTAAACAGGCTCCTGACGCTTATTTCGCAACTGATGTGGGACAACACCAAATGTGGGCAGCACAGTTGATCAAGACTGGTCCCCGTAAATGGATCTCTAGTGCAGGGCTTGGCACGATGGGCTATGGAATGCCTGCAGCCATGGGTGCAAAAGTTGCTCTACAAAATGATCCCGTCATTTGTATTAGTGGTGATGCTAGTATTCAGATGAATATTCAGGAGCTAGGCACATTGGCGCAATATGGCATCAATATCAAGGTGATTGTTGTTAATAATGGCTGGCAAGGTATGGTGCGTCAGTGGCAAGAGAGCTTCTACAATGAGCGCTACTCTTCTTCCAATATGGAAGTGGGGATGCCTGATTTCGTCAAACTTGCTGAAGCCTTTGGAATTAAAGGGGTTAAGGTAATTGAGCCAAGTGACTTGCAATCCGCAGTTGCCGAAATTCTGGCTTATGATGGTCCAGTTTTTGCTGACTTCCGCGTTAAGCGTGATGAGAACTGTTATCCGATGGTTCCCCCTGGAGCAAGTAATGATCAGATGGTCGGTTTACAAACACCTCAGCGATCGCAGTTAAGTAAAGAAGCTCAAGAGCTTGCCTCTGAACTTGAACGTACTGCCCAACTTGTTTAATCAAACCCAAAACATGTGACGTATACTGAGCGTGCGCTATAGTTTTTGGCATCGCTCTGTTGAGGGCGTTGCTTTCAATTCTCTTAACAAAATCTTAAAGAATGCTGTATGTCGTGCGTGCAGCATTCTTTTTTGGTGATAATTAGCGACGGTGCTATGCCTTGGACTTATCAAATTAGTAAAGTATGAAACCTGAAAAATCTTATCGCCCAAATGTCGGGCTGATCGTTTTTAATCGCAAGGGAGAAGTGCTAGTTGGTGAGCGTCTGGGCGTGCCTGATTCATGGCAATTCCCACAGGGTGGCATTGATGAGGGCGAAGATCCACAGGTAGCAGCTCTACGGGAGCTTTATGAAGAGGTTGGTATTGATAATGCTGAGCTTGCCTATGTTCATCCTGAATGGCTATATTACGATTTTCCACCTTCGCTGAAGTTAACAGGCAAATGGGCAAATTATTGCGGACAAAGACAGCGTTGGTATGCTTTTTACTGGGATCATCCTGCCTCTGACTGCAAGCTCGATGTCCATGATCGCGAATTTCGGGTAGTGCAGTTTATGGAGATCGAGCAAACTCTTGACTCCATAGTTAGGTTTAAAAGAGAAGTTTATCAGCAGATAGTAAAGATCTTTACACCTGTTATTCGCGATTATATTGGTAAATTGCAATAAAATTTATGTTAGTTCAAGCTTATATAAAACATATATCATTTTCTATGACTCTGATTGTTCCTAGATATAAATCGATTAATTACAGCGCTTTGAGCTTACTTAGAACCCAGAAATATTTTTAAAAGTGATGCAAATCGCCTCTTTTAAAAATATTTCTGTACTGCTCAAATCCTCAATAGTCTGTATCAGCTTAAGAATTAAGAAATTTAAAGCTACAAGATTAACTAGCTCGACATTCCTATAGGCTTACGATATTGCTAAAAGCATCGCGTTTTGTCTTGAAAATATTTTAGGAGTGTCATCAGTGAATTTGTTGAAATATTTACCTTTGCAGTATCTGAGTGTAACTTGGCGTAGAGTTGCTCTATTTTTGATTACTTTATTTGCAGTTGTGAGTTTACAGCATCTCATAGCTGCTCCCAGCCCTGCGGCGAGTTCGCTACCAAACAACTCCACATCTAGTGCGATCGCGCTGTAGCTTCTGTTCAAAATAACAATCAAAACAATGATCAACTGATCGCTCAAAGTTCTGATTCAACTACTATTAACCTTGATTCGCTGACCGAAGAGCAACAAGCCCAGTTTAATCAAATCATGCTTTTCGCAGGGGGTTTTGGTCTTCT
>JADBWH010000131.1 GCA_020404105.1 Pseudanabaena sp. M53BS1SP1A06MG | reverse complement strand
TGGTTGCTGCGAGTAAGCATGGAATCATGATTACTCCGAACCATCCGATGTATAGTCTGTTGTTTGTGCTGGTGATCCAATTGCAAAATTGATCCCAGACCGATGCGCTCTCGCGTCTTTGTACTGCTGTGGTCATTTTTGAATTTTGGGTTAAAATTTGCTCTTTTTATGTAAGCTCAAGCTCACACTAATAAATATATCAAATTGTAAAGTTTTGTCAACATAACTTTAGACAGAGGTTGTGATTACCGATCTAAAAAGGGAGGTTCTTCACACCTCCCTTTTTTACTTATTCGTAAACCCAAGCTGTTAAGTTAGGCTGCCATTCGACTAATTCTTCAGGCTTAAACCAAAGTGCAATCTCGGTTTGAGCAGTTTCGATCGCATCAGAACCGTGAATAATATTGCGCCCAATATTGATGCCAAAATCGCCACGAATTGTACCTGGCTCAGCAGTTTGAGGGTTGGTTGCACCGATGATCTTCCGAGCTGAAGCTACTACACCATCGCCTTCCCATACCATTGCTACAACAGGACCTGAGGTAATAAAGTCAACCAAACCAGCAAAGAAAGGTCTTTCTTTATGCACTGCGTAATGACTTTCAGCTAATTCGCGGGTTGGTTGCACCAATTTCAGTCCGACGAGCTTAAAGCCTTTAGCCTCATAACGACGAATAATTTCTCCGATTAGGTGACGCTGCACGCCATCAGGCTTAACTGCTAAAAAAGTACGTTCCATGATTTCTGTAAAATATTAAGCAATTGTAAAGAAGTTTACACAAAGTATTATTTCATTTTAAGGAACGCAAATTAAATAAAAACTTAAAATTTATGCACTAAAACAAAAATATGACTGACGTATTGGGTAGATGTGGTGCGGGCTTCGCCCACACCACATCTACCTCAAACCTAATAAATTCGTTCAGTTTGCGTAAGTCCTACTTCTTTCAAAATTTTGAAGTTTGTCCTTTTGGGATAGAACTCTCTGACAACTGAATTCTCTCCCATTATTCTAGTTGCCACAATATTTGAGAATTGCTTATAGGGTAGTCATGCAATTACAAAAAAATTACTTTGCAGCACTACCGCTTATAGTTATTCTTGAGATTCATTTACCAACCATGTTCGGCTAAAAATTCTGGTGTTATTTTTGAATCCGAAAAACTTCTTTGGTCTATAATGCCTAATTTTAAAAATTTTTCTACATATTTACCTAGTAGATCACCTTCTAGATGTACTGAACTACCGAGATCTAAATATTTCAAAGTTGTATGGTTGTAGGTATGAGGGATAACTGCAACTCGAAAATTTGTACCTGCTTCATTGCAGTCGGAAACTGTGAGACTAATCCCATTAATGGCAATGCTCCCTTTAAACACAATGTAACGAGCAACCTCAGGAATTGCCTCAAAGCTTAACTCCCATGAATTACCAACTAGGGCGCGATCACATAATTTGCCAACTCCATCAATGTGACCTGAGACAAAATGTCCACCGATGCGATCGCCCACAGCCAGAGCCATTTCTAAATTGACATACTTTAATTTGCGATCGCCTAAATTTGTGCGTCCCAAGGTTTCTGGAGACACATCTGCCACGAAATTAGTATCTGAAATGTGAGTTGCTGTTAGACAGACTCCATTCACCGCAATGCTATCACCGATCGCAATTTTGCTTACTAGATCAGGACAATGAATGACAAGGCGATCACGATCACGTTGTTCAATGATGCCAATGGTTTGAACTAAGCCTGTAAACATTTTTTGGTGATTTGTATTGGTAATGGGATGGCTATAGGTCAGTTAACAAATGAATTGTTTGTGCTGTTTGTTGCGCTAGATTTTTGGCGGGGCGGCGATCTCGGTTTAACCAAAATGCGTTGATCCCCACCGCATTTGCACCCTCATAATCTTCGCTAAAACTATCACCTATATGCCAAGCTTGATCGGGCAATTGATCTAGTTGATGCTTGGTTAAAGCTGTCTTAAAGATCAGTGCATCAGGTTTAGCGGAACCGACTTCAGTAGATATCGTAATCGATTGAAAGTAATCACCAATTTCAAGAGCCTCGATTACACTATAAATCCGACTGTCAAAGTTAGATAGCAAAGCAAGATTAACTCCCAGCTTTCGCCATCTATCCAGAGCAACAAGGGTATCTTGGTAAATTATCCAAGGTTCAGCAGACGCAAAGTAGTCATAAAGTTGTTTAAAAAATTGATCAAAATCAGCAAATTTTACAAAATCTCCTGTTTGGCTAAAGGTTTGTTCAGCTAGCGATCTCCACCATTCATATTCAGCCCTTGGGATCTCTGCTTGAAGCAAATGAGGAAAAGCAATTCTTGGAGCCGTTTGAAAATTTTGATAAAAAGCAGAATTAATTACTTGCTCATCAAGATTAACGCCAAAATCTATGGCAACCTTTGCATATTGTTGCCCCACACTACCTCTTACACCAAATATAGTGCCAACTGCATCTAAATAAATAACTTGTGGCGATCGCATTATATTTCGGAGAAATTACAGGGATAAATTATTGAACGTACTGATACAATGGCAGCCAAAGATTTGAAAACCCGCCTCCATTATTATGACAGGTATTAAGTTTCTAATGATTAGATGGTTAGGTTAAGGAGTACCTTTATGCGTATACCCAAATTTGGCAAATTAATTCTATTTACATTAATTGCCTTTTCTCCTTTTCCTAGTTGGGCTCAGACCTCCACAATTGATAAGACTGCTCCATCATCTGAGACCACAATATCCCTAGCACCCGCAAATTCTAACCTGAGACATTTATCAACGGTGAATAATAGTGGGGTAACTTCCCTAAATGTCAGTGAATCTCAAGCTCAGGATACATTTCGATACACTTTAGGAGCAGGTGACATTATTAAAATTGAAGTTTTTAACGTACCTGAATTATCTGGTAACCAAACAATCGCTCCAGATGGGACTATTAATATTTCTTTAGTCGGTGCTCTCAAATTAGAAGGCTTGAGTTTAGATGAAGCCAATGCCTTACTAAAGACAAAGTTAAGCCCCTTTTTAGTGCGTAATATTGTAAATGTCTCGTTGCAGTCTCCCCGCCCGCTCAATATTGCAGTGGTCGGAGAAGTAAATCGTCCAGGACCAAGATTTTTAAATTATGTTGGTTCTGGTGCTACTAATAACAGTAACAGTAGTAGCAACGCAGCAACTCTAACTCGTGCACTTGAGTCAGCTTCAGGAATCACCTCAAGAGCCGATATTAGTAATATTCAAATTTCTCGTCGTGACGGTGCAGCAGGTCGTCGGATCATTAAAGTTAATCTCCAAAATCTCCTTGAAAAAGGTGATATTAGCCAAGATGTCCGTATTCTTGATGGAGATTCGATTCTAGTCCCCCCACTACCCCAAACTAGCACATCTCAATCTAGGGTAGTTAGCAACTCGACATTTTCACCAGACACCTTTACGATCCAAGTAGCGATCGTAGGTGAAGTTAATCGCGTTGGATCGCAAACCTTAGTTTATTCCCGCAATGGGATTACTTCCACAGGGCTCACAGGCGCGACTACATCGGCTGGTATTGCGTCCAATGGAGGTCCAGTTACTCTCAGCCGTGCTTTGCAAGCAGCTAACGGAGTAACCGAAATAGCAGATATTCGTAACGTACAAATTTCGCGACTGAATGACAAAGGGCAACGTACAATCGTGAAATCGAATCTGCTAGACCTAATTACCAAAGCTGATCTCAGCCAAGACATAACCCTTAGCGATGGTGATCTCATTACAGTACCACGACTCGAAAAAACTAATCCAACTGAATACTTACAGATTGCAAAAGCCACTTTCTCGCCTACAGTAATTACAGTACAAGTAATTGGCGAGGCATTTCGTCCAGGTCCTCTACAACTGCGACCCAATACTTCATTTACGGAAGCTATTTCCGCAGCAGGAGGACTGACTAACGATGCCGATTGGCGCGCAGTCGAGCTTTATCGAGTAAATCCTGACGGTTCCATTATGCGTCGCAATCTTGTCGCTGATTTAAACTTACCCTTGAGTGAAGAAAATAATCCAGGACTACGCGATCGCGATGTGATTGTAGTACGTCCCTCATTTGGAGCAAGCATTCTTAACTCTGCTACTAAATTTCTGGGTAACATTGTTACTCCTTTTTCACTTGTTACCAATCTTTACAGAAGCTTTAAAAATTGAATATGAGAATTCTAGTTACTGGTGGTGCAGGCTTCATTGGATCGCATTTAGTTGATCGGCTGATGGATGCAGGTCATACCGTTGTCTGTGTTGATAACCTTTACACAGGTAGGAAAGCTAATAATTGCCAATGGGCAGAGCATCCTAGTTTTCAGTTTATTGAGCATGACATTATCAACCCTATTGATATTGAGCCTGTTGAGCAAATATATCACCTTGCTTGTCCAGCATCACCTGTTCATTATCAAGCTGATCCCATCCAAACTACTAAAACTAACTTTTTAGGTACGCTAAATGTTTTGGAATTAGCTAAGCGTTGGCGGGCAAGAGTTTTGCTAGCCTCAACTTCTGAGGTGTATGGAGACCCCCTAATACATCCACAAACCGAAGACTATTGGGGAAATGTCAACTGTACAGGAATTCGGAGTTGTTATGATGAAGGCAAGCGAATTTCAGAAAGTCTAGCTTTTGATTTTCATCGTCAATTTAATGTTGAGGTGAGAGTGGCTCGCATCTTTAATACCCATGGTGCAAGGATGCTCGAAAATGATGGACGTGTAGTTAGTAACTTCATTGTTCAAGCTTTGAAAGGTATTCCATTAACGATTTATGGTGATGGCTCACAAACACGGAGTTTCTGCTATGTGTCAGATCTTGTGGAAGGGCTGATACGTTTAATGAATGGGAATTATATTGGTCCTGTGAATTTAGGTAATCTTGGTGAGTATACGATTTTGCAATTAGCCCAGACAATTCAGCGTTTGATCGATCCCACTGCCAACATTGTATTTAAGCCTTTACCTCAAGATGATCCACAGCGTCGTCAGCCCGATATTGATCGAGCAAAGTTCCATTTAGGTTGGGAACCCACAGTTCCTTTAGAAGAAGGTCTAGCAATAACAATTGCTTATTTTCGTGATTACTTGGCAAATACTTCCTATTGAGGCTTTGAGTAGTACAGAAACATTTAGGACTTACGTATTGGGTAGATTTAGTGTGGGCTTCGCTTGCACCACATTTACTGCAAACCTAATAAATTTGTTCAGTTTGCGTAATTTCTATTTGCTTAATAATGTTATTCGATCTTTAATTATGGAAAAATCAGATGATTGCAGTTATCTTTTGCATTCAAACCTTCGCTCTTTTGTCAATGCGTAACTTCAAATATCATCAAAAAGTAAATTAGTTAATCAAAGTTTATGCGTGTTTGTGTAATTGGAACTGGTTATGTTGGTTTGGTAACAGGTGCTTGTCTTGCCTACGTTGGACATGACGTAGTTTGTGTGGATAATAACGAAGAGAAAGTTAAACTTATGAAGTCGGGTCAATCGCCAATTCATGAGCCAGGATTACCAAAAATTATATCTGAATCAATTCGTCAAGGCAAAATTGAATTTACGACGGATATTGCTGCTGGAGTCAATCATGGTGAAGTGTTATTCATTGCTGTGGGTACGCCTTCGTTACCTGATGGGCGTAGCGATATGCGTTATGTGGAAGCAGTTGCTCGCAGTATTGGGGAAAGTCTGACTGAAGGATATCGGGTAATTGTCAATAAATCAACTGTACCAATTGGTTCTGGTGACTGGGTTCGCATGATTGTCCTAGATGGAATGGTAGGCAAGAAAAATATCGATCAGATCCAGTTTGATGTAGTGAGTAATCCCGAGTTTCTTAGAGAAGGAGTAGCGGTTTACGATACGTTTAATCCTGATCGCATTGTAGTTGGTAGCGGCAGTGATCGCGCACTTCAACTGATGCAGGAGCTTTATCAACCTATTATTGATCGCTCCTTTGCTGAGGATAAGACCTTACCGCCAGTACCAGTCGTAGTTACGGATTTGAACTCTGCGGAAATGATTAAGTATGCAGCCAATGCCTTTCTGGCGACAAAGATCAGTTTTGTGAATGAGATTGCCAATATTTGCGATCGCGTTGGCGCAGATGTAAAGGAAGTCGCAAAAGGGATTGGACTAGATTCGCGTATTGGTTCTAAGTTCTTACAAGCAGGTATCGGTTGGGGTGGCTCTTGCTTTGGTAAGGATGTCTCCGCCTTAATCTATACGGCTGAAGACTATGGCTATTCCACCGAAATCTTGAAGGCTTGTGTCCGTGTCAACGAACTTCAGCGTACCCTTGTGGTGGAGAAGTTACAACAAGCATTAAAAATTCTCAAGGGTAAAACCATCGGTTTATTAGGAATGACCTTTAAACCTGACACAGATGATATGCGTGATGCTCCTTCCTTAACCTTAATCGATCAGTTGAATCGCTTGGGGGCGAGGGTCAAAGCCTATGATCCTCTAGTTTCCCAATCTGGTTTACGCCAAGGTTTTTCTAATGTAATTGTGGAAACAGATCTAGAGCGCCTTGCCGATGGCTGTGATGCAGTGGTATTGGTAACAGATTGGCAAGAGTTCTTGACCATTGATTATGCCAAGATGTTAACGCTCATGGCTCATCCTGTAATCATTGATGCTCGCAACTTCCTTGATGGCAAAGCTCTCGAAGCTTTGGGATACAAATATATCGGTATTGGACGTTAAGTTACTTATAGAGAGGTGGCAATTAGTGTCACCTCGTTTAACTGGCTGTTATACTACGTACTGACCTATAAAAAGTCCAAAGTGCATACCCATGTCTAAAAAAGATAAAAATGGTAAGCGCAAGCATTCTCAGGAAAGGAAGCTAAAAGATGAATCAACCTCTTTAATTAACCATTCTAGTGAACTCAATATTCATGATATTGAGCAAGAAGGTAATCTACCACAACTCTCAAAGTTATCGAAGAAAACCTATGAGAAAGAGCTTAAACACTTACAAATAGAACTTGTCAGATTACAAGAATGGATCAAGCTGGAAGGCTTAAAGGTTGTGATTCTATTTGAAGGTAGGGATGCTGCTGGTAAGGGGGGCGCAATTAAAAGTATTACCCAATCTCTCAATCCACGTATTTGTCGCGTCGTCGCATTAGGTAAGCCATCCGATCAAGAGCGTACTCAATGGTATTTCCAGCGCTATACTGCGGAGTTGCCTGCAGCAGGAGAAATTGTGCTATTTGATCGTAGTTGGTATAACCGTGCTGGTGTCGAACATGTCATGGGCTATTGCACCCATGAGGAATATGTCGAATTTTTGCGCTCCTGTCCCGAATTTGAGAATATGCTTCAGCGATCAGGAATTATTTTAATTAAGTATTGGTTTTCTGTGAGTGATAATGAGCAGGAAAAGCGATTTAATGATCGCATTAATGATCCTCGCAAACGTTGGAAGTTTAGCCCAATGGATTTAGAGGCGAGGTCAAGATGGGTAGAGTACTCTAAAGCAAAAGACGATATGTTTAATGCAACTGATACTAAACTCTCACCTTGGTATGTGATTGATGGCGACGATAAGCGTCGAGCAAGACTCAATTGCATCAATCATCTCTTAGCGAAGATTCCCTATAAAGATGTACTACCAAAGCCTTTTGATTTGCCACCATTACAGAACAAAATGGTTTATGTACGTCCGCCAATGTATTTACAGAACTTCATTCCTGATGTGACCGCTCATTTGGAGTGATAGTTTCCTTTGCCCAGTTTAAATTTAAAATGATGCTCCAAACCTTATCTAAAATTGCGGGCGTTGCACATATTCATAATGATCAAGGAAAAATGGGGAAAGATTTTTGATTTTTACGATTGAGGTAGAAAAGTAATAGCTGAATCGAAATCTGCAACATTTCCTTAGACTTTGAGTAGCATAGAGTCCTGCGATGTAATCTCGCCAAGTAATGTCTC
>JADBWH010000130.1 GCA_020404105.1 Pseudanabaena sp. M53BS1SP1A06MG | reverse complement strand
TTTGCCTGTATGGCAGACGGTCTATAGTTACTTTCGACTTTGGCGCATTACCAACACTTGGCTAGAGATCAACGCTAAATTGCAGTAATGGTATCGTGTCAGTGAAGGAAGAGAAGCTATGCCTTGTGCAGGAAGTATTGACAGTCAATCAGCTAAAATCGCTAGTCGATTAAGTAGCTAGGCATAAATAAAATAAAAACCGAAAAGATTGTTCCGCCCGCGTAGCGGGCGGAACAATTTCTGGTTTTAGGTTTTAATATGCTCATCTACTTAGCGTCACATGAAGAAGTTGGTCTTGATGGTGGCAAATTTAGTCATTGGTCTCTAACTACATATTCTAGTGGATACATTCGGTTTACTATTGATGTTTGCCATCTTCCTCATGGCACGAGTAAGTGGAATAAGATTGAGCATCAAATGTTTTGCCATATCACCCAAAACTAGCGTGGTAGAGCATTAACCAGTCGTCAGGTCGTGGTCAATCTGATTAGTCACACCACTACCAACAAAGGGCTAAAGATTTGGGCTATGCTAGATGAGAACACTTATGATACGGGTATTAAAGCGTCTAATGCTGATATCAATTCTATTACTTTAAAGAAGAGACGCTTTCACGGTGATTGGAACTATCAAATTAAACCCAGAAAAAGTACTTAGTTGATCAAGTCATTTTTACACGTTGCCTAAGTATGCAGATAATGGCGAGGCTCGCATTTTCTAAAAAGCGAGAAATTATTGGAAAATGCCATTTTGGAAGAAACACAACAGAAGTAGAAAAATAATCTATAAAATAACACGAATCTTTCTGTAAATTCCTCTAAACCAACACAAGAACAAACTATCAATCTGTAACACTAAAATTTGTTAATGTTAGATCCTGCCCCACAAAGGACTTTCTTTGCAAATTTTGATCTCGATAATCGTAATGTTTGTTGCTAATGGTCGTAATTTAGTTTAAAAAGACTATTCAAAAAAAGACCCCGTGCATGGGGTCTTTTTTTATACTTTTCTATGTTTGTTTTGCTTCCGAACCATCGATGATACGCTGGAACAGATAACCCGTCCCCCTTGCTGTCAATATCAGTTCAGGATTGCTGGGATCTTCTTCGAGTTTTGCCCTTAGACGGGAAATGTGCACATCGACAACGCGAGTATCTACATGACGCTCAGGTGTATATCCCCAAACCTCTTGCAAGATTTCGGCGCGTGAGAAAGCCTCACCTGATCGCCCGACTAAAAGTTCTAATAAACTAAACTCCATACCAGTTAAACGAATTCGCTCATCGGACTTATAGACTTGACGCTTATTAGTATCGATTCTAATCGTATTAATATGAATTACACCAGAACTGGGGATACCTGATGTACCGTTGCGATCAAAGCGGCGAAGGACTGAGCGAATGCGAGCCTCTAGCTCCTTAGGCGAAAATGGCTTGACAACGTAGTCATCTGCGCCTAATTCAAGCCCTGTGATACGGTCGGCAACATCACCCAGTGCTGTCAACATAATGATCGGAATATCAGATTCTTTGCGTAGCTCTTGACATACCCCGTAGCCGTCGAGCTTTGGCATCATGACATCAAGAACCACCAAATCAGGGTTTTCTTTATGAAAAACTTCGATCGCCTCTTCGCCATCTGCGGCCGTAACGACCTCGTAACCGATCATTGAAAGACGAGTCTCCAGAATCCGACGAATACTTGCTTCGTCGTCTACAACTAGAATTTTTTCCTTATGGTTTTCCAAGCCAGTTTACACTCCATTATGTTGCTAGCTGCAATTCAGTAAAATTTTATTCTTTTACATATTTATTTAGCTAAGTTTACAAGAAATCGGTCGTTACAATCCGAAAACAAAACTTAAAGTTTCAGAATAAACTTAATCTAGATTTTGAGACTGGGCGATCGCGATCAAAGCATTAGAATGTATGAATATTGAGAGTCATCGTCTCGACGCTATGGGTTAGAATTATATAAAGTTTTATGTGAAATAAAGGATTTTTGTGATCATGACTGAACCAACTCAAGTTCCACAGGCAACCGATCCTAAAATGGGATTTAACACCTATGCAGAACGCTTAAATGGTCGTGCTGCGATGGTTGGTTTCATTCTTGCTGTAGCGATCGAGTTTGTCACTGGTAAAGGTTTGTTGGCATGGCTCGGGCTCATTGATATTGGCTAACTAGTTAGGCTTATTCACAACGCGAATAAGCCTAGCCCTAAGCAACTTAAGAAGTTTTTTCCTATTACTTATCTATGGCATCTGGCAAAATCGAGAACTCAATATACTGGTTTGCGGCAATTTTGGGATTAGTTCTCGATCAAGCCTCTAAATATCTAGTTGTGCATTATCTCAAAAGAGTGCAATCATTTCCTATTATCGATGGTGTTTTTCACTTAACCTATGCCACCAATACAGGAGCAGCATTTAGCCTCTTTAGTGGTCAAATCGATTGGCTCAAATGGGTGTCGATGCTAGTGAGCTTGGGGCTAGTTACCTTCGGCGTATTTGCCAAAAACTTGAATCGATGGGAACAAGCTGGCTATGGGTTCATTTTGGCAGGAGCCGCAGGTAATGGGATCGATCGCTTTGTAGCTGGTTATGTAGTGGACTTTATTGATATCAGAATTATCCGCTTTGCCATTTTTAATATTGCTGATATTTCGATCAATGTTGGGCTTGCCTGTTTAGTGATCGCTGTTTTATTTACCAATAAGCCTGTACGCAAAAAGCCTAAGCTTTAGAATCTAAAAGTTATGTAGGTAAAGCTTTAGGCAACATACCTACTTAAGAGTAAAGAACACAAGAATATTTACAATTAAATTAAGATGGCAACTTCCCTGAAAAATTCCCCCAAGATTGTAGTTGTGACTAATGGCAAAGGAGGTGTTGGCAAAACGACAACCGCGATCGCCTTAGCAGGAATTTTGGCACAGGACACTAAGGTACTAATTGTGGACGCTGATGTGCAGGGAAGCTTGTCTTGGTGGGTAGGGCGCAGTGATCAAAACATGGGTTTTGATATCGCTAAGGAAGTTGATCCTACACATTTAAAAAAATTACCGAAACTCAGCAGTTACGATCTAGTATTGATAGATACACCGCCTGCATTACATTCTAATGCTCTAGCTACAGTTGTAGCAATCGCTGACTACTTAGTCTTGCCCACTCCTCCCGCACCGATGGACTTAACCGCCCTCATTGAAACTGTAAAAAGTACTGTAAGACCTGCTCAAGTCCCCCATCGAGTTCTACTCACCCGCGTTGATCCGCGTTGTCTAAATGAGGCTCTAGAGGCGCAAAACACCTTATTAGAAGTGGGAGTACCTGTATTTCATGCCTTTGTAAGAGCATACAAAGCCCATGAGAGAGCGGCGCTTGAAGGGAAACTGGTCACAGAATGGAAAGGGAAAAATGCGAGAGAAGCTGAGGCTGATTATAGACGAGTGGTTGATGAGTTGCGCCGCGATATCCTGAAATAATTCTATATAGAGATTCGCTACACAAAGTACAGTAAATCTTTATAAATAATTGCCAAATAATTACTAAATAATATGTCAACTAAAAAGAAAGTCGGAATTGGAGATTTATTGCGTGATGAAGTTCAAAAAGTAACAGATTCAGCAGTAATTGAAGTGCAAGCAGAAACTGTTACTGATTCCGTTAGTAAAGTTGCCAGTCCTCCTGCGCTAAATGCTGAGAAATCTCAGAATGTTGATGATGAATCAAAGGCAAGAATCTCGGCTTTAGAATCAGCTTTGGCACAGTCCCAAAAACGGGAAACGGAACTCTCGCAAACGATCACTCATTTACAAAAAGATTTGCAATTTAGCCAGACTAATGCGGAGATTTTACAGAAATCATTGGCGGCGATCGAGCAACTCAAAGATGAACTAGATCAGCAATTGGTGGACGTAAAACGCGATAATTTCCGTCTTGCAGAAGCCAATATTCAACTTTCAGAACAAATAAAAATTTTAGAAGCAGCTAGCCAACCAGTAATTGATGCTCCTCAGTCTTCGCAACTAGTTTCGCAAAATTCCCAGGGGCATCGGGCAACACCTCGTAAGCAACCCGTTGAACAACCGTACCCCCATCGCGATCGCAATCCTTACCATCGTCCGACAGGTTCTAATGAGCAATTGCAAAGGATCAATAATCGGAATATTGGCTGGATGGATTAGCTAGTGAGTTTGAGCTATTTGTGCAGCAGTTTGCACAAATAGCTCAAGCATAGAAAAGATTATTGATAAAGCGCTTTAGGCTTACTTAAAACCCAGAAATATTTCTAAAAGTGGCTCGAAACGTCACTTTTAAAAATATTTCTTTACTACTCAAAGCCTCAATAGGCTGTAAGCGAGAAATATAAAACTCTCTCTTATAATGTTTTGCAGCTATATTATCTGCATAAGCAGAAAGTGGAAAGAGAATTTTTAAAATACTTGCTAAAATCCTACGCTAGTAAGTTAATCATCAATTCTAATTCCTTTAAACAATAATTCAAAACAAGGGAATTTAAAGAGTATTTCCTCAGCAGTTAGGCTTATTATTTTTTAGTAATTATCTAGACTGAGTGCTTGTATTTTCTTTAGGTATTATCTTACCGTTATCTACAGACAAATAAAGACAAATAACGGCTTTACTAGGCTCTAGCGATTTCTGTAAATTTAGGCAACAAATCCTTAAGTCGAAGAGGCAAACCATTGTGGTTATCAGGATAAGGCGCTGAAAAAAGAAATAAAATGTAACAATATCCCCAAACTTAATCTATATGGGTTAGACTAGCATTTGTAAAGGTAAAAGTATTTATCGGTTGTAGCAATTGTTTTCTGTACTGGCAGTTTTTTCTGTTTCATCGTGACAAGCTTCTCTCCGACATCTCTAACTCTACATACTCATTGAATTCTTGGAGAAAGCATAATGTCTATTTACGTTGGTAACTTGTCCTATGAAGTTACTCAAGACCATCTAAAGCCAGTGTTTGAAGACTACGGTAAGGTTACACGTGTTCATTTCCCTACTGATCGTGAAACTGGTCGTGCTCGCGGCTTTGCTTTTGTTGAAATGAGCCAAGACACCGAAGAAGATGCTGCAATCACAGCGTTGGACGGTGCTGAGTGGATGGGTCGCGTCCTCAAAGTTAACAAAGCTAAGCCTCGTGAAAATAATGACTCGTTTAGCGGTGGTAACAGAGGCGGCGGCGGTCGTGGCGGCTATGGTAAGTCTAGCGGCGGTCGTTACTAAATTTAAAAAAATAAATACTGTCAAAAATCAGTAATATTTATTTCTTCAAAATAGAGGTAAAAGCTAAGCTTTTACCTCTATTTTGCTATGCTAAGCAAAAGTATGACGTTTAACGCAGGCTTAGCATGGATTTGCAACCATTAGGCATTGTTGTTCAGGGTTCCTTAAGCGACGGTTTGGAAGTAAGGCTGAATGGTGAAATTTCAGTCGAAGATATGCGCGTCGGTAAGTTTTTGGTCGTGCATGGTAGGCATACGCGCTTTTTCTGCATTCTTACCGATGTCACCCTTGGTACTGCTAGTCCGCGCATTCTCATGAATCCGCCTGATCCTGAGAACTCTTTCTTAACTGAGATTTTGGCAGGAACAGGAACCTTTGGCACAATTAACTTAACGCCAATGTTAATGTTTGTCCCTTCTAATCCTTTTGATTTGCTAACGCAAAGGGCAAGTAGTGATCGCCTGAAAAAGACAAAGCGCAAAAAATCACCAGTTTATGAATCAGTAGAAGAAATCAGTGATTTTCAACTCCTGCCAGTAAAGACAATTCCCAGTCATTTCTCACAGGTATTTGATGCTACAGAGCGTGATTTTCGGATTGTATTTGGCTGGGAGGATGATCCACATAAGAGAAATTTTGCGGTCGGGCAGCCCATTGATATGCCTGTACCGATTTGTCTTGATCTTGATCGCTTTGTGGAGCGTAGTAACGGCGTATTTGGAAAATCTGGTACTGGTAAATCATTCTTAACCCGTCTATTGCTATCAGGGATCATTCGTAAACAAGCGGCGGTGAATCTGATTTTTGATATGCACTCGGAATATGGGTGGGAAGCGGCGACTGAAGGTAAAAGATTTAGTACAGTTAAAGGCTTACGACAGCTATTTCCTGCACAGGTTCAGATTTATACCCTCGATCCTGACTCGACAAGGCGGCGCGGGGTGCGTGATGCACAGGAGCTTTACATTAGCTATGACCAAATTGATGTAGAAGACTTGATGCTAATTCGTGATGAGTTAAATCTCTCGGAAGCTAGTTTAGAAAATGCGATTATTCTGCGGAATGAATTTGGTAAGACTTGGATTTCACGATTGTTAGCGATGACTAATTCGGAAATTCAAGAATTTTGTGAGCAAAAAATGGGGAGTAAATCCTCGATCATGGCTCTCCAGCGTAAACTCACCCGCCTTGATGATCTCAAATATCTACGTCAGACTTGCCCTGAAAATTATATTAAGCGGATTCTCGATGCGATCGCGGCGGGTAAACATATCGTGATTGAATTTGGCTCACAGTCCAATCTGCTCTCCTATATGTTGGCGACGAATATTATTACGCGGCGGATTCACCATTCCTATGTACAGCAAGCGGAAAAGTTTTTGCAGACAAAAAATATTAGCGATCGCCCACAACAGTTAACCATCACTATTGAAGAAGCGCATCGTTTTCTAGCTCCAAATACAGCTAGACAGACTATTTTCGGAACGATTGCCCGTGAGATGCGGAAATATTTTGTAACTTTGCTAATCGTCGATCAGCGTCCTTCAGGAATTGATAATGAAGTGATGTCACAGATTGGAACCCGAATTACAGCTTTGCTCAACGATGAGAAAGATATTGATGCGATTTTTACAGGTGTAGCGGGCAGTGGCAATTTGCGAACAATCTTATCAAAACTAGACTCTAAACAACAAGCATTAGTACTAGGTCATGCTGTACCGATGCCTGTCGTAGTGCAAACTCGTCCCTACGATGAAACTTTCTATCGTGAGATTGGCGAAGTTCCTTGGGAAGAAATTTCTACCTCGGAAGTTCTAAGAGTTGCGGAAGTTGCTAAGGCGGATTTGGGATTTTGATTTGATTAATTTGATTAATTTTGCTTTAGGACTTACGCAAACCGAACGAATTTATTAGGCTTGAGGTAGATGTGGTGCGGGCGAAGCCTGCACCACATCTATCCAATGCGTAAGTCCTATGCTTAATGCAAGTTCAGGATAATTTAAAACAAGCTTTGAGAAAGGATTTGCAAGCTTACAGCGCTTTGCGCTTAATTTAAATCTAGAGAAACCTATAAAAGCGTTGCTCTGCAACGCTTTTATAGGTTTCTCTAAGCTAATCAAAGCCTCAATAGGCTGTAATCCGATCTAGTCCTATAGATAATTCATAAAAAATACAGCTTCAACTTTGCTCAGCTAGCTTACACTGAGGGCTGAGCGAAGTCGAAGCCCATCTGCAAGTTATTCAAAACAACTATAAATTAGTCAACTTTTATAAAATTTTTAGTTTTTTAAGTTACTGCAAAGTACTGTTATGCGAATAGTGATTTAAAATATTGCTTGAAAGAATGAACTTGGCAGCTTTGATCGCAGCTATGGTAGAAGTATTGACTAACGAATCCCAAAAACAAATTATTCAAAGCAACGCCATTGTGGCTGATGGTTTGAGCAAAGTTTACCGTACTGGTTTTTGGCTAAATCAAAAAATTAGTTCTTTACAGTCTTTGTCACTGACCATCAGTAAAGGCGAGACTTTTGGTGTATTAGGTCCTAACGGCGCTGGGAAAACGACATTATTAAAGATTCTGCTTGGTATTGTGCAACCAACCTTGGGAACTGGTGAAATCTTAGGTTATCCCCTTGGCGATCGCACCGCAAAGCGGTATATCGGTTATTTGCCTGAAAATGCTTATTATTATGACTATTTGACAGGATGGGAGCTACTAGATTTTATTGGCAGCTTGTTTGGTGTTGAAGCCTCATTACGTCGTCAACGGATTGCCGATTTACTTGACCTGGTGGGGCTGTCGCAGTCTGTTGCTCGCAAAAAGCAATTACGTCAATATTCTAAGGGGATGGTACAAAGAATTGGCGTTGCTCAAGCTCTGATCAATGATCCTGAAGTTGTGTTTCTTGATGAGCCGATGTCTGGGCTAGATCCTGTAGGACGCTATCAAGTACGGGAAATTATTCTCATGCTCAAGAAACAGGGCAAAACTGTATTTTTTAACAGTCATATCTTGTCTGATGTCGAATTAATTTGTGATCGCATTGGCATTCTCAATAAGGGGGAGCTAATTGCTATGGGGACACTAAATGAGTTACTTGGTACAGAGCAGTCCTATCAGGTCAGTGGACATGGTGGCACTGAAGTGGAGTTGCAACCTTGGTTACAACATCTCATTTTTCAAGGAGATACTTGGCACGGTCAATTAGCTAAGGACTTACCTGAATTTTTAACCTATCTTGCTAGTATTGGGGCAAAGGCGATCGCGATCGATCTAGCGCGTCAAACCTTAGAGGAGTTTTTTATCGATCAAATCAAAGCATCGAGATATAAGGATTAAGCAAAAAGGGTTTCACTACTTTGCAGTGAAACCCTTTTTTATAAAAACTAGCAATACTTCAATTTAGGGATAAAGATGAAAGACTAACTACATCCCTAGACCTTAGATCTAGACTTACTTAGAATGCTCAGATGCAGGATCACCAGTGAAAGGTTGTTCACCTGTAGCAGGAAAATCATCTTTACTAGGAGTGAAAATTTTAGCGATCGCATCGCTTAAATATTCCACCATATTAATGAATTTTTGTTTTAAGCCGTTCATAACTATCACCTTTAGAGGAATATCTAGAGAACTTGATTTAGGTTTTTTTCCCTATCTGTGTATATGGTAATACTTAAATTGTTTGGGATCACTGATTTTAAGCTGCCGTAACAATTGTTTGAGTTTCGACACACCAATGAAATATGGAGAGATATGGCAAAACGCCTTTGGTATCTAGAAATTGAGTAAAACGCTACCAAATATTAAAATTTGTTATTGTTATGGGACAGTTTTGAGGGAAAATGTACCTGATTGAGTACAAAAATTTTCTAAGCAATTGTAACTATGGTCGCTGCACCCTCGAAACCTCAAACTCTTGAGACCCTCTGCATTAACTCCATCCGCTTTTTGTCGATCGATGCGGTCGAAAAAGCAAAATCTGGTCACCCCGGTCTGCCGATGGGGGCAGCACCAATGGCTTTTGTGCTGTTCGATCAGTTTTTAAAGTTTAATCCTAAAAATCCTAAGTGGGTCGATCGCGATCGCTTTGTTCTCTCTGCAGGACATGGCTGTATGTTGCAATACTCCTTGCTACACCTCACTGGCTATGACAGTGTCGGTATTGAAGATATTAAGCAATTCCGTCAGTGGGGCAGCTCTACTCCAGGACACCCTGAAAACTTTGAAACCGCAGGCGTAGAAGTCACCACAGGTCCTCTCGGTCAAGGTGTTGGTAATGCCGTTGGTTTAGCGATCGCCGAAGCCCATTTGTCTGCCCGTTTCAACAAGCCCGGACATAACATCGTTGATCACTATACCTACGTCATCCTTGGCGATGGTTGCAACATGGAAGGCGTAGCCTCTGAAGCGGCTTCCTTGGGCGGTCACCTCAAGCTCGGCAAGCTGATCATGATGTATGACAGCAACAGCATTTCCATCGATGGCAGCACCGATCTTGCCTTTACTGAAGACGTTGGCAAGCGCTACGAAGCTTACGGTTGGCACGTTACCTATGTTGCTGATGGTAACGAAGACCTTGATGCGATCGCTAAGGCTCTCGAAGAAGCAAAATCAGTTACCGATAAGCCTAGCTTGATCGTTGTCACCACCACCATTGGTTACGGTTCTCCTAAGAAAGCTGGTACTTCTGGCGTTCACGGTGCGGCTCTTGGTACTGATGAAGTTGCTGCAACTCGTGCTAACCTCGGATGGGAATATGCACCCTTTGAAGTGCCTGCTGATGCTCTAGCTCGTTTCCGTCAAGCGATCGAAAAAGGTGCTAAAGCTGAAGCTGAGTGGAATGAGCGCTTTGCTGCTTACGAAGCTGCCTACCCTACAGAAGCTGCTGAATTTAAGCGGATCATGGCTGGCGAACTTCCTGAAGGATGGGAAAAGGCGCTTGAACCAGTTGCTCAAAAGGAAACCTCAACCCGTCTTCTTTCTGAAGCTTGCTTGAATGCATTGTCTCCTGTACTTCCTGAATTTTTGGGTGGTTCTGCTGACTTGGCTCACTCTAACATGACCTATGTTAAGGGTCTGCCTGACTTCCAATACGGTTCTTACGAAGGTCGTAACTTCCGCTTTGGTGTGCGCGAACATGGTATGGGCGCAATTATGAATGGTATGGCGCTTCATGGCGGGACAATCCCCTATGGTGCAACCTTCCTTGTATTCGCTGACTATATGCGTGGCGCAATGCGTCTCTCGGCATTGGCAGAAATCGGTGCATTGTATATCTTGACCCATGACTCCGTAATGCTCGGTGAAGATGGTCCTACCCACCAACCCGTAGAAACCGTTGCTTCCTTGCGTGTAATTCCTAACGCTTTGACCATCCGTCCTGCGGATGCTAATGAAACCGTAGCTGCTTATCAAGTGGCGATCGCTAACCGTAAGCGTCCTAGCTTCCTCGCCTTTACCCGTCAAAATGTGAAGAACCTAGCAGGTACTTCCATCGAAGGCGCGAAGAAGGGTGCTTATAGTGTTGTTGATGTTGCTAATCCTGAATTGATCATCATCGCCACAGGTTCCGAACTTGAGCTAGCAACAAAGGCTGCGGCTATTCTCGCTAGTGAAGGTAAGGCTGTGCGCGTTGTCTCGATGCCTTGTCAAGAACTCTTCAACGAGCAATCTGATGAGTATAAGGAATCCGTACTTCCTGCATCCGTTAAGAAGCGTGTCAGTGTTGAAGCTGGTAGCACCTTTGGCTGGCACAAGTATGTCGGTTCTGAAGGCGCAGTTATCGGTATGGATACCTTTGGTGCTTCAGCCCCAGGTCCAGTTGTTTATGAGAAGTTTGGCTTCACCGTTGATAACGTTGTCGCAACTTCACGCAAAGTTCTCGGTTAATCTTGGTTAAACAAAAAGAGCCTCGCTAAGCGAGACTCTTTTTGTTGCAGATAATTCACCCGCAAAAATTTTTATACAGATTTAATCAGGATGGTAAGCCGTAATCACTATTTTATTTCAGGTGAATATACAACCCCTACCCTACCGAAAGAAGGATGTATGAAATATATAACCCACATTGGAGACTGTCAAGGAGATTGTGTAAAGTCTAGAAGCTAGATATATAGGACTTACGCAAACCGAACGAATTTCTTAGGATTGAGGTAGATGTGGTGCGGGCTTCGCCCGCACCACATCTACCCAATGCGTAAGTCCTAATATAGAGACGATCCTCAAAGAGGATGGCAAATCGATTAAGAGCAGGTTCCCAATCACGAATAGAGCCTCGTTTACTTCTTGGAGATATTCCGCAAGGTCAAGTAAACTAATTTGAAAGCAGCCTCATCGGAAGGAAAAATCTGTTGAGATTTAATCACTTTCCGCAAACTGCTATTCATCAACTCAATCGCCTTAGTGGTATAAATCG
>JADBWH010000013.1 GCA_020404105.1 Pseudanabaena sp. M53BS1SP1A06MG | reverse complement strand
TTGGTCGTCGGGTCAAGATTTCGGGTGCTCAGTGGAATAAAAACAATGTTGCTCAAGTTTTGAGACATCGTTGCGCTTATCTCAATGGCTACTTCTATTCTTCTAAGTATATTTACTCAGTGCCTAATTGAGATGCTCCCACTAACTTTTTTGCAAAAGCGTACATGGAGTTATCCAGTGAATAGCCTACAATCAGTTTTAAAATCTGCCCCATTTGTAGTTGTTGGCGGCGTAGCAACTCGGCTATGCCAGAAAGGATGACATTAGATATTGGTATTTTGATTAAAGCTAATGATAAAAATTTAATCTATCAGGATTTAATAAATGCTCAAGCCAAGAAAATCGGTGAGTTAAGTATTGCTGGTAGTCAGTGGCAATTATCGGATAATACCGCGTTAGATGTGCTAGAAGCAGAAGACGACTGGGTTGATGCGGCACTATCAAAGCCGAACTATAGCCCAGATAAAATGCCCGTGATCGCTCTGCCCTATTTAGTCCTGATGAAGTTGTCTGCCAGTCGCACCCAAGATCTTGCCGATGTTGAGTCGGATGTTAGGCTTAGCCTCGGAGAAAGATTTGTCAGAGGTGCGGCAAGTCATCGCCCTTTATTTACCCACAGCAACGGAAGATTTAGACAGTTTGATCGCATTAGGAAAATTAGAAATCGGTATTTAAGCTAATCTACAAATAGCGATCGCTCAACAAGGAGGCAATTATGACTGAAACTGTATTACTTGACCTAGACAATTTACCAAAGTTGGACAATTTGCCAGAAATTGAGATTCCTCCTACCCAAGATCAATTACCTTGCGATGATGGTATACCAATGGAAACAGCTCGTCATAAACTACAGATGGATTTGCTCGTGAATCCCTTATCATCTTGGCTGGCAAACCGTGAGGCTTATGTAGCGGGTAATATGTTTGTTTACTTTAGTCCCAATCAAGTCAAAAACCATGATTTTCGCGGACCCGATGTATTTGTGGCGCTAGATGTACCGAGAGGAGAACGCAAAAGTTGGGTGATATGGGAGGAAGGTAAAGGACCTGATGTAGTAATTGAATTGCTATCTACAAGCACGGCAATATCAGATAAGCACCAGAAAAAAGAGATTTACCAAAAACGATTGCGAGTACCAGAGTATTTTTGGTTCGATCCCTTCAACCCCAACGATTTTGCAGGTTTTTCTATTAAGGATCGTGGTTATGAGCCAATAATTCCCGATGCACAAGGACGGCTAATTAGTCAGCAACTTGGTTTAGCATTGGTGTATTGGTATGGTTTGTATTTCGACACCACTACTACTTGGTTACGGTGGGCAACACTGGACGGATCTTTGTTACCTACTGATATAGAGATTGCCAAACAAGCACAGCAACAAGCTGAGCAAGCACAGCAACGAGCCGAGCAAACAGAGTCTCTTTTAGAACAAGAGCGCCAGCTTACTCAAAAGTTGTTAGCACAACTACGCGCTCAAGGTATCAACCCTATTGAATGATTTAACACGGAAGGCGATCGTGAAGACAATTGAAATCCAAGGCAGAAAAATTGGTAAGGAGTATCCCCCTTTTGTAATTGCGGAGATGTCGGGCAATCATAATCAATCTCTAGAGAGAGCATTGGAAATTGTGGAAGCGGCAGCGCGATCGGGAGCGCATGGTTTAAAAATTCAGACCTATACAGCCGACACAATGACCCTTGATATTAGCGAAGGAGAATTTTTTATTAATGATCCGAATAGCCTCTGGAAAGGAAACTCTCTCTATAACCTCTATCAACAAGCCTATACTCCTTGGGAATGGCATAAACCCATATTCGATCGCTGCCAAGAACTAGGAATTATCGGTTTTAGTACACCCTTTGATGCCACCGCCGTTGATTTTCTTGAATCCTTAGATGTGCCTTGCTACAAAATCGCTTCTTTTGAGAATACCGACTTACCCCTTATTCGCAAAGTTGCCAGTACTGGTAAACCCATTATTATTTCTACAGGCATGGCAACTGTCGCAGAGCTAGATGAAACCGTCAGAACTGCAAGAGAATCAGGCTGTGAAGACATTATTTTGCTGAAATGTACCAGTACCTATCCAGCTACACCAGATAATACAAACATTCTGACTATCCCCCACCTACGAGATCTTTTCGATATTCAAGTTGGACTCTCCGATCACACAATGGGCATAGGCGTATCTGTTGCCAGTGTTGCCTTAGGTGCAACAGTTATTGAAAAGCATTTTACTCTGCGGCGTGCGGACGGCGGTGTAGACTCGACATTCTCGATGGAGCCAGAAGAAATGCAACAATTAGTGATTGAAACTGAGAGAGCATGGCAATCATTAGGTAGAATCAGCTATGGCGCAACAGAAGAGGAAAAGAAATCAATAGTATTTAGGCGCAGCCTGTATATTGCAAAAGACATGAAGGCAGGTGATATATTTACGATGAATAACTTAAAAGCAATCAGACCAGGTAAGGGATTATCACCAAAGTATTATGATATTTTACTGGGTAAAACAATAAAGCATGATGTAAAGGCTGGCACTGCTGTAACATGGAATTTGTTAGTTTAAGTCTTAAGATTAACAATACTTCGGATAGTTTAAAAGCCTTGTATCACCGATCCTGTATAGGGCTAATGTTTTGGTCTTTATTTAAATTACCGTTAGCTTTTGAGCCAACAGCCAATTAAGTCAAAATATTGCCCTGCAAGCCTTATAGATTTGTTAAAAAATTGTCCGAAGTATTGAATGAAGATTAAAGCTTGAATATAAAAAAGGTTAAGAATTTTTATAGTGATTTCTAGCGAACTAAATAAAATAGTTAAGCAAAAATGGCTTAACCGATGGCTATCTAGTTGGAATACTCCATCATACAAGCAAATTTGGGAAGCAATAGCTCTTAATCGGCAGTTGCTACTACTGACTCTCCTAGGAAACACTTTATCTGCGGTTTTAGAAACTGCGACGTTTGGAATAATTTTTTTGTCATTAGGAGTTTTGCAAGGAAACCAGCTACCCGCACTACCTAATCAAATTAAGTCAGCATTGCCTTGGCTCAACACCATATGGACATGGAATAATCAAACAGTTTTCTCCATTCTAATTAGTCTAATTGTAGTCTTACAGTTAGCGCGTAGCATAATGTCTTACTTGAGCCAAATCGCCGCAGGTGACTTAGCTGCAAAGATCAATGCTCAAATGACAGAAGTTGTATTTACACGTATTTTAAGCTTTAGTTTCCCCTTTGCCAGTCGATATAAGATAGGAGATTTGACTAGCTACGTCGGACAAGCAGGACCTTCAGTTGATGTTCAAATTAGATACTATAACCAACTGCTTACTGCGATACTTTTAGTATTTGCTTATTCAACAACAGTAATTACTATTTCTGTACGCCTATCTGCTGTAGCTTTACTTGCATTTACAGCCCTGATATTTCTACAACGTTGGCTACTACCTCGTATTACAGAAACTTCTATCAAGCTATCTCATGCTAATGTAGAAGCCTCTCAAGAGATTGTTGAAAACATCCAAGCTCTGAGAGTTGTACATACCTTTGGTCGTCAAGTTGCCACAATCAATAGAGTTAAACAACAACAACAACATGTACTAGCATTTCTAAAGCAGCAAGTACGCTTAATGTCTTTGCTAGCACCTATTAACAGTGCCCTAACAATTTTAGTCATTGCAGCTCTATTGATTGCTGGTTCGTTTATGCTGAGTCAAGAGGAAGGCTCAGTATTGCCAATGATTGCCACATTTATTTTATCTCTAAATCGCCTATCAGCTCAGATCCAATTAATAGCAGCGACCTTAAATAACATTGCTGAAAATTCAGGAAGAATTCTTCGATTGGATGCCATTTTACAACCTAACTTTCAAATCCTGAACCATTTAGAGGGCAAAAAGTTTGAGAGACTAAAATCTCAAATTAGTTTTGATAGTATATGTTTACAGTATGATGAAGCATCACATCCAGTTCTCTTAGATGTCTCATTTCAATTACCAAAAAAATCTTTAATAGCTTTAGTAGGAGAGTCAGGTTCGGGCAAGTCCTCTATTGTAGATCTTCTAATTGGCTTGTATGAACCGACATCAGGGGGGATTTTAGTAGATGGATGTGATTTGCGTTCTTACAATAAAGAGAGTTGGAGGGAAAGACTCGGGGTAGTAAGCCAAGACACTTTTATTTTCAATCAAAGTATTCTGGAAAATATTCGTTATGGGTTACCTCAAGCTACAGATGCTGAAGTTAGAGAAGCTGCAAGCCAAGCTCAAGCTCAAAACTTTATCGAATCAATGCCCCATGGCTATGAAACTATAGTTGGAGAACGTGGCTATCGACTTTCAGGTGGGCAGAGGCAAAGGATCGCATTAGCACGTGCTATACTCAAGCAACCTGAAGTTTTGATCCTAGATGAAGCAACCAGTGCACTCGATAGCGAGACTGAACGCCTAGTGCAGCAAGCCTTAAATCAGTTTGGTCGTGATCGCACATTACTCGTAGTGGCACATCGACTCTCAACTATTGTTCAGGCTGATCAAATTTTAGTATTAGATAGCGGACAAGTAGTAGAAAGTGGTAAGCACGGCGATTTGCTGTTGCTGGATGGCAAATATGCTCGCTATTGGGAAATTCAGTCAAACACCCAAAAAGATTTTGAGCAGTGAGTTATTGAAGGATATACTTCAATTCAGATAATTAATTATCTATGTTTATTTCAAATCTTTAATTGTTACCTATTTAAGACACCTTAACAAATTCCGATGAAGATCATTTTCAATGGATTTTTCTATAATCCTAGTCTTAACCAGTCTTTAATTAAAATCATTGAGGAATTTAAATTTTCTAAATGCCATACTTTTGCTTGTGCAGATTCACAGCCAGAAAATTTCCCATCACATACAAATGTCGTTGTCTACGATTATCATGAAATAGCTAAAGGCGAATATTCTAATGTTGAATGGTCTAAAATCACTCCTTTAGATGAAAATATAATTTCTAAAATGAGAGACTGCGAATCTATAGTATTAAAAATGATGGATAGATTACGTCTAGATAACTATGAGGAAAGGAAGTATTTATACTTAAAGCATTTGCGGTATTGGCATCATGTCTTAAAGGAAGACAGTATTGGATTGTTTCTAGCATCTGGTATTCCTCACGAAGTATATGATTTTATTATTTATAAGCTATGTAAGCTCAAAAATATTCCCACCTTATTAATTACTTACTCTACTATTAATGGTGTCTCATTTATTAGTACAGACTTAGATACAGAGCCAGCTTTAGAGATTGTAAAAGCTTATCAAGAAATAATGAGTCAACAACCTACAGAAGTTGTTCTGTCAGAAAGGTTTAGAGAGCATTATGATTTTCAGACTTGCAAAGAGAAAGATCCCATTCCTTGGTACACAGAAGACATCCCACAATTTGTAGTACAAGACTCATTAAAACTTATCTCTGAATATTTATTAGAGAAAATCAAAAATCCGTTTCGTACTTTAAAACAATTTATTGATTTGCAAAACCTAGTCCATAGATTCACAAATAGGATAAAACATTTCCAAAAAAGCAGAGAAATAAAAACTCTATTTGATGTATATGACAGGAATGCAAGTGATCCAGATTTACAGCAAAAATACATATATCTAGCACTTCATTATCAACCAGAATGCACTACATCACCAATGGCAGGAGTATTTGTCGATCAGATATTGATGGTAGAAATGATAGCTAGTCTCTTACCTAAGAATGTGTACTTATATGTGAAAGAAAATCCTTGGCAAACATGGGAATGTAGAAATAAAAATTTCTATACTGATTTGCTCAAAATTCCACAAGTTAAGCTTATTCCTCGCACATTTAACTCATTTCGATTAATAGAAAAATGTTTAGCAGTAGCTACAGCCACTGGTACTGTGGCATGGGAAGGTTTATTTAGAGGAAAACCAGTTTTAATGTTCGGGCAGCATTTTTATCAGTACGCACCTAAGGTGTTTACAGTTAGAAATATAGAAGATTGTAAATTTGCGTTACATCAAATTATTGATTGTAATGTAAAGCCTAGTCTAGATGAAATGAAAATGTTTTTAAAAGCTATGGAAAACACCGCAGTTATTGCTTATAGCGATATAGCTTTTGCTGATAAAGCGTCAATTACAGATAAAGAAAACACTAATAATCTTTTCTATGCTTTACGAAACAAAATAATAAATCTAGGGATTTTACCTTTAGCCTAGACACTTTTAGAATAGCCACACATTATTTGTTTAGAATACATCTTTTTAGGATTTAAGATATTTTTACCACCAATTCATTAAAGATAAGTCAAATCGCTATCCAAAATATTATGAAATCAGATAATTTGCTAACTATACTAGTATTTGCTCCTCACTCAGCAATATGGGTTCATGCTTTCCCAGAAGCATTAGTTTCTGAAGCATTGCAACAAGCTAATCATCGCGTGATCTATATTACTTGTGGAGAAGCATTTAAAAGTTATTGTATTTGTATGCATGGCTTAGAACAATCTGCATCACTGAATCAAAAAGAATCTGTATGTAAAGCATGTAATAAGAACAAGGAAATCATAAAGGAAAACTTTGATCTAAAAGGATATGACATCAAAGAATTCATAACTAAAGAGGAAGAAAATAATGTAGAAGAAATCCTTCATCAAACAACTATTGAAAACTTTTTAGAATTAAAAAT
This sequence comes from Pseudanabaena sp. M53BS1SP1A06MG, assembly GCA_020404105.1. Classification (GTDB taxonomy): domain Bacteria; phylum Cyanobacteriota; class Cyanobacteriia; order Pseudanabaenales; family Pseudanabaenaceae; genus Pseudanabaena; species Pseudanabaena mucicola_A. The sequence goes on along the minus strand of JADBWH010000013.1, from coordinate 114,001 downwards.
CGATGGTATAGAAATAGGTAGGACTGCTTTGTACGAAACGCTACTTCATTACAAAAAAAGTAATTTAGGTTTCTCTGAGGATGAGTGGCTTAGATACCTAAATGCTCTAAGAAATACTTTGTTATCATTTTTTGCTTCGCGAAGAATTATAGAACAAAATAATCCTGATAGAATCCTTGCTTATAATTCGTTGTATTCTGTTAATCGAATATGTCTCCTAATAGCTGAGGCTAGGGGTATTCCTACGTATTCTTTGCACGCAGGATATAACTTGTCAAATCGCTTAGAGACAATGATTATATCATTATCATCGACCTTTAAATTCAATCAAAATCTCAAGAAAAATTGGAGCTTTTACAAGAATACACCTTGTTCACCCGAATCTATAACAGTAGTAACCAATCACTTCTTAGAATTATTTAAAGGTCAGCACTTTTTAGCTTATTCCTCGGCTAAGAGAAACACAGTTGATATACGTGATTTGTTTAAAGTTAAAAATGATCAGAAACTTCTAGTTGCTACCATGAGTAGTTATGATGAAAGATTTGCCGCTGAAGTAATTGGTGCATTACCTCAACATAGTAATTTGATATTTGCTAATCAAATTGAGTGGCTTAAAGTTTTAATAGAATTTGTCAAGCAAAGAGATGATTTATTTTTAGTTATCCGAGTTCATCCTAGAGAATTTCCTAATAAGAGAGATCCTGTACGATCTCAACACTCTCAATTATTGGAGCAAGTCATCACAAACTTGCCATCTAATGTGAAGTTAAATTGGCCAGAAGATAATATTTCAATTTACGATCTTGCTGAGTATACAGATCTATTTCTCAATGCTTGGTCTAGCGTTGGGGAGGAGATGAGTTTATTCGGTATTCCTGTACTTATTTACTCTGATGATTTGGTACTCTACCCTTCGGACATAAACTATATAGGTATCAATCAAGAAGATTTTTTAAACAAAATAGATATTGCCTTGTCAGATGGTTGGAGTTTTGAAAGAATAAGATTTGCTTATAGGTGGTATGCATTAAAATTTATACATTCTATTGTTGATCTGTCCGATAGTATCAGATGGAACAATAGGAATTTATCTAAAAAAGGATTGTTCTCAAAAACATTAAAATATATATCTAACCTTAGATATCGTGTCAACCGTAAGATATCATTGTTGCTATTTAATAAAAGTCCATCTATTGATAATAGCCAAAGTAATATAAAAGACTGCAAAAACAGAGCGAATAAACTCATCAAAAGCGATCTTATAAATCAACTAATACAGTCTCAAAAGGAGACAATTCTTGACTTAAAAAAAGATGACTTCAAGGAAATTACTGACTTAAGAGAAGAGACAGAAGCGATTAAAAAAGAATTAGCATCCTTATTAACACTCAAAATAGATGACACTAAAAATTTGACTCCATTACAAAAAAATCTGCGCTCAATACAAACAAAAAAATCTTTCTAGGCTTCAAACAATTGCAAAATAGTGCTCAAGTTATGACTAAAATAATGTTGGTTTTGAAAATCAAGTTTTACAATAGAAAACTATTTGATTTCAATAAACTTGATTGGCTTTTAAAATATTATTTTTGAGAATATAAGTTTAGGAATCTATAGATGTTTTTAGGGGAATCAAATTTGATGAGTGGCTCAAAGCTTTTAAAAACAAATAATATTCAGACATTGAATACATCTGAAGTAAAAAACATAATCCATCATCAGAGCTTTCGAGATACATTACCTGCCCGCAACACCTATTGAGCTAACCTGTTTCCTTCTCACGAATTAACAACAGTGACACACATATTTAATAGTTAATAATTGCAAATGAGGTAATTTGACTTATGATTAGTAGATTTAAACAAAAGATAAAAACTATTATTCAAAATCTACTTTCTTTGGATATACAAACTCTATCCAAAGGTCGTGGTATAGAAAATGATCGCTACTCCTACCAAAAACAATACATAAATTTTGCAATTAGCACAGACGATAAAGTGTTAGATATAGGCAGTGGTGGCTACCCTTTCCCATTAGCTACACATCTAGCAGACTTTTATGAAGGAGATACTACCCATAGGTATGAAATACTCAAGAGAGATGATAGACCCTTTATCAATTGCAATATTGAGCAAACTCCTTTTGCAGACAAAGAATTTGATTTTGTATACTGTTCTCATGTCCTAGAACATGTAGAAGACCCAGCCAGAGCTTGTCAGGAACTAATGAGAATTGGTAAACGTGGTTATGTAGAAACGCCATCAAAAATTTCAGATGTAATGTTTAACTTCACCAAAATACCTAATCATCATAAGTGGCATACTCATATATTTAATAATACATTAATATTTCTAGAATGGAAAGACAGAGAAAAGCGAGATCTGGGTACGGATTATTTTTTTCATCAGTTCCATTCTCAATGGAAAAATCCATTTCAAGATCTAGTGCACGAAAATCGCGACCTTTTTGTAAGTATGATGTTGTGGGAAAACAAATTTGACTATATTGTAATCAATAAAGAAGGGGAAATAATTAACTCAAGTAAAGCAATTAGAGCTTGAAGATCGATATTACTGACTAAATTCTGAGATAAAATTTATGCGCTTAATCCGTATTACTACAAACTATATCTCCTACCTTCAACAATTTTATGCTACATACCCATACTTAAAATCTAAGTCCTATGAGTTACAGTACCGAGAACTAATGGGAGATTGTTTTGGCTGGTCAGATTTTTGGACTCACGCCTTAACTAAGTTAGGATACGAGGTATGGGAGCCAGTATCAAATGCAGAAATCATGCAAAAAACTTGGGCTAAGGAGAAGGGCTTTCAATATAACAAACAAACTTGGCTCACAGATATTACTAAAGCTCAAGTCAAGTTTTTTAAGCCAGATGTGCTTTTTGTTGACGACTATAGTACTTTCAATAAGGACTTTTTGCTTGACTTAAGACAAAGTTGTCCATCAATTAAATTAATTCTAGGTTGGTGTGGCGCACCCTATTACGATGCATCAGTTTTTCTTGCCTACGATATTGTTTTATCAAATATTCCCGAATTAGTTATAGATTTTCAAAAATCTGGACATAAAGCAAAATACTTCAGACATGCTTTTGATCCTCGTGTTTCGATCAAAATAAATGAACTTGCCCATAAAAATGAAAGCATAGTAATTCCATGTTCTTTTATTGGTTCTATTTTTGCTGGTAAATCAGCACATAATGAAAGAGCTATCTTAATTCAAAAATTAATCGAAGATGTAGATATAGCAGTATTTTCTGATATTTATCGTATTAGAAGTGAAGATGTTGTATTGATAGGTATTAAGAGAATAGTTTATGACATTATTAAGTCTCTGTCTAAAAATCACTCGATTAGAGAAATTTTACAACAAATACCTAAAATCAGGGCTTATGTAGAAAGCAGTTCTCGTCCTAGTTTACCCCCCCAATTAAATTCAACTATAGTCAACCAAGCAAAACCCCCAGTATTTGGGCTTGAAATGTTTCAATCCTTATATAATTCACAAGTAACTCTAAATAATCATATTGATCTTTCTCGTAACTCGGCTTCAAATATGCGACTATTTGAGGCTACAGGAGTTGGAACATGCTTGGTTACGGACTGGAAAGAAAATCTGTATGAGTTATTTGAAGCAGATCATGAAGTAGTAACCTATCGCTCTAATGAAGAGTGTGTTGAGAAAATAAAATGGCTTCTTGATAATCCTAAAGAAAGAGAGAAAATAGCTAAATCTGGTCAAATCCGCACATTACGCGATCACACTTTTGATAAGCGTGCAGTTTATTTAGATTTAATCATTAAAGAGACGATAAAAGACTTATCAACAAAAGGTTAGGAGCATATATTCAAGTGAGATACTATGTAACCCTATTCGATAGTAATTATCTAACTCGTGGTCTAGTCATGTATCAATCACTTATGAAGCATGACGATAACTTTCATCTATGGATTATTTGTTTTGACGATTTAGCTTACAAGTTACTAAATAGATTAAAACTAGAAAAAGTTTCTCTGGTTTCTCTATCTCAATTTGAAGATCCAGAGCTTCTAAGTGTCAAATCGAAACGGACAAGACAAGAATATTGCTGGACATGTACACCTTCCACTATTCTATATGTCTTAAACAACGTCCCACATGTTGATGCTGTTACCTATTTAGATGCTGATTTAATGTTTTTCTCTTCACCAGAACCAATTTTTGAAGAAGCAGGTCAGGCATCAATTATTCTTACTGAACATCGATATATACCTGAGTTTGATAATTCCTCACTTTACGGAATTTACAATGTACAGTTCATGATGTTTCGCCGTGATGAAGAAGGACTAAAAGCTATAAATTGGTGGCGCGATCGCTGCTTAGAATGGTGCTACTTAAGGCTAGAAGATGGTAAGTTTGGAGACCAAAAATACCTTGATGATTGGTTAGAGCGATTTCATGGTGTTCATATATTACAAAATATTGGAGCAGGTTTAGCTCCTTGGAATGCAATCCAATATTCAATACATCAACTAGAAAGTATCCTTTATGTGAACGATGTTCCCGTGATTTTTTATCACTTTCACTACCTTAAACTATATCCCTTTAATATTTCTCATTTAAGCTCTTATCCAATCAATATAGATATAATTAATTATATCTATATTGATTATCTTCAAGAAATCAATATAGCATATCAAGAAATAAGTTCAATCTATCCCAATTTCAAAGGTGGAATTATCAATTTTCCTTGCCCACCAAAACGTCCTGACAAATTATATAAATATATCGTTAATACTATTCAAGATGTCCAAATAGGGAAATACCGTAAATATGCTTAAAACATACGAAAACAAAAATATTTTAATCACTGGAGGGCTAGGCTTCATTGGTAGTAATCTAGCACTTAAGCTTACAGAAATAGGTGCAAATGTTACATTGGTCGATTCCATGATCCCAGAATATGGTGGTAATTTATTTAATATTGAGCCAATTAAAGATTATGTAAAAATAAACTTTTCAGATGTCCGTGATCCTCATAGCATGGAATATTTAGTTAAGGATCACGACTATCTATTTAATTTAGCTGGTCAGGTTAGTCATATTGATAGTATGACAGACCCATTGACAGATTTAGATATTAATACAAGAGCACAGGTTTCTATTTTAGAGGCTTGCCGAAAGCATAATCCAAAAATGCCTATTGTTTTCGCTGGCACAAGACAAGTGTATGGCAAGCCAAAATATTTACCTGTAGATGAAAAGCATCCTATTTATCCAACGGACGTTAATGGTATAAATAATCTTGCAGGTGAGTGGTATCACATTCTCTATCACAATGTTTATGATATGAATACTGTCTCACTTCGCCTAACTAACACTTATGGACCAAGGCAACTAATTAAACATAATCGCCAAGGCTTTATTGGTGTCTTCATACGTCAGATTATTCAAGGAGAAACTATTCGTATTTTTGGCGATGGGTTACAAATTCGTGATATGAATTATGTAGATGATGTAATTGATGCTTTATTAATAGCTGGAGCTAGTCATCAATGCTACGGTCAAATTTTTAATCTTGGCAGCAATGAGTCAATTAATTTACTTAACTTAGTTAAGTTATTAATCGAAATCAATGGTAGTGGTGAGTTTGAGATAATACCTTTCCCAGAGGATAAAAAGCGCATTGATATTGGTGATTATTATGCTAATCATAGTAAATTCACCGATTTTTCTGGTTGGCATCCTCAAACTAGTTTAAGGGAAGGATTCTCAAAAATGATGGCATATTATAAGCAGAATTTAGATAAATACATTGACAACTAATTTAAATTGAATATGCAAATTCCCTTTGGCGATCTTAAACGTCAGTACCTTGATTTACAAGAACCTATTAATGCTGCGACTCATGAAGTTTATGAAAGTGGCTGGTTCATACTGGGTAAACAAGTTGAAAAATTTGAGACTGAGTTTGCTAAATACTGCAATGCTACATACGCTGTTGGTGTAGGTTCAGGAACTGAAGCTTTGCATCTTGCTCTCTTAGCTTGTGGTATTCAAAATGGGGACGAAGTAATTACTGTAGCTAATACTTGTGTGCCAACGATCGCTGCTATATCCTTTGCGGGGGCTACACCTGTTTTTATCGATATTGACGAAGCAACTTTTACAATTAATCCATCTCTCATGGAGGAAAGAATTACAGATAGAACTAGAGCGATTGTACCAGTCCATTTATATGGGCAATGTGCAGATATGGATGCAATTTTAGCGATCGCTTCAAAATACAATCTCAAAGTGATTGAAGATTGTGCTCAAGCACATGGAGCCTTATATAAAGGTCAGATGGCAGGAACAATGGGTAACGCAGGAGCGTTTAGTTTTTATCCCAGCAAAAATCTAGGAGCGTTAGGAGACGGAGGGTTAGTTACGACAAATGATGAATTTCTCGCCAAAACGGTAACTAAGCTAAGAAATTATGGACAAGAAAAACGTTATTATCACAGTATTAAGGGTTTTAATAGTCGTTTAGATGAATTACAAGCAGCGATATTATCAACTAAGTTACCTTACTTAAATAGTTGGAACGACCGTAGACGCAATATAGCGAAGCAATATAGCGAAGCTTTTGGTAGTCTTGGGATTAATTACCCTGTAGAAGCGAGCGATCGCAGACATGTTTATCACTTATACGTATTAAGAGTCAATCAAAGAAATAGATTCCAAAGTATTTTAGCTGAGAAGGGGATTGGAACAATGATCCATTATCCAGTACCAATACATTTACAAGAATCTTATCAAGAATTTAGTAGCCAGAGTCATTATTTATCAGTCACCGAGAAAATAGTAAATGAGATAGTTAGCTTGCCTATTTATCCTGAAATAACTGAGCAAGAGATTGAATATATTATTAATACAGTTTTATTTGCATACAAACAAATAGTTGGCTAATGAAAAAGATTATTCAGGACTTATTACCTCCTTTCATATGGCGTGTTTTGAGAAAGACATATTTATCTTTCTCAAAAAAAAATAAATATATAGAATGGGAATACATACCAAGAGGCTGGCTAGCAGAAACTACAGACTCAAACATTAAAGGATGGAACGTTGATTCAGTTTTAAACACATATAAGGGAAATTGGGATAATTTTCAAAGTGCCCTAAATGACAAATTGCCACTTGGTATATCTCCTGAGTCTTCTAATATTAATAGAATAGAATTAACAAACCATAATATTATGATGACTTACGCTTACGTTTTAGCTTTGTCATCACTGAATAAATCTTTTATCTCTATGTTAGACTGGGGAGGAGGAATTGGTCATTACTATTTCATTAGTAAAGCTTTATTGCCTGAATTGGAGATAGATTACTCCTGTAAAGATGTTTCTGTTTTAGTTGATTATGGCAAAGAAAACTTTCCTAACTTGTCTTTTTATACTGATGAAAGTTGTTTAGACAGAACTTATGAATTTGTACTAGCTAGCACATCTTTACATTATTCCCAAGATTGGGTCAATACTTTTAAAGGACTTGCTAAAGCCACATCAGGATATTTATTTGTAACACGCCTACCAATCTTACAAAACTCAAAATCCTATGTAATGGTACAAAGACCATATCAATATGGATATGACACAGAATATTTAGGCTGGTGTTTAAATAAGCAAGAATTTCTAAATGTTGCTAATTCCCTAGGACTAGTACTAGTTCGTGAGTTTTTCGCTCAAAGCTCAGAGTTTATATATGGTGCTCCTGAGCAACCTCAGTACTTCGGCTTTTTATTTAAATCATTATGAAATTACTTAATTTAGGCTGTGGGCACAGATTTCACTCTGCATGGACTAATATTGACTTTAGATCTAATAATGAAAATGTAATTGCTCACAACTTGCTTAAGGGGATTCCTTTCCCAGATCAATCATTTGATGTTATCTACCATTCTCATGTGTTAGAACATTTTTCAAGATCACAAGCTAATTTTTTTCTAAGAGAATGCCATAGAGTCTTACGACATAAAGGCATTTTAAGAATAGCTATTCCTGACCTTGAGCAAATAGTTAAGACATATTTAATCGCTCTTGAGCAAGCATCATTAGGCTCTAATGAATGGATAGAAAATTACGAATGGATGCTATTAGAAATGTACGATCAGGTTGTTAGAAACATATCTGGGGGTAGTATGGCTGAATATTTTATCAGGGAGAAACTGGATAATCAAGAGTTTGTACTAGAACGTTGCGGAGTAGAAGCAGAACAGTTGCTTGAATCAGGGAGAAAAACATGGGAATCAAGACAAACAAACACCAAAGAGAATAAATTCAAAGCACTACTCAAACAAGTGTATAAAACAATTCATCATCCAGAGCGTATACGCGACTTGTTTCTTAAAGTTTTATTAGGCAAAGAGTTTGAATCATTACAAATTGGTAGATTTCGGCAAAGTGGAGAAATTCATCAATGGATGTATGATCGCTATTCATTATCTAAACTTTTAAAAGAATTTGGATTTGAGAAAATTACACAGCGATCAGCAAGTGATAGTTTTATACCCAATTGGAATATCTATAATTTAGACACTGAAGCTGATGGTTCTATATATAAACCAGATTCATTATATATGGAAGCAATCAAGCATTAAATCATGGATATTTCAGCTCAACTAGCACTGGTCAGCTAATCGGGGATAGGTAATGAAACGCCCATTTCATGTCCACCAAAAAGGCGCAAAATTTGTCGCCATTTTGGCTCAAATATCTTCCAAAAATCATCAACATGGCAGAATAGGGCTTCTAAGCTATTAGTCATGGGAGTTACTTCGCTGAACTTGTTTTAATTATTTTCAGCTTATCGGTTTCTCCCTTTTTTATCCTTTTCCTTATATCGAACTCACATTAAAGAAAGCGTAATAGTCAGGAATTTTAGTTCTGAAACATTACTTCGTATCACTCCACAAGTATCTTAGTTACACTTAGGGTTGGTTGCTACTGATAATTTCTAAAATCTATATTCTTGAATAGCCCATCTAGAATTTGGTTTGTTTTTATCTATTCTTATAACTCTATTGCCCATATATCCAAATTTACGTAGCATTAATTTATTTAATTTGGGTATTTTACGAAATTTAGATATTAGTAATAGTTCTTTCCAAATGCTAGGTTTCCAATTAAGACTTTCTCTAACTTTGGCTAAGGAACAAGTAGCTTCTTCTAAGTATTTATTAATATCTTGGCTTCTTTGATTATGTTGAAGACGAAAACCACCTAGTGGAGATATTGTTCCATATAAATTAGTATATAAATAAAACCTAGTCCATAGCTCAAAATCACTAGCAAGGTTTAGATCAGTACTAACATAGCCACCAGCCAAATGCCAAATTTCTCTTTTCCAAAAAGTTGATTCTTGTTGTATGTGGCCTATACCATAGGAATTATTATGAACATAACAACCATCAAGAAAAGCATCTAGAGAAAATCCAAGTACATTATGTCCCTCAATGCAGACTCCATAATAGTCCCAACATAAAGGCTTAAGAGTTGTTAGCCACTTAACCTCTGGCAACTCATACATAATATTTGCAACTGTTTTAAATGCCCATGGCAAATACATATCGTCGCTATTTATCCACGCCATAATTTCACCATTAGATCGAGAAAATCCTTTGTTTATTGCATCATATTGACCATTATCTGGTTCTGAGCACCAAAAGTATAGATATTTTTCATATTTTTTGATAATCTCAATACTGCCATCTGTTGATCCACCGTCAATAATGATATATTCTAAATTAGAATAGTTTTGAGAAAGTACACTTTGAATCGTTGCTTCTAAGAACTCAGCTTGATTATAAGAAGGAGTAACTATAGAAATTAATGGTTGCTTTTGTGTCATTGTTTTAAAATCTAGAACTAACTCCAAGAATCGCAAGAAAAAGTGGGATGATTATCTTTGATAAAAAACAAATCAAATTGCCACAGTGCATCATCTCTTTTTCTAAAGAGTGGCTCGCATATATCTACACATCGAAATCCTTTTTCTTCTAAATACTGACAGTTTTGATAAAAACGCAAACTTTTATCGGCTATGTCAAAGTTGTAAGTCTCTACAACAATAAAATTAGTGTTTATTAAAGTTTCAGTAGCACCTTCAAAAATAGGAACTTCAAATCCATGTGTATCAAGTTTAATTAAAAATGGCGGAGTTAAATTGTGATTTTGGCAAATTGAGTCAACTGTAACTACTGGAACTTTAATATCAGATGAACTAGAAGGAACTTGTAGAGCTAATCCTCCAAATGGATCAGAAGCATCAAAATATATTTCCCCGTTTCTATCTCCTGCTGCTGCTATTACAAAATCAATATTGCTTGTAGATGCCTTAATCTTTTCTAAGGATTTATGATGAAAATTATTAGCTTCAATTAGATAATAAAAAGCATTCGGAAAATATGGCTTTACTTGCTTAGTCCAACGACCATCAGATGCACCTATATCTATTACTGTATGGACTTGAATTTCTTTTTTGCATATCCTATTTAAAGCTGCTCTCAATGACATTAATGAAGAATCATTGTTGCTTTTATTAACACCAAGTGAAAGCAAAACTGATTTAATTATTTGTTTAATCATGTGCGGTGTCTAAAATATTTAGGGCTAATAGTATTAAACCATAATCTAGATAACGATCCACACAAATATCTACAAAATCTAGATCAAGTAACTATATTTTTGTGTGCTAATTTTAGATTTTAAGCTTGTCAATATCAATATTGGTATTTTTTTTAATGTAGCTATTAGCTATAAGGACTACAAGATAATAATTTAATTTAAGTTGTTGTCGGCTAAAATTTTAACGGTAATTTAAATAAAGTGAGTCTAGGATAATTTGCAAATGACTTTATAGAGAGGTTTTACTAAGCAAAACCTCTCTATCTCTCCATAACTGACAAAAGTAAATGACTTGCTTATCAAGGCGTTTACTTTTGTAATTTGAAAGTTTACCATCTTAACCCGAACTGGCATTAAATAAAACATTGATCGCAGCACACTGTAATTACCTAAGAAATTTCTAGTTGAGAGTCATCTCCTACCATGAGGCGGATGGCTTGAGGACGCTTAGGAGCTACATTCATTATGACTCTTTGACCAATCATACTATCGATTATACGCTGATGAATATTGGTGATTTTGGCATCGTTGAGAATTACACTATGCTCTAGGTCACAGTCAATAATAGTGACGCGATCGCTAATACTAGTATAAGGTCCAATATAAGCATGTTCTAGATAGCAGTTTTCTCCAATAATGACGGGTCCTCGAATCTTACAGTTAACAACTTTACTCCCTTTCCCTACTTTCACCCTGCCACTAACATTACTTTTAGAATCGATTTCACCCAAATTTTCAGAGTTAAGATAGGCATCAAGAATGATTTGATTAGCGGTTAAGATATCATCTTTTCTACCTGTATCTAGCCACCAGCCCTGAAGCTGAGAGAACTCAACTTTTTGATTAGTATTAATTAGATATTGAATTGCATCGGTAATTTCTAGTTCACCTCTAGCAGAAGGTTGAATCGAGGCGATCGCTTGATGAATTGATGTACTAAAGAAATAAACACCAACTAAAGCTAAATTGGATGGTGGATTTTTAGGCTTTTCTATCATCTGAACCAGCTTACCATTCTCATCAATTTTAGCGACACCAAAGGCTCTAGGATCAGCAACCTCGCATAACAATAATAAAGAATCAAGTTGTTGCTGCTGAAATTTGGTTAGTAATGGCTCTAGAGGATCTTCTAGTAGAGTATCGCCAAGAAAGAGCAAGAAAGCTGAGTCTTGAAGAAAGTATTGGGCAGTTGCTACTGCATGGGCAAGCCCTAATGGTTGTGGTTGCAAAATATATTGAATATTGGCACCAAAGCGATCACCATTGCCTGTCTTAGTTTTAACTTCTTCGCCAGTTTCAGGACTGATAATAATACCAATCTCCTGAATACCTGCTGCCACAATACTCTCAATTCCATACCAAAGAATTGGTTTGTTTGCAACTGGAACTAGTTGTTTAGCACCTGTATAGGTTAAGGGTCTAAGGCGTGTACCTTTACCTCCCGATAAAATCAAAGCTTTCATGATGATTAACCGTTTATTGTAGTGGCTATAAGAAATTGACTCTTAGGGCGTGCTTATTATTTAGGATTGGCGTACCACTGGCTGTAGTGCTCCTGAAATACTTTCTTTGCTTTTACTGCTTGCCACCATTCTGGATGCTGCTTATACCAAGCTACCGTTTGAGCCATGCCACGCTGAAAGTCCCATTGTCTTTGCCAACCTAAAGCCTCTGCCGCACTAGGATCAACTGAATAGCGATAGTCATGTCCGGGGCGATCGCGTACATATTGCATTAACGAGGTTGGGAGATCAAGTAAATCTAAAATGGTTTGAGCTACTGTAACTCCTGATATTTCTAACCGCGCCCCAAGGTTATAGGCTTGCCCACCTTTACCACGATGTAAAACCGTATCAATCCCTGAGCAGTGGTCTTCAACGTAGAGATAATCCCGTACTGCTGAGCCATCACCATAAATCGGTAAAGACTTAGTTTCTAAAGCATTAGTAATAAAGAGAGGGATGATTTTTTCGGGATATTGATATAGCCCATAGGTATTGGAGCCGCGTGTGATCACCACATCCAATCCGTAGCTAATCCCATAGGCAAAAACTAAATGTTCGGCACCTGCTTTTGATGCAGCATAGGGACTACGAGGTGTAAGTACATCGCTCTCAAGAGAATGCTGATCGCTACCTGCTAAGTCCCCATAGACTTCATCGGTAGACACATGTAAGAAGCGAGAGACTTGATATTTTCGAGCTGCCTCTAGTAATAGTAACGTTCCCTCAATATTGGTCTGAATGAAAGGTCGAGGATCTCGGAGACTACGATCAACATGACTTTCCGCCGCAAAATTGAGAATGCAATCTACCCCCTTTACAGATTTTTCCACATCATCAGGATTTGCAATATCACCTTGGATGAAAGTTAGGCGATCGCAGATATCCTTGAGATTATCTAAATTTCCTGCATAGGTAAGTTTATCTAAAACTACAATTTCCCAATCAGAGTGGTGATCTAGAGCATAGCGCACAAAATTGGAGCCAATAAAACCTGCTCCACCTGTTACAAGCACTTTACGAAAAGTTTTTTGAAGCATGTTATTTAGATATTTGCTTAATTATGATACCTATAGCAAAGTAAGTTTTGCTTAGGACATAAAACTAGAAGATGAGTTGCGGCGCTTCTTAGGTTTTGGTTTGTACTAGCTAACTCTTTTTTTTTTCTATAGCCTACTAAGCGATGTGCAACTGAGAATTAGGAATCAACCAAGGATTCAAAATGTAACGAAAAAGCATAGAGAGAAAGTCGATTGAACAAAAAGCAAAGAGTTTGAAAGATCTCACTGCTTTTTAATGACAGCATAAATCAATTTGTCTACATTCAGTTCGGTAAACCACACTATAGACATTGCAACCCTTTCGGTTAAATTAGCACTCAGTCACCTAGAGTGCTAAACCACTCTAGACAAAGCCTCAAAACGCTAGTCCAATGAGTGAATACCTATGGCAACAACGACATTAAACGTAACAACTGTAAAGCCTTTAGCCGATCGCGTATTTATCAAAGTAAGCGCTAAAGAAGAAAAAACCGCAGGTGGTATTTTCTTGCCTGAGACCGCAAAAGAAAAGCCCCAAGTTGGCGAAATTGCCGCAGTAGGTCCTGGCAAACTTGATGACAAAGGAGTTCGCCAAGCCCTCGAAGTTAAAGTTGGAGACAAAGTTCTCTACTCCAAATATGCTGGCACTGATATCAAACTCGGCGCTGATGAGTATGTATTGCTTGCCGAAAAAGATATTTTAGCGATCGTTTCATAGTCACTGGTGATAGGTAATTGGTAATCGGTAACTGAGATCGAGACCCAATCACCAATCACCTATTTCCCATTACCAATCATCAAATTCTCTGTTAACCCATTACTTAAACTAAAGAAATCATGTCTAAGAAAATCATTTACAACGAAGATGCCCGTCGCGCCCTTGAGCGTGGTATGGATATTTTGGCGGAGTCCGTTGCGGTGACTCTTGGTCCTAAGGGTCGTAACGTAGTTCTTGAGAAGAAATTTGGTTCTCCTCAGATTGTTAATGATGGTGTCACCATTGCTAAGGAAATTGAACTAGAAGATAACGTTGAAAATACTGGCGTGGCTTTGATCCGTCAAGCTGCTTCTAAGACTAACGATGCTGCTGGTGACGGAACCACCACTGCAACCGTATTGGCTCACGCCATTGTCAAGGAAGGTTTGCGTAACGTAGCGGCTGGTGCTAACTCGATCGCCCTGAAGCGTGGTATTGATAAGGCAACTGCTTTCTTGGTTGGCAAGATCAAAGAACATTCTAAGCCCATCGAAGATTCTAAGGCGATCGCTCAAGTTGGAACCATCTCTGCTGGCAACGACGACGAAGTCGGCGCAATGATCGCTCAAGCCATGGATAAGGTCGGTAAAGAAGGCGTGATTTCCCTTGAAGAAGGTAAATCTATGGTTACCGAACTCGAAGTTACCGAAGGTATGCGCTTTGATAAGGGTTATATCTCTCCCTACTTCGTCACCGATGCAGAGCGTATGGAAGCTTCCTTTGAAGAGCCAGTTCTCTTAATCACCGATAAGAAGATTGCCCTCGTTCAAGAACTCGTACCTGTCCTTGAGCAAGTTGCTCGCGCTGGTCGTCCTCTGATCATCATTGCTGAAGATATCGAGAAAGAAGCTCTAGCAACCCTCGTAGTTAACCGTCTCCGTGGCGTTCTCAATGTTGCGGCTATCAAGGCTCCAGGATTTGGCGATCGCCGTAAAGCTATGCTTGAAGACATTGCCATCCTCACTGGTGGTCAGGTTATTACCGAAGACGCAGGACTGCGCCTTGATTCCGTTAAAATTGACCAACTTGGCAAATCTCGCCGCGTGATCATCACCAAGGACAACACTACAATCGTTGCTGATGGCAACGAAGCCGCAGTTAAAACCCGTGTTGAGCAGATCCGTCGTCAAATTGAAGAAACTGAGTCTTCCTATGATAAGGAAAAACTCCAAGAGCGTTTAGCTAAGCTCTCTGGTGGCGTAGCAGTGATCAAAGTTGGCGCAGCAACTGAAACCGAGATGAAGGATCGTAAGCTACGCCTCGAAGATGCGATCAATGCAACCAAGGCTGCTGTAGAAGAAGGTATCGTTCCTGGTGGTGGTACAACCTATGCTCATCTTGCTCCTGAGTTGTTTAGTTGGGCAAATGACAACTTGACTGGTGAGGAATTGACTGGTGCAATTATCGTATCTAAGTCTTTGTCTGCTCCTGTAAAGCGCATTGCTCAAAACGCAGGCTTTAATGGTGCAGTAATTGCAGAAAATGTCCGTGAAAAAGACTTCAACACTGGCTTCAACGCTGCTACTGGCGAATTTGAAGATATGTTTGCGGCGGGCATTGTTGACCCTGCGAAGGTGACTCGTTCTGCGCTACAAAACGCAGCATCGATCGCTGGCATGATCCTGACCACCGAATGTATCATCGTTGATAAGCCTGAAGATAAAGCTGCTGGATCTGGTGGCGCAATGGGTGCTGGTGGCGACTTCGACTACTAGTCATCAATCCTTTATATCTTAAAAAAAGGGTATTACTGCAAAGTAATTTTTCTAGTAAATGTGTTGCGGGCGCGAAGCGCCCGCAACACATTTACATTGCATGACTACCCAAAAAAGTAAAGGGAGCGCATTGCGCTCCCTTTACTTTTTTAAGGTAATATTTCATAGCGATATATAGGGGACAAATAAATGCTCTGGCAACCGACTGCAGAAAAAGAATTACAGTTGGAGTGGAAATGGTTACAAATTATTGCAATTTTGTTACCAATCAGTAATGTATTTATGCCATTTTTAGCATCTTTACTAATTTTATGGATCTTTTTTCGTCATGACTGGAAAGCGATCACTACACCTATTAATCGTGCATATTTCTGTTTATCAGTATGGATGATCTTAACAACGATTATTGCTTTTAATATTGGTACGGCTGCGGGGGGACTAGCTAACTTTTTACCTTATTTTCTATTAGCAGCTATTACTAGTTTTGTCATTCGTACACCTGCTCAATTGATTCATCTTTTGTGGCTGTTAGTATTTAGCTCTCTTTATGTCAGTGGGTTTGGAATTTTACAAGCAATGATCAATCGACCAGATTGGATCTTTCCTAAAGTAATTTTTGATAGCTATCCGATCCCCATGGGTTTTAGTTCAGATCGACGTATTCAGTCAATTTTTGGACATTTTAATGAAACAGCCGTTTATTTACTAACAATCATTCCGATTGCTTTTCATTTTGCGATTGGTAAGGTCAAAAGTATTACTAAATCGCAAAAGTGGATTACCTTAATTGCGCTTGCATTAGGAATATGTATCCTCATTCTCACCAGTTCCCGCAATGCTTGGGGATTAGCCATCTTAGGATTTGTAGCGATCTCTCTGTATTACCGCCAGTGGAAACTAGTGGGGGGATTTGGTCTAATGATGTTGTTAATTGCTTGGGCAGTATTTGGACAGAAATTTGGGTTAGGAGGAGAAGCATTGCGATCACTATTACCAGAAGGATTTGTCAATCGTTTGTCTAGTACCGTTGATCCGAAATTTAGCGACTACGCATCGACAGCCAATCGCGTGAATGCATGGCAATTTGCGCTTTCATTAATTTATCAGCATCCCATTCAAGGTTGGGGTTTACGAAATTTCCCATTAATCGCACAGTCGATGGGCTATGATTTACGCGGTTTGCCCCATGAGCATAATTTCTTCATGGCGATCGCTGTGGGTTCGGGGATTCCCGCATTGATAGGATTCATTGCCACTATTATCTGGACAATTTGGGCATCGCTGAAATCAAAATTTGCTCAACAGACAGAAGGAACAATAGTCATTGTTGCCATCAGCATTATCTTATGTATACTATCAGGCTGGTTAGACATAGTATTTTATGAACCGCGTATTAGTATGTTGCTATGGTTATTGCTCGGTAGCATATACGGATTAGCAAAATCATCACAATCTATTCAAACAGATGAAATTTCAAGGTCAAATCCCCAATCATGAAGAAGCCTTTTATACTCACTTGCTTTTGCCAATTGTCTGGTTAAAAAGAGGATTAGAATCTATTCAAAAATATATTAATAATGTAATTTGGTCAGAACTAATTGCGGGGGAATCATTAGATAATGACTTTTTCAATTTAATTCTTTTTACTGTATTTTGCCTCTTGTCTATTGCAACTTATCGGTTTCAGCATTACCACATCCAAATTATTTTTGTCTGTAGCATTATCTGGTATCTCGATAAGATTTTCACCCAACAAAGATATTTTAATTCTAAGAAGAAAACGATTACTTCGCTAGTTCATACTAAGGATGGCAATGTATCTTGGACAATGATATCGCCACAGGGTGAAACTAGACAGCTAAGATTTCATGAGAACAATATTAATTACATTCAGATTAAATATATTGTGATTGTGGGTGGCGCTTTCAAAGAAACGATCGCTAACGCATGGCAAGTTGCAGTTTGTTTGAATGACGAACAAAAGCTATTAATGTATGAAGATTTAAATTCTAGTGATGCAATTAATCATGCGATCGCTCTTGCTGATTACTTTCATATTCAGATAGGATTTGCTAACAGTGATGGTTATACTAATTATGCAAGCCAAGACATTAATTCTATTATCAATAGACATGATAAATTATCAAGAAAAATCATAGGTAATAATAGTATTAAATTAACGAAGACGGCGCAGAATTGGCATATATATTTCTATTGGACGATTAATAATTCATGGAAATTTTTTGGCAAAGTACTCCACGATTCTGGTTTTTTATTATTTGTGCTGATCATCTCTAGATTTATGTCGCGTTTTGGGGAAATGCTAGATCAGATGATTGCTTATTACAAAGCAGAGCAAGTAATTTATTTGAATTTTAATGGCATTTTAGGTGTTTTTACAAATCTCCAATTATCGATGAACGACTGGCTGGGAATTATTAGTGCGATCGCCTTAATTATTATTCGAGGCGCTCAAATTAGCCAATCTAAACACATTTATATTGATAAACACCACCTCAAGGGAGTGATCAATAAATTAAGAATGCCGATCATGACTACGGTTAATGTTAGAGAAGTCCATCAATTTAATCTCAACGACATCCAAGGAGTCATCTTTATTAAGAAGCCAGAGCCATTATTTATGATCTACGATCGCCAACAAGCCTTAGAAATCAGCGATTTATTCCAAGAAAAAGATTATAAAAGTCTACTAAATAATTCGGAAGATGCGATCGCTTACTTTAAAAACAAATAGGGATTATGACTATGGAAAATGAATTTGATCCCTCAGCAACTGCTCATGTCGATCTTCAGTTTGAAGAAGTATTTCCAGAGATCCGTCTGGAAGCCGATAAGTTTGAATTATGGTTTCAGCCTGTCTATGAGCTGGCAACGGGGAAGGTTTTACATAATGAGGTGCTAGTACGTTGGCGGGACGCTCAAGGAAATCTCCGTCAACCGCAAGAATTGTTAATGGTGCTTCAAAATACCCAATTGCTCTATCAGTTAGATCGGATTGTGGTTGAAAAATCTATTCAAGTCTTAGCCCAACAGCCTAAAGTAATGGTTTCGATCAATTTATCCGACGAAATTTTTGCCGATCAGCAATTTCCGCATCAACTCCACCAATGGCTGAGTAAATACAATGTTACCGCTAAACGCATTAGTTTTGAAATTAGCGAATCAATACTTTGTCAAATGCAATCACAGGCGATCGCCTTTATCACAGAATTAAAAATGATTGGCTGCTCGATTGTGATTGATGACTTTACTGGCAAATATTTTTCCCTATCACAACTCCAAGAGCTACCGATCTCAATGATTAAGCTAGACCGTAGCTTTGCCCGACAGCCTTTAGCTCTAGATCAGAAGAAATTAGCGATCGCGATCGCTTATACCAGCAAAGTATTTCAAAAACATTGCATCGTCAAAGGTATTGATGATAAATCCTCTTTACAATTTGCCAATGAACTAGGGGTAAAAGGGGTACAGGGTTATTCCCTCAGTCAACCCCAAGATAATCCCAAAACCTTTGGCTTGATTAGCTTGCTGATCTCTAGAATCATCGCTAGTACAATTGCGATCTTAATTTTGTTATACATTTTCAAAAGTTTGATGGGGATTGACCTTTTTAAAGATCGTCATGCATGGGAAGTAATCTCAGATTTTTTTGAATCCATCTTTGGCGGTAAGTAAATCATCAATGGTCATTTGAGACTCTTGAGTGGAATCTCTTCTTGTTTTTGATGATGCCTTGGAGGATTTGTCACCAGATTTATTGGATATTTTCTCAGACCCCCCCGATCGCAAACCTGTGGCAATATGACTATTTTTAGCGATTTGTTCTAACACCTGTTTAGCACGACTAATCACACTGGGCGGCAAACCTGCTAAGCGCCCCACCTCGATACCATAGGAACGATCTGCCCCACCTGCTTGGACTTGATGCAAGAATATTATTTCATCTTCTAATTCCTTAACTGTGACTTGGAAATTCGCCACATTAGGCAGTAAACTGGCGAGTTCGTTCAGTTCGTGATAATGGGTCGCAAATATGCCTCTCGACTTAATTTTATTAGCGATATATTCGGCGACTGACCAAGCGATCGCCATACCATCGAAGGTAGAAGTACCACGCCCAATTTCATCGAGCAGGACGAGGGAATTCTCTTTAGCATGGTTGAGAATATTCGCCGTTTCATTCATTTCCACCATAAAAGTGGATTGTCCCGTAGCGAGATCATCAACCGCGCCGACGCGGGTAAAAATGCGATCGCAGATTCCCAAAGTTGCTGACTCCGCAGGCACAAAACTCCCCACCTGTGCCATTAATTGAATCAGCCCCACTTGGCGCAAATAGATACTTTTGCCACTCATATTCGGACCTGTTAGCACGATCAGATCAGGGTAATTGGGAGATTTTTGATCATGACCTAGATAGGTGGAGTTGGGAACGAAAAAGCCTGCGGGTAAGGACTGCTCCACGACGGGATGACGACCGTTATGAATGAAAATAGAACGATCACTCTTGATCTCAGGACGGCAATAGTTATAGGTGACAGCAACTTCCGCGAGGCTACATAACACATCGGCAGCAGCAAGTGCAGTCGCCAGAGTTCGCATCGGTTCAATATGTTTGGCGGCAAGCGATCGCAGTTCCACAAAAATATCATATTCCAGTTGCTTCAATTCATTATCCGCATTGAGAATTCGCGTTTCTCGTTCCTTTAATTCAGGAGTAATGTAGCGCTCCTCATTGGTGAGAGTTTGCTTGCGGATATAGTCGGCGGGAGCCTGTTCGCTTTTGCCGCGAGAAATACTGATGTAATAGCCAAAAGCTTTATTAAAGCCAACTTTCAGCGTATTGATGCCTGTACGTTCCTTTTCCTGTTTCTCAAAGGATGCCAACCATTCCACATCATCACGACTCTGTTGACGCAGATGATCTAACTGTTTATTCACTCCCGACCGTATGATATTTCCTTCCGTAATATAAATCGGCGGCTCTTCCACTAACGTTTTTTGCAACTGTGCGCCTAATTGGAGAAGTTCCGATGGCACGGATTGCAGAGCCTTTAGATAGCGAGAGTTGGACTTGGCTACGACATCGGCAACATCACGCATCCGATCTAAGGATACGGCTACAGCGATGAGATCACGTCCATTTGCCGTGCCTGCACCAATACGACTGCACAGCCTCTCAATGTCGTAAATTTGGCTCAAACAACTTCTGAGGTTCTTACGCAAAGAATGCTGTTTATATAATTCGGAAATAGTGTCAAGACGTTCGTTAATCGCAGCAATATCCTTCAGAGGTTGCAAAAGCCAACGACGCAAAGCCCGACTACCCATGCCCGTCGTCGTTTTGTCCAAAGACCAAAGGAGCGAACTATAAAAAGAGCCATCACGCACGGTTTGGGTAATTTCCAAATTGCGGCGGGTCTGGTTATCGAGAATCAAATAATCAGCGATCGCATAGGTGGAAATCCCTTGCAATGGCATCTTCACACTTTTTTGTGTGGATTCCAAATATTCTAAAATCCCGCCTGCGGCACGGATGGCTAAGGGTAGAGACTGACAACCAAAACCCTCTAGAGATAGCACTCTGAATTTATCGAGAATCCGTTGTTTGGCTTCGATAAGTGCAAAAGATGACTGTGATCGCGGGGTATAGCAAAAGCTTTCAGGTAAGGTCTTAAAGGGTTCAGGAAGAGAAGATTGCTTTTTCTGGGTAATACCTTCCCAAAAATCGGCGGCTTTTTCAGCATTTGAGCCTCGAAATAATTGCGGATTCGGCACATCAACGGGAATTAGAACTTCCGCAGGTTGTAATCGCAATAATTCTTGAATTAAATGCTCCGTACTATTTAGCTGTGTTACCGCAAATTCACCTGTGGAAATATCGGTATAGGCTAGGCCCCAGTTATCGCCACTGTTAGCGATCGCTACCAAAAAATTATTTTTCTTAGCTGCCAGCATACCCTCCTCGATCACAGTTCCAGGGGTAATTACTCGCGTGACTTCGCGGCGGACTAGTCCCTGTGCTTCGGCAGCCGATTCTACTTGATCACAAACTGCGATCGAGTAGCCCTTTTCGACTAACTGATTAGCATAGCGATCGAGAGCATGGTGCGGAATTCCAGCCATTGCAATCCGACCAATTGCCTTACCACCATCACGCCCCGTGAGGACTAATTCTAATTCCCTTGCAATTAGTTCTGCATCCTCAAAAAACGCCTCAAAAAAATCTCCCAATCGGTACAGCATCACTGCATAGGGATACTGTTCCTTAATTTCGATGTAGTGCAACATCATCGGTGTAAGGGCATTGCGATTAATTTGAGTCGAGGACAGAACTAATTCAGCCATTAAATTTCAGATATAAAACAACATGGTAAGTAGCTCAACTTAATTAAAACCCAAACCATAGTTTTGTTCCGCCCGCTACGCGGGCGGAACAAAACTATGGTTTTTAGTTTACTTATATCTAGCTACTTAAAAATCATTGTAAACTCCAGACTGTCGAAATGTAATTGCATAACTATAGCAATCCTAAATTATCTAGGACTTACGAAAAGTTGTTTTACTGTAGTGGCAATTCATGAATTGCCACTACGGTAAAATGAAAGCCTCAAATCTTTTGCGTAAGTAGAAATATATATGCTACCTAACGATCTCTTGATGCACCGACTGAAAGGGGAAACGGTTATTCCTAAAAGATTGAAATTGGATGATCAGCATCAAGCGATCGCTACAGAATTAATCGCTGTTTTTGAAAGTTGTAAAGGGATGTCTCAAAGCGAACTTGATCGCCAATTGCAAGAACTAGAAGGTGACACGCCCGACTATCGCGTCAAGCGGGGATTAGCGCATATTCTCAAATCTAGCTTTAGCACCTTTGAAATTATTAGTCCATTAGAACCACAGGAATTGCGCCGCCGCATCTTTGAACTTTCGGCACAAGTCATTCCCAGTCACCAAGCTACTAACGAAACCTTAGAAAAACTTGCGGATAAGCTCACGCAAGAACTCAATCGTGAAGTGCTGCCTTCCCAAATTAGCCAAGGTCTGTATGCCGATCTGATGGAAAATCGGATTCTGACGCAATTTGATACGCCCACACCTGAAGACCTGATCCATCGCTATAACCTCTCACAGGTACAAGGTGTTTTCTATCGCGCTAGTCACATGACTTTAAATGTGCTTCGTAATGACCCAGGGGAATATAAGCTGCTCTTTCGCTATCTCAAGCTATTTCAATTAATGTCCTATATTGAAGGGGATGTGGATTATGGCTTTACGATTACCGTTGATGGGGCAACTAGTTTATTTGGGACAAGTACCCGCTATGGTCTAGCGATCGCCAAGCTTCTGCCTGCATTAATCCATGTGACAAAATGGAGTCTTCAAGCTACTCTTATTGAAAAAGACCCTTATTCTAAACAAAAGCGTAAAAGTCTATTTACCCTTGATTCTAACTGTGGATTGGTTAGCCATTATCCTGCAGGCAAAATGTATGACAGTGCACTTGAAGCCTCGTTTGCTGAGAAATGGGCGGATTTAAAAACGGAATGGAAACTGGAAAGAGAAGTAGATTTGATTCCGATTCCCGGCAGTGTGATGATTCCTGATTTTCGGTTAGTGCATCCTGACGGACGTAGTTATCTATTAGAGATCGTTGGCTATTGGCGACCTGAATATTTACGCAAAAAGTTTTCGCAGGTAAAACAGGCTAATTACGAAAATTTGATTTTAGCGATTTCTGAACGACTCAATCTCGAAAAAGCAGGCGTAAAGATGAGCGACACCCCAACATTAACAGTTTGGTTCAAAGATAAGCTTCTACCGAAGTCAATTTTGCAAGTAATTTCATCATAAATCTAGATTTAATCAAAAGAAACAATTTTTTGAGAGATTTTGTCTATTTTTAGCTATAAATGACAGGTGACATATCTCTTTGATAAATGTACAGTATTCAAAGAGTTTTTTGGTTTTGACTATGACTCATGTTTCTGATGCCTCCGATCCCATTTTGTTGCTGTCAGCATCTAAGGCTCGCTCATTTGGTATTGCCACCCACAGCGAAGGCGATCGCCAAAATTATTCTGAATTTTTTACCGTTTGGTTGATGCTCTGCTCAAGGCTTGATGCACTGAGCCATGATTGGAATGTGAGTTTTTCCGATCCTGTGGCAGTGTCGGACTACATCACGATGCGTTGTTCATTGACGATTGATCGCGTTACCCGTGAGGCGACGGGCAGTGATAAAGGCTGTTTGATTCAAGTGGGAGAGAAAACCATAGGAGTCCATGCCCCCGAACGAGCAATGCTAAACTCGTTTTGTAATGCAGCAGCCCAATTTGGAGTGTTGTTTCCCTTTGCAAGGCTCCGCACCAAGAAACCTCCAGACAACCACGAAGATTTGATGGAAGTGGTCAAGATCCTGCGTCAGATGCAACGCAAGCACAAAAGCTTTATGGTGTTTGGCTGGAATTTGCAACCCTTTGCAAATAATTCTACTAACACCTCAGCGAAAGGCTCTGCAAAGTCTCAACGCGATCGCCAAGCATAGTTTGTTGTAATGTCTTTGGCGGTATAACAATAAAATTAGTCTGAAAGATGCTATGGCTATAATTATTGTTATTACTCTTCCCAGATTAAAAATAGCCAAGAATTTAGTAGTGCGGCGCAAATCGCCGCACTACTAATTCTTGGGGTAAGAGAGTATATTGCGATATTACGCAAGCCTCATATAAATAAAAATATGGGATAAAAATATGGAAGAACTTTTAGCATTGAAAGAATTTCTGCTTAAAGGCGATATAGATGGAGCTTTGGGAATTGTTGATGAATTAGAAGAAATGAGCCGAGATGACAAAATCAACAATATTCGCAGCTATGCCGTAATTCTGCTCATGCATCTAATCAAGCAAAAAGTTGAAAATCGCACCACCAGATCTTGGGAGCTATCAATTCGTAATTCTATACGTGGTATCCAAACGAAAAATCAACGTCGTAAAGCTGGCGGCACATACCTTAATACTGAGGAATTACGCCTAGCAATTGCCGAGGCTTATCCCGAAGCTGTTGATCGTGCATCCGTTGAGGTTGAGGAAGGACGCTATGAGCCTAAAGAGTTAGCGCAATTAGTCAACCGTCAGGAAATATGCGATCGCGCCATGATCCTCATCTCCACAAATCTAGAAATTTAGGTATTGCAACATCACATCACTAACTGCTTATCAAAAACTGATTGTGAAGGCGTAGCTACGCCTTCACAATCAGTTTTTATAGTGTAATGACTATTATTTTTAAAAAAATCATAGTATAAAGTCTATAATATAGCTTGTATATACTAATAACAAACTCAATAGCTCATTGAGAGCTTCTTAGAAGCTGTAGAACCCTGATTCTAGTTCGATTTCTTTGCTACAGAGAGAGAAAACAAGAAATTAGAGGGGCTTCAAGTTTTGCTATACAATTGCCATAGAAACAACACATAAATTAAGTATGGATACAGCAAGTCTCAATGCTCTACTCAATAGTGGCGCGATCTTGCCAGAACTCATTGTCATTGGGACATTGGTACTCGTGCTACTCGTCGATCTGATTGCATCGGGTCGCAAGTCGGCAAATGTTCTACCTAATATTGCGATCGCTGGTTTAGCCGCATCCACTGCTGCCCTTGTGTGGCAGTGGACGGGATTAGAAAATCCGATCGCCTTTTTGGGCAGTTTTAATAGTGACAAACTCAGCATTATTTTTCGCGCCATTATTGCTCTATCGGCTCTATTGACAATCCTCGTTTCGGTACGTTATCTAGAGCAGTCAGGGGTTGTAGTTGGCGAATATTTAGTAATTTTACTCAGTGCTACCCTCGGCGGCATGTTCCTCACTGGCTCCGATGAAATGGTGATGGTCTTTGTCTCCCTTGAAACTCTGAGTATTTCGTCTTACTTGCTGTCTGGTTACACCAAACGCGATCCGCGATCCAATGAGGCGGCGCTCAAATATTTATTAGTTGGGGCGGCTAGCTCGGCAATTTTCCTTTATGGGATGTCTTTGCTCTATGGACTTTCGGGCGGTGAAACCTCTCTTTCGGCGATCGCCTCCAAGATTAGTACTAGCAACACAGCCTTGATCATTGCCATGGTATTTGTGATTGCGGGTATTTCCTTTAAGCTCTCAGCAGTACCTTTCCATCAATGGACACCTGACGTTTATGAAGGTTCACCTACACCTGTAGTTGCCTTTTTATCGATTGGCTCTAAGGTGGCAGGTTTTGGATTAGCGCTCAGATTTTTAATTACCGCATTCCCTCTGGCTTCTCTACAATGGCATTACGTCTTTGTCGTATTGACCGTTTTGAGCATGGTCTTAGGTAACGTAGTGGCGATCGCGCAAACCAGTATGAAGCGGATGTTGGCTTATTCCTCCATTGGTCAGGCTGGTTTTGTAATGCTTGGCATGGCGATCAACTCTGAAGCAGGTTACGCCAGCATGGTGTTTTACTTAATCCTGTATCTGTTCATGAACATGGGTGCTTTTGCTTGCGTGATCCTGTTTGCTTCCCGCACAGGAACCGATCAAATCAGTGAATACAGTGGTCTCTACCAAAAAGATCCTTTGCTAACCCTTGCCTTGAGTGTTTGCCTGCTGTCCCTTGGTGGGATTCCCCCTCTCGCTGGTTTCTTTGGTAAGCTCTATATTTTCTGGGCAGGTTGGCAAGCTCAAGCTTACGGTTTGGTACTACTAGCGCTAGTTATGAGTGTGGTTTCTCTCTACTACTACATACGTGTCATCAAGATGATGGTAGTTAAGGAGCCTCAAGAAATGTCTGCGTCAGTCAAGGATTATCCAGCCATCACTTGGACTCAAACTGGTTTAAAACCTCTCCAAGCGGCGATCGTCTTTACACTGATCTTTACAGCGATCGCTGGTATTGCTTCTAACCCTATCTTCTCCCTCTCCAATCAAGCCGTAAAAGAAACCCAGTTTCTCCAAGCTAAAGCTCCGAATGCAAAATCAGTAGCAGTCTTACCAATAACTGCACAATAAAACAAAGGGGACGCATTGCGTCCCTTTTTGGCGTTGCACATATTCATAATGGGTAGTCCTAAGAAGGAAAGGATTGATTGTGGTAAGGATGGGCGGCGCGAAGCACCGCCCATCCTTACCTATTTAGCACTACCCAAATTATTTCTAATGAAGTTTTGAAGCAATCGGATAGTTGAGCTAAAAGTTCATTACAGATCTAAAAATAACGTGAGTTCGAGATAATTTGAAACAGGCTTTGAGAGAGGGTTTGCTAAGCAAACCCTCTCTCAAAGCCCAAAAGTAAAAGCCTTGCTTAGCAAGGCTTTTACTTTTGGGCTTTTAAAATTTGCCAGCT
Organism: Pseudanabaena sp. M53BS1SP1A06MG; assembly: GCA_020404105.1. Taxonomy (GTDB): domain Bacteria; phylum Cyanobacteriota; class Cyanobacteriia; order Pseudanabaenales; family Pseudanabaenaceae; genus Pseudanabaena; species Pseudanabaena mucicola_A. The sequence goes on along the minus strand of JADBWH010000013.1, from coordinate 86,919 downwards.
TAACCCGAACTGACGTTAAAAATATTCTTATGGCTGTTACACTACCTATTTCTAAAATAATATTATTTCTGTCGGGTAATGGCACAAAAAAGCGGCGTTTACCGCCGCTTTTTTGTCTACATTTTGGCAAGTTCGAGCATTGTCTTCAAGACAGAATCGGGATTGAGACTGATCGAATCAATGCCTTGCTCGACAAGGAACTTGGCAAATTCGGGATAGTCGCTGGGAGCTTGACCACAGATACCGATCTTACGATGGTTTGCCTTAGCCTTTTGAATGACTGTACGAACCATTGACTTGACTGCTTCATTGCGTTCATCAAAGATATGGGCAACAAGGGAAGAGTCACGATCCAAGCCGAGAGTCAACTGCGTGAGGTCATTGGAGCCAATGGAAAAGCCGTCAAAGACTTGGGAAAACTCATCCGCCAAGATCACATTACTGGGGATTTCGCACATCACATAGACTTCTAATCCATTTTCGCCACGTTTCAAGCCGTGTTTTTCCATTTCTGCGAGTACCTTGCGACCTTCTTCAGGAGTGCGACAGAAAGGAATCATTGGAATTACATTGGTTAAGCCCATGTCATCACGGACGCGCTTCAGAGCCTTACATTCCAAGCCATAGGCTTCGCGATATTTAGGATCGTAGTAGCGGGATGCACCACGCCAGCCGATCATCGGATTTTCTTCCTCTGGTTCAAAAGCACGACCACCAAGCAGATTGGCGTACTCATTGCTCTTGAAGTCGGACATTCTGACTACAACAGGTTTGGGATAAAATGCGGCGGCGATCGTGCCAATACCATGAGCTAATTTGTCTACGAAGAAATCAGCCTTGTTTTCATAGCGTGCTGTCAGTTGCAAGATTTCCCATTTGGCCGCCTTGTCTTCGAGAGTGTCATAATTCATCAGCGCCAGAGGATGAGCTTTGATATGGTTAGCGATGATGAATTCCATGCGAGCTAAACCGACACCATCGCAGGGAATGGAAGATAAGCCAAAGGCTTCTTCGGGATTGCCCACGTTCATCAAGATCTTGGTAGAGAGTCTGGGTAAATTATCAAGGGAAGTTTCGACAACATCAAAGGGAACTAGCCCTTCATAAACCTTTCCTTCTTCCCCTTCAGCACAGGAGATCGTAACTTCCTGACCAGTTGTAAGAACGCCTGTAGCATTACCGCAACCAACGATCGCAGGAATACCCATTTCTCGCGCAATAATGGCAGCGTGGCAGGTGCGTCCACCTTGATTAGTGACGATCGCACTAGCCTTTTTCATGATTGGCTCCCAGTCAGGGTCAGTTTTGTTGGTTACTAGTACTTGCCCTGCTTGGAAATCTTCAATATTATGAACTTCCAAAATTACATTTGCTTTACCTTGACCGATCATCTCGCCCACAGCACGACCAGTAATCAAAACATTACTAGAGCCATTCAGTTTGAAATTTCTGAGAATGTTACCTGACTTTTGTGACTGTACGGTTTCAGGTCTTGCTTGAACGATAAACAATTCTCCAGTCTTGCCATCTTTTGCCCATTCAATATCCATCGGCGACAGTTTACCGCGTACTTCTGAATAGTGCTCTTCAATGATGCAAGCCCATTCTGCAAGTTTGAGAATCTCTTCATCGGTAATTGCGAACTTGACTCGTTCAGAAACTGAGACAGGAATATTCTTGGTCAGCTTACCGCCACCAATGTCATAGACCATCTTGATTTCTTTTGTACCGAGGCGTTTTTCGAGAATGGGACGAAAGCCTTGCTTGAGAGTGGGTTTGAAAACGAAATATTCATCGGGATTGACTGCACCTTGCACCACGTTCTCACCTAAGCCATAGGCAGCAGTGATTAACGCTGCATTTTTAAAGCCTGTCTCGGTGTCGATGGAAAACATCACGCCAGAGGATGCAAGATCAGACCTTACCATCTTCTGCACGCCTACGGAGAGCGCAATATCAAAATGATCGAAGCCATTAATCGTGCGATAGGAAATGGCACGATCAGTGAAGAGTGAGGCAAAACAGCGATGGCAAGCTTCAACTACTTCATTCGCACCATAGACATTGAGATAGGTCTCTTGTTGTCCTGCAAAACTGGCATCGGGCAGGTCTTCAGCCGTGGCGCTAGAACGAACCGCAACATCAGATTCCTTACCACATTCATAGCAATCACATAGCTTTTGGTAGGACATAGCGATCGCCATTTGCAGATCGTCTGGGAATGGTGTACTGAGCACTAAAGCCCTTGCCATGCGACCGCGATCGCGCAGGTTATTCATGTCCTCAATGTCAAGATCGGCAAAGAGTTCACGCAGTTTTGCTTCTAGTCCAGCTCTCTCAATGAAATGACGAAAAGCATAGGCTGTAGTTGCAAATCCATTGGGAACATTTACTCCCTTCGGCTGAAGTTGGCGAATCATTTCACCAAGAGAAGCATTTTTTCCACCCACAAGCGGAATATCAGCAATCCCTACCTCTTCAAACCAAAGGACTAATGCTTGTTCTTTGGGAACATTTCTAGATGTTTCTGAGGCTAGAGTTGAGCTAGTCATAATGATTTAACTCCCTAACCAAATTAATGATTAGATTAATTCAAGGATTGAGTTTGAAGCCTTTAATCCCACATAGGAGTTTTCGATAACTTAATGCTTTAGAACGCATTAGAACCTATTTTCTAAGTCCTACAAATTCGGGATTTTAAGGTATAGATAGCCTATAGAGAACCTTTTTATTTTCTAATTATATCTACTGTAAAAGCATCAAATTTGTGAGCCATTACATTTATTAACTAAGCTTCGCAAAGGTTGACATTCTCTCTTGGTTGATGGTTGTGAAGATTAATTAACAGTTGGAGAGGGAGTTGTTTTTTGTGGGAATTTGCATTTGACAGAGATCTCGAAGTTGCTTTCAGATGAGGCTTTAGTGAGAATAGGAACACCGACTTCTCCGCTAATTTTTAAACCAAATTAGGAATTACGCATTGGGTAGATGTAGTGCGGGCTTTGCCCGCACTACATCTGCCTCAATCCTAAGAAATTCGTTCGGTTTGCGTAAGTCCTAAATTAATTAGTTGCGAAATCCATATTCGAGGACAAAAAACTGAGCATTGAAAAGAGCTAATGGTTCTCGGAGCTTGGCTAGTTCTGATTCACATCCATGAATTTCTAAACGAATAAGTTCGGCAACTTGAAGGGCTTCCTGCAAAATGCTATCTACATTTTGCAGATGAAACAACAGAGCCTCAGCATCTTCGTAGGCTTCGCGGCAATGGGCAATATTTTCAAAAAAGCTAAAACCGTAATACAGGCATTTGGGTTCGGTTTTAGTTTGAGTTGTAAAGCGATCGCAGATCGACTTAAACTCGTCTAGCTTACCTTCAGGAATTTTGAAATAGGGCGCAATGGAGCAACCTGTATCTTGAGTTGACATGGTTGATTTTTCCTAATCAGTTTTGAGAGATTTTAGAAATAGATCTTGCCTGATCTGGCGACCAAAGACTGTAACGATTTATGGCAAGGACTTGTATCAGCAGATGCTACATATCAATAAGGTTTATTAATGCAATCGGCTTTTGTAATGGTCGGTAGTTCCCAACTGTCAGTAAACTAGAAACAATAGTCTAGAATTTTGGAGACCGCGATCGTGACTACAACTAAACCCCGCGATGTACAGGTAATTTACATTGCTGATGAAACCTATGCCCTGCGATCGCGCAGTTGGAATCGCCTGAGATTTGAAATCGAATATGCATTAGAAAAAGGAACGACAGCCAATTCATTCTTAATTCAAGGGAACTTGCAAGCGCTAATCGATCCCCCTGGAGGAACATTTACGGAGATTTATCTAGATGAGTTACGCAAGCGAATTAATATTCTCGATATTAGTTATGTGGTTCTGGGGCACGTTAACAAAAACCGCATCGACACTCTCAAAGCTTTACTAGAAATTAATAACCGTCTCACCTTTATCTGTACGAATCCAGGGGCGATCGCTTTACGTCAGAGTTTAGAGGAAACCTACGGCGATAAGCTCAAAATTCAAGTGGTACGCGGTGAAGAGATCCTTGATCTCGGTAAAGGTCATATTCTCAAATTTATTCCTACATCTACCCCACGCCATCCCGATGAGCTTTGCACCTACGACACCAAAACGCAGATTTTATATACTGACAAGTTTTTTGGCGCTCATGTCTGTGGCGATCAGGTTTTTGATGAAGGCTGGAGTCAACTCTTAGGTGATCGCCGCTATTACTTTGATAGCACGATGGCAAACCAAGTCCGCCAGGTGGAAGCTGCCCTCGATAAGTTCTATGGTGTACCTGTAAATTTTTATGCACCAGGTCATGGACCGATGCTGCGTCACGGATTGCATGAGCTGATCAATCTCTATCGTCAATGGAGCGAAAATCAAAGGCAACAAAATATTTCCGTAGCCCTGCTCTTTGCCTCCGCCTATGGCAACACCACAACGATCGCTAATGCTCTAGCAAGGGGCATTACTAAGGCAGGGGTTGCCGTTGAGTTAATTAACTGCGAAAGTGCAGAACCAGAAGAGATTAAAGCAGCGATCGAAAAATCATCGGGATTCTTGATTGGTTCACCGACTTTAGGCGGACATTTACCCACCCAAGTCCAAACTGCTCTCGGTATCGTTCTATCGACAGCCACGAAAAGCTATCAAGCAGGGGTATTTGGTTCCTATGGCTGGAGTGGTGAAGCAGTAGATATTATTGCTGGCAAACTTAAGGACGCAGGCTATACCCTTGCTTTCGAGCCAATTCGGATCAAGTTCACCCCTACCGAAGCTACTTTGCAAATTTGTGAAGAAACAGGTACAGATTTTGCTCAAACCCTCAAGAGAGCAAAAAAAGTTCGCACTACCTTAAACCCAGGCAGTACTGTTGAGCAAGCCGTTGGTCGCATTGTCGGTTCCCTCTGTGTCTTGACGGTTAAACGCGGAGAAATTTCTACGGCTATGCTTGCTTCATGGGTATCTCAGGCGACCTTTAATCCGCCTGGAATTACCGTTGCAGTGGCGAAGGATCGGGCGATCGAGTCCTATATGCACGAAGGCGATCACTTTGTTTTGAATATCCTTGAGCAGGGTAAACAACTGCGGAAACACTTCATGAAAAAATTTGCTCCTGGAGAAGATCGCTTTGTGGATGTGCCAGTAGAAGCAACCGAAGGCGGCTTGATTTTGCCCGATGGCTTGGCATATTTAGAATGCCGTGTTGCCCAAAGAATGGAATGTGGCGATCACTGGCTAATCTATGCGATCGTCGAAAATGGCAAGCTGTTGCAATCTAACGGTTTAACCGCAATCCATCACCGCAAGACAGCTAGTAATTACTAAAAAAAGAGCCGCACAAAGTGCGGCTCTTTTTTTAGTAAAAGAAGCATGAAACGTCTATCTATAAGCTCTGGCATTGAGCACAAAAATGCGTCGCTCTTCCACCAAGCTTAATTCGAGAAATGACCGTTCCACAAACATTACATGGCTGTCCAGTGCGCCGAAATACCCAAGCCGTATCAATGTAATTGCCCTTTAGTCCCGCCACATTCTGGAACGAGCTAAAAGTTGTCCCCCCCTTAGCAATCCCATCACTAAGCGATCTAATAATTCCTTGATGCAAAGCCTTAACTTGTTCTGAACTAAGAGAATTTGCGGCTTTTTGAGGATGAATTTTGCCAAGAAATAGTGACTCATCCGCATAAATATTGCCAATCCCTGCCACAGTCTCTTGATCGAGCAGTACCGTTTTAATTGGGCGACTACTACGTCTCAGTTTGGTCGCTAAATGCTCAGGCGTAAATTCTTGATCAAAAGGTTCTAAACCTAACTTCTGTAACCCCGTAATAATTGATTCGGTCGCATGATCAGGTGGAACCCACCACACTTTTCCAAATGTACGCTGATCATCAAACCGCAATTCCTTCTGACCTGAAATTTTTTCCTTTTTCCCTTTTTCCTTTAAAAACAGTCTTACTCGCGTATGTTTCCCTAGGGTAGTATCGCGATCGCACCAGAGCAAACTCCCCGTCATTCGTAAATGGACACCGAGTTGATTACCCTGAGATAATTTTGCAATTAAATATTTTCCCCGTCGCTTCCATTCAATAAATTCTGCACCTGTCAGCGCATCTAAAAAAGCTTGTGGACTATCAGGATAGGCGATCGCACGGGGCAGCAACACGTCACCACCTTCTATCTGCCAACCCAGCGTACTTTCATTTAAACCAATTAGAACTGTCTCAACTTCTGGTAACTCAGGCATTACTTACTAAAAAAGGTAAAATTTCTGCGTAGCAGAAATTTTACCTTTTTTAGAAGAATCTAAGCGACTTCTTCAACTTCATCGATCGCAAAGTTGTTGGTTGCGACATTGGAGTAATTGACGCTATCGAAACGAACGATCACTGGGTAAATGATGCCGCTCTTATCAACAGAAGCTACAGTACCGACTTCACGATACCAGTAGGACTCTTTACGCAAAATGCGAACCTTAGAACCGCGTTGAACTGCCATAGGTTTATCCTTATTCCTAAAGACTGTAATTTGAAAATAAAATGATTACAGATATCGTTTCTAGGTTACTGTGATGCGATCTCCTCTGTCTATTTCTAATGCGTTAAGTTTTATTTAGCAAGAGGAGATGCTTAGCATCCCCTTTTGCTAACGTACAACCACAGTTGTCCCTACAGAAGCCCAACTATAGAGCCATGCAGCATGATCTGGGGCAACATTGGTGCAGCCGTGACTGATCGGGATACCAAAGCTGCGATGCCAATATGCCCCATGAATGGCGTAGTTGCCACTGTAGTACATCACATGAGGCACATCAGGAACGTTGTAATCTTCCCCTTGCATTCTGGCGGTGGGATACTTTGCCTGAATTTTAAAAACACCCGCAGGTGTAGGTGTCGCAGCTTTACCCGTAGAGACAATCACCGAATATACGGCTCTGTTTCCTTGCCATGCAATCAGAGTCTGACTCCGCCGATTAATCTCAATCCAACGTTTGCCTGATCGCTTTAAAATTTGAATATCGCGATTGCTGACGTAATTACTACGGGACTGGGACTTTACATCTAGATTAATCCATTCGCCTATGCCCAGCAGCAATAATGCTGTGATAAAAATTTTGGGTATAGCTTGCCAATAACTAATCATTTTGAGCATCAAGTTTGCGTGTTAACAATTATGCCCAAAATCTGATTAGATATGCCAAAAACTTGCATTGCTATAGTTTTACAAGTTACAGGGCATTGCGCTGTAACTTGCGCTGTAATTTTATACTTACTTGTTGTAGTAGTAAGCAATATCTTTATCTTTGAGTGGGGCAAAGCCTGCATCCAACAATTTTTGATTTAGCTCATCTTGAGGAATATGCTTTGCGCCAATACGAACAATGCGCGATCGCATTGTATTAGTTACACCACTGCGTTGACGACCAGCTTCTAGGGACATCACACTGTTGTAAAGATCCAACTTTTTGGGATCGATGGGTGTGCCATCAAAGTCAATACCTTTGGCGATCGCCACATCAATCGCATCAGCACCCGTTGTTGAAGAATTATCAGACATAATCTAACCTGTAAAATTTGCAGTGACTTGCTACGCAAGTTTCACCAAACTACCACTGAACGCGATACATCGAAAATAGCAACCCATCTTTTTTCGCAGTAATTTTGCCACCCATCGACTGCACTAGCTCGGTAAATTCGCTAAGCGGAGTGAGAAATACTTCTGCGCCTAAATAGGTTTCTAAAATCGCCCAATTTTCAGCAAACTCCAAATCGGGGGCGATCGCATCAAAAATCAATACCCCGTTGGGCTTTAATACCCGTTTTACTTCCTGTAATACTAATTTCCAATATTTAAGAGGGTAATAGCAACTAAACCCCGTCGCAATTACGCGATCAAAAGTAGCATTTTCATAATTTAACTTGTGGGCGGCTCCATGCTGCACGCCTTTAAATAATTTTGAGTTAAGTTGTGACCCCCTAGAATTGAGGGCATCCTTTGCCACAAAACTCACTTCTTGTCCATAAAAATACACTTCCCAATCCCGCCAAGGATAAATTAAAAAGCTCACCCCACAGCCAATATCTAAACAACGTTGATTTTTCTGAAATTGCGCTAATTCCCAAAAAGGCGAGGCAATTTTACCCGCTAGTGTATGACTCACCCATTCTCGAAATAGTGGCATCGACTCCACCTCTGCGGGTAAATCAAACGCTTCATTGCGATATTCGCGATCATAGCGCTGCTGTACAGGGGCGATCGCCTCTGTCCATTCATCCGTTTGAGAAGTAAAAGCTTTATTCATTTAAGTATCTATGAATAAGTATCTATGAAAAATTAATACCAGACTGCTTCTCGATTGCCTTTAATGATCTGGCAAAGGCTCTAGCATTAGCGAAATGGCTTCTTTTAGGTTAGATATAGCATCCTCTCGACTATCACCATAAGAAGAAACAAAATTTAACTCTGGACAGGTCGCAGAATAATCTCAACACCAATCGATAACAGCATAAATCTTGTATCTAAGTTGTCATACCCTATAAACAACCACTGGTGTTCCGATTACTGAATATATTGCTCTACATGGGGTTTAGCTTGAACGATTAACCAATGAAAACTCAAAATCGATATTAAACTGTTTGTTGATTTTGGGGTTTTAGATAAGCAAATACCGATTTATCGCCAATGTCTGAGGGGATTTCTTGACCGAATTTACGAATAGCAAAAATTATAAATAAAACAGCCCAAGTACCTAATAAACTTTGCTCGATCGCTACGGGCAAAAGACTCACCAAATGCCCAAGAATCAATACTGGTAATAATGGGACTAAAAATTTAGTTTCAAAGCGATTAAAACAAAAAGATTCTTTAAAAAAAATTCCTGTCAAGGCAGCAAACATAAAACCTACACCAATTAAAGCCAATGGATGATCATAAATTGCGATCGCCAAAGGTTCTGGAAAATAGAAAGAGATCCCGACCGAAGCGATCGCCCCAATCGCCCAAAATAGCTGCAACACCCGATGAAGTGACTCTAGATAAATATGGATCGTCCAAAGTGCGACACCTAAACCTAGCGCAAATCCCCAATATAGCCAAGCTAACCAATTTAGAATTTGAGGATTATTTGGCTGTAGTAGCACTAACAGCGCTCCTACACTAAAACATACCGCCGCGATCACCAAAGCACTACGATAGACAATTACACCAAAACGATCTCTCTCAGTAATCGTAAACTCACCAAACTGACCTTGATAAACTTCAGATGTAGTATCCACAACTTTCTCCATCAATGGCTATCACCAAAAGTATAAAGGATATCAAATATCTGAGTATTTATATAGAATCCCTAAATCATTTGTTTTTTTGGTTTTGTGGAAGCGCACCCCGAAGGGGTGCGCTTCCACAAAACATCTGGGATTGCTATATATCCTATTTGAGTTTTCATATTTTGTAGGCAAAATAAAAACTAAAGACTCTAATGATGATTGTTTTTTTCAAATGAGTATGTACTTATTTGAAAATTGCGACAAGTTTACATCGACTATAACTCAGTAAAGGTTCACCCAAATTTTCGGATCTATTTTCAGATCTGTTTTTTGAGATGCGGCAAAATAGCGCTACAAAAAATAGGTTCCATTTAATGATTGCCAAAATGACCATAATGCTTTACTATCTTGCAGTCAAAATCGACAATATCGGATGACGCTGTACCGAACAAACAGGTAGGCAGCAGAGGAACTTTTTTATGCGTATCTATTACCTAGCTGGCGTGATTCTTAGCATTACTACAATCCTTAGTGCTTGCAGTGAGGGCACACCAACCGAATGCACGATCAGCACAGCAAGAGAGCTAAAGCAAGGTATTACCAAAACTGGTAAATTTGCCCCAGGAACTGATTGCGAAGCCATGAGAAAGCTTGCTGAAGAAGGTAAGCCTTTACCCACAATTGCTGATGCAACCACCACAAATACTGCGCCAAAGGCGGCGGTAACTCCTGCCCAAGAAGCTTTTAAAACACCATTCATCGCTGGTCAAAAGAATCAAGACCTCATCCCCACTACGGATAAAAAATCTCGAATTCAAGAACTCGAGAAGAAAATTGGTACAGACTCTAAGCAAGTCCGCGATCCTTTCACCAGTACAGTGATCAATCCAGTACCCAAGTTGGAAGCACTTTTAGCTAAATTGCCTAAAGAGCCACCAAATTTGAAAAAGGCGATCGTGGTGAAAACATCCCAACTCAAAAAAATAGTACCACCTGACACCAAAGCAGCCGAAGGTACTGTCGTCACAGGTACTGTTGAGATTGGAGGGACTATCTATGCAATCATTCAAGCAACTGATGAGCCAACTCCTCGCAATGTCAGGGCTGGTCAATTGATTTCTAATGGTAGGGTTTTAGTCAAGAGAATTGACACAAATTCTGAACCACCAATTGTAGTTCTTCAGCAAAATGGTGTTGAGGTTTTACGTGCGGTTGGAGCACCTATAGTTGCATCCTCAACCGATACAACTACAAATCAGTCTCCAAGTCCTTAACCTCAACCTACACCAACTCCACAATAGACTTAAGCAATAAAAAAGACCTTGCAACTTAAGGTCTTTTCTGTTAACTACTTTTTGGGAGCCATCAACATCGTGATGTTTCGACCCTCACGCTTTGGGTATTGTTGAATTTCAGCAACAGATTCAAGGTCGCTAGCCATGCGGTTGAGTAGGACTTCAGCAAGATCGACATGTTGAATCTCACGTCCACGGAACATTACAGTTGCCTTAACCTTGTCTCCTTCTTTTAAAAAACGTTCCGCATGATTGATTCTTACTTTATAGTCATGCTCTTCAATTTTGTACCGCATCTTGACTTCCTTGACATCTGAAGTATGTTGCTTTTTGCGAGCTTCCCTTGCCTTCTTTTCTTGCTCAAACTTGAATTTGCCATAGTCCATGATTCGACAAACAGGAGGATCGGCTTTGTCGCTGACTAATACAAGGTCTAGCTCTTTTTCTTCAGCCATTTTCAAGGCTTCTTTTGGGGTCAGGATGCCGAGTTGCTCACCCTCCATATCAATGACTCGAATTTTTGGATATCTGATACGTTCGTTGATTTGGGGGAGGTCTTTAATTGGCTTTTTAGTCATGAAATCTCTGTTGTCTAGACTCTTTGGGGTATGGGGTTAAATTACTAAAGGTTTACAAACGTATGCCTAAGCTTAGCAATCTTTTTGCTTGACATAAACGTTTAAGTATAGTACGAACTAGCCATGGATGTGTCAAGTGATTATGTCAAAATTTGACGTAAATTTTGTTTAACCAGATCACTTGTCACTTGATCGCTGAGTGTGACATGTCCGATCGCTGTGGGTAAAATGAACCGCACTTTACCAGCTTCAACCTTTTTATCAGTAGAAAGAGACTCAATGATCGCGTCTTGATCAATATCCGCAGGTAGGGTCTGCGGTAAACGAGTTTTAGTAATGAGGGCAACTTGTTGGGCTTGATCTTCCGCAGACCAGAGACCAAGATCAACAGCGATCGCCCCAGCGATCAGCATTCCTAAACCAACAGCTTCACCATGATTGTATAGACGATAATTGGTAACTGACTCGATCGCATGACCAACGGTGTGACCATAGTTGAGAATGGCGCGAAGATTTCCTTCTTTCTCATCCTTGGATACCACTTCAGCCTTGGCTTTGGCACAACGGTAGAGGATGGTTTGCAAAAGTTCGTCGGAAATGTAGCGCAACTGATCGAGGCGATCGCATTGCGTTAATAAATCAAATAATTCCCGATCCCAGATGACTCCGTACTTAATTACCTCCGCCATTGCTGAGCGAAACTCACGGGCTGGTAGTGTTTTTAAAACCTTAGGATCAATCCAAACTAAGCGAGGTTGGTAGAAAGCACCAATCAGGTTTTTGCCCTGTGGATGATTGATCCCCGTCTTGCCGCCGATCGCCGAATCCACCATTGCCAAAAGTGTAGTCGGTACTTGCACTAGATCAATCCCACGTAGCCAAGTTGCCGCCGCATAACCTGACATATCGCCAATAACACCACCACCGAGGGCAACAATCGCCGATGAACGTTCGAGGCGATGCTTAAGGGCGGCATCATAGATTTTCTGGAGCGAGTTGGCAGTTTTAAAGCGTTCACCTGCGGGAAGAATCAGATGAGCAACATCAAAACCTGCATTAGTTAAAGAGTTATGTACAGTCTCGCCATAATGCTTATAAATGACAGGGTTGGAGACGATTAGCATCTTTTTGCTTTTTTTGCCTAAGCCAACTTCTCCTAATTTCGTACCCAAATTTTTGAGGCTATGGGCAGCGATCGCAATGTCATAACTGCGATTTGGTTGATTATCGTTACTAAGTGCAACTGTAACTGTTGCAAAATTTTCGGACATATTTCTAGGTAAAAGATCTAGTTCTCATCGTAGCAGCGATCATGTTTTCCCATCATAAACAACAGCAAAAGCATCACGAAGTGATGCTTTTGCTACTTAGCCATTGCTTGACATAACTCGATGATCGCAGTTTGCAGAGTGGCGGTTTCATCCTTGCCATGTTTGAGATCGGCTTCTAGTCGTAACAAAATACTTAGTGATCGTATCAATTTTTGGCTATTTACCCCCTGCACCTCTTGCTTGAGAAAATAAACTCGTTTGGGATTACTAATCTCGGCAGCCTCCGCGATCACCTTGTCATCGCGCTCTCCAGATTCCTGCATGAGCTTAATCCAAAGCCATGTGCGAAACTGTCCCACCAAGGTTGCACAAATTCGTAAACCCACTTCATTGTTTCTCAGTAATTCGGCGACTAAAGTAAGTGCCTGGCTCACATTAGATATCCGAATAGCGCTAGCTAATTGGAGACTATTATGAGCCGATGCTTGGACTAGTGAAGCAACTTCTTTGGCAGTCAAAGGTTTGTTTTGACCATAATGTGACAAGTGCAACTTTTGCATTTCCATTGTCAAGCGACGGGTATCATTACCAATCGCATCAACTAGTAAATCAACGGCATCTGAAGACAATTTTAGGTCAATTTCTGTTGCCGCCTGTTTAACTAATTGGGAGATCGCGTCAGTTTTCCAAGGCGGTATTAAAGAAAACTCTAAGATTTGGGCATGCTTCTGCAATAATTTGGTAGATTTGGCTCTCCCGTCAGGTTTGTTGGATGCGGTAAATAAGATACATGAGTCTTCAGGTAAATGATTGATAGTTCTCTCTAGCTCTGCTAGCAATGATTCCGAACATCTTTGGGTGATCGCTGTATCCGCTAGCCAAGTCAATCTATGCCCCATCCCAAAGGGTGAAGTTACAGCTTGGTTAAGCCCATCCATCACCTCAAGATCGGTAGTAGCATGGATTTTTATATAGTTAAAATCACGCCACATCGGATCGACATGGGTATCAATCAACTTTTTGACTGCTTGAGAAATTTGGTAGTCGTCGTCGCCCCAATAAAAGTAGACAGGCATTGTATGATTAGTTCAACTATGTGGTGTGGTGTAGAGATTTGATGATTACTAAAAGCAAAGAAAATAGTCAAGCGAGCCTCCGTACAAAGAAATTAGTTGCGAAATCAGTTACAAATCGTACAGATCATTATGCAATTTGGGGAAAAAGAATCTTTGATATTGTATTTGCATCAATTGTTCTAACTGTATTTTCGCCACTTTATCTAGTGATTGCAATCCTAGTTTTCATGAGTTCTCGTGGCTCTGTGTTGTATATTCATCCTCGTGTTGGTTTGCATGGTCAAGAGTTTAAGTGCATTAAATTTAGAACCATGATTAATGGCGCTGACCAAGTTCTAGAAAATTACTTGAATTCCTGTCCAATTAGTCGCGCTGAGTATGAGGCATCCTTTAAGCTCAAGCATGATCCGCGCATTACCAAGATTGGCAAATTTTTGAGAACAACTAGTTTAGATGAGTTGCCCCAATTTTGGAATGTACTTATGGGTGATATGAGTGTCGTTGGTCCTAGACCATTGGTAAAAGCAGAATTAATTAAATATGGTTCAGTGATCGAGAAAGTCCTCAGTGTTCGTCCTGGGATTGCAGGACTATGGCAAGTTTCAGGACGCAATGATATTCCTTACTCTAGAAGAGTGCAGATTGATGCTAGCTATGTCCGCCTGATGAGTTTTTGGCTAGATGTCAAGTTGATTTTTAAAACGATTTTGGTTGTGATTTTCCCGAAAGGAAATGGTGCATATTAATCAAAAAAAACAGGGTCGCTAGCGACCCTGTTTTTTTTTGATTTTAGGTTTAGCTGCGGCGACTACGAGTCGTTGGGCGTAAAGATAAATCAAATTCTAAAGCTGCTGCCATTCCCCAGAGGATAAAAGCTAGAATCCAGAAGAATTCCGCAGGTTCGCCACTTTGATAAGGCTTAGCCTTGCAAATATCACTGATGTTACTGCTGTAGTTGAACCACAAATCACTAAAGAACATGGAAATCCCCGCACTACCAAGTAAACGCCAAGACTGAGCTGCTTTACCACCCCAAAAAGCAAGTAGGAGAATCGTTGCTACAATCAATAACCAAATATCTCCTAAGGCATAAACAATATTCAGAATTTTACCTGTGTCTAGGGTGAAGCTATCAACTGCACCAAAGGTCACATAAGCTGTAAGTCCGATCCCAGCAATGCCAACAGCTCCAACAATTCCCCACTGTTTGGGATATAGATTGAGCCTGCGCCCAATCACAGACATTGCCATGCCCCACGATAAAAATACATATGTTGCAGTAAAGAAAATATCGGCGATCGAGGGAAATGTTTTAACAAGATTGGTAGCACCCTTAGCTCCACCTGCTATTAGTCCGCTTTGATATTGAAAATCTAAGTATCCAAAAATTAAGTTCCCAATACCCCACGACAGGATACCTAGTCCTAGTCCTAGCCAAACGTTACGACCGCTAATAATTTTTGGGCTACGCCAATTACGCAGACATAATATTGCCGAAAAAGCGATCGCTACCGTTTGAAAGACATATGTTCCAAATCGATACCAATTTGGTCTTACGGTTAATTCTATAACTGTTTTGTTACATTCTTCGGGCTTAATGATGTGCGGTCCATCGGTAGGTGCGCTGAGAAACAGATAAAAAATTAAGGCTAAGGTTGCCCATCCGATCGCTGCCCAAATAATAGATTGTGTGGGTATCCCTGTTGGGGAAGGAGATTTGGCTCTACTCATGTATCTTGAACCTTGGCTACAACCATAAGAAATGCAGTGTTAAAGAATTAAAGATAAAAAATACGATAGAAGCGATAACTTCTCAAAGTAAACCTAAAAATTAGACAATTGTTTATTAATTATTAATAATTACTGCCAAAGCTTACCTTTAGGAGTTTTTTGCAACCAAGCAATCACTGAAGCTGATTCAGGTAAATCATTTAGAGCATCGATCGCAGTATTGACAAAGCTATCATTGTTCAAGTAGGAGGAGGCGAGTTGGTGCAGCTCGCCTAAAAGCAATTGCAATCTGCTTTCATCCCAGTTAGGTATTTGCACACTATGTAGGGGGTTAATTGATAAAACGTTTTCCAGAGCCTCAATGGATTCACTCTGGGCAAACTTACCCTGTTGCATGAACTTGAGTAAGTCTTGCTTAAATGAGACTGCTTGTCTAGCGCCAAGGACATCTTCAATTTCAAGGTATACAACTTGTAATATGAGTAGACAACCTTGGACTAAATAATTGCTCGTAGCATAATTATCTGTAGATGCCATATGGAGATGGTCTAGTTTAACCCGCCCCCAAACACTAAAACGTTGAGGCTCTTCTAATAACACACAAGCTTTGCCTTTGTTATCAGTCAAATCCCGCCAAAGCGCTAAAGCTTCATCTCGATTATCACCAAACATGTTGAGTAACCGAAATGTCTGCCCCTGATACTGCAAAATCGGTATTTGTTGATCTTTATTTTGTGGGTTTGGGACGTTGATGATTTCAACGTCATGGCGCTTCAGGATGAACATGTGTCTACTGTTGACTTAACTGATGTTACCAGTAGCAACAAAGCGTGGCTACCTAATGCCAAAGTTAATAATAATCCCAAAATTACATTTAGTCCTTGAAATTTAGTGAAATCTAATTAATTACTCTATTGCCATAGCAATTTCTATAACAAAGGCTTAGTCATTGGCAAGATAATTATTAAGGTGATCGCCATTAGCCCAATACCGATGAAATCACGAGTTTTGTCAATTTCTATACTTTCATTAACCACTAATGGTTGTGGCATAGGCAATAGAAATAATAACAAGCTGTAAATTCTCAACCAAGGCTGAGCAAGCAGGGCGATCGCTAGCAGGATAATTCGGACTATACGAGCTATCTGTATAGTCTGACGATAACCAAACATCGCGATCGCTAAATTACTACCATCAAGAAATTGAAAGGGGAGTAATTGTAAGGCTGTCATAGCTATACCTGTCCAACCTGACAAAGTCAAAGGTGATAGGGGGGAGATCGCTTCGGATGAGGAAGTAGCAACCGATCTACCGACAGCCAAAACAGGATGTAATAAAGTTACAAAAATTGAATTTTTAACGTCGAATTCATGGAGATTTGGCATCAGTAAAGAGGTTGGCAGTGTAGCAATGGCACTCTCTATAGGGACTAACAGCCAATTGCCCAAAACGAATAGGATCACAGACATAGCTAAACCAGCGACATTTGGGATTACAGCTATATCAAATAGAATGCGGCGTTGATTGTATGAATGCAGGGATATTTGAGGATTGAGATGTCCTAGCATCCCAAATCCACCTAAGCATGGTAATAGAATCGGGGGATCAATTCTCAGCTTATATTTGGAGGCGATCACATATTGGGCGATCGTCCTTGTGATCAATATGCTAGCGATACCGATTAAGTATGGGAGTCCTGCTTGGAAATTGTTAAAGTTTAAATCTTTAAGAGGATGGATGTTTGCTCCAACTAATAGGACTGTACAGGCTGTCAAGAGAATGCTCATTATGCTCACGTTCCAATTGAAGCGATGCAATTGCTTACCAAGTCTTGATTGATCAAATTGAGCAATGTTTTGAGGCGGAATTAGATAAAAGCAATAGTTAGCAGATTGCTGCTCGTTTAGTACTGTCCCAAAACCTCTACCGAGATTTTCAATAGGACTTTCCTGTAAATAGCAAAGAAATCGATCACCAAATATTTTGTGGATATTTTGGCTAATGATCTCATAGGCATATTTGTAATTTTGCGATCGCAGACTGCCGCGACAGTAAATCTCGTTAGGGCGATATTCTAAATCTTTGAGGTGATAGATCGTTGGCAAGAAACATTCTTTGAGTTGTTTTTCTTCACTTGGGGTGAGGCTTGATATTTCAGAAGCATTAATGGGTTGCCAGTAGTGATAAACCCATACTCCCAGCAAGTATCCAGTTATTGCCAAAGTCACAGACAAGGATGTTTGTGTAAATGTGATCCATACAATTGCTAGACATGGCAAAGCAATTGCCCATATCCACAAAGATATTATTTGTCTAAAAGATTGCCCTCGCAATTGCTGATAATAGCTCGCAACACAACCTACTACAACAAAAACAAAGACTTCCTCAAATCCCATATAAAGCTACTCATGACTATCTAATATCTAGAAACCCGGAAAAATTTTTGAAAGCCGCGTTTCGCAGTGCTGACAAAAATTACTTTAAAGGTTTTATGTGGCTATAGCTTATAGAATTATGGATGCACTCGAACCCAGACTCTAAAATTTCTGGTTTCCCTAGCCTAAAGTTAGTATGAGCAAAGAATTTGAATCCATCAGTGATCGCTTACCGCCCCAGAATATTGAAGCTGAGGAGGCGGTCTTAGGTGGAATCTTGATCGATCCAGAAGCAGTTTCGCGAGTGTTAGATACTTTACGACCTGAGATGTTTTATGTGGCTGCCCATCAGGAAATTTTTCGGGCATGCTTGATGCTGCACAATCAGTCGAATCCAACTGACATGATGAGTTTGACCACATGGCTCAGTGATCGCGATCTACTAGAAAAAATTGGTGGACAATCAAAAATCGCTCAACTTTGCGATCGTACTGTTAGCGCGGTCAATATTGACTTTTATGCTCAACTGGTTGCAGATAAGTATGCCCGTCGGAAATTGGCAGAGGCGGCAAGAGGTGTGGTTGAGATTAGTTACAACAATGAACTGGAACTAGCGCAACTCCTTGATCAATCTGAGCAGAAAATTTTTGCTGTCACCCAATCCCGCGCTCAGCAAGGGCTAGTTCCTGCTGCGGACATTCTCACCAAGACTTTTTATGAACTAGAAAATCGTTTTAATTCCCTTGGTACAGGCAATTCGGCTGCTACAGGTTTAATTACTGGATTTTACGATTTTGATGCGATGACCAATGGTCTACAGCGATCAGATCTGATTATCCTCGCAGGTCGTCCCTCAATGGGTAAATGCTTGGCTTTTGATAGTGAACTGGTATTAGCCGATGGCAGCATCAGAAGTATTGAAACCATTTATCAGCAATATCAACAAAATCAAACTAAACCCAATCTTTTAACCTTGAGAGAGAGTTGGCGATTTGATTGGACGGAACCATCAGCATTTATCGATGATGGCATCAAGCCTGTATTTAGCGTTACTACGGCGTTAGGACGACAAATTGAAACTACTTTAACCCATCCATTTCTCACGATTACAGGTTGGCAGCAACTAGGGAAATTATGTGTGGGTGATAAAATTGCGCTCCCACGGAAGATTGCAGTTTTTGGAAAAGAAGTATGCCCTGCCTGTGAAATAAAACTTTTAGCCTATCTATTAGGCGATGGTAGTTTAACTGAAACTAGTCCCCGATTTACGAGTACAAACCCCAAAATTCAAGATGATTTTATTAGAGCCGTAGAACAATTTTCTCCTAGTTTAAAGGTAACGATTGACAATTACGGCGATCGCATATCAGCACTTCATATTACAGCAATAAAAAGAGGTGCATGTGATCCCCTAATTACTTGGTTAAGGGACTTAGGAATTTGGGGTAAAAATGTCCATCAAAAAACAATTCCAGATTTTGTTTTTCGATTAGAAAAATCTTTAGTTGCTTTATTCTTAAATCGATTATTAGCTACTGAAGGCTGGATATCTATTTTAAGTATTGGGCAAGTCCAATTAGGCTATGCCACTGTCAGCAAAAAGCTAGCTCGTCAAGTCCAGCATTTATTATTAAGATTCGGCATTATTGCAAAACTTAAATACAAGTCTGTTAAATACAACCAAGAAATTCATCACCTCTGGCAATTAGATATTACTGATGCTTTATCATTGCAAATCCTCATTAACGAAATTGGTGTTTTTGGTAAAGAAGATACTCTTCAAAAAGTAAAACCAGTCTTAAATACTATGCGATATCAAGCTAATACGGATTTAATACCTATTGAATTTGGGCATGATTTAACAACTGATAAAGATAATCAATCTTGGAAAAATCTAACACAAGCTGCAGGTATGAATAGCTCGAATATCCATGCGGGTAGCCGCACTCCTACTAGAGAAAGATTACTCAAACTAGCTACAGCCATTGATTGCCAATCATTACAAAATCTTGCCACAAACGATATTTATTGGGACAAAATTACAGCGATTGAATTTGTTGGCAAAAAGCAAGTTTATGACTTGACAATTCCTGAAACTCATAATTTTGTTGCCAATGATATTTGTGTCCATAACACAGCTTTTGGTTTGGAACTAGCTCGTAAAATGGCAGAAATCCATCGATTACCTGTGGCGATCTTTAGTTTAGAAATGTCTAAGGAGCAATTGGTTTACCGACTTCTAGCCAGTCAGTCCAAAGTTCGCTCTAGTGATATGGGTATCGATAGTAATCGTCTCCGCACTGGGCAGATTAGCGAAAATGAATGGGGAACCGTAGCAATGGCAATTAGCGGACTTTCCGAACTTCCTCTATTTATAGACGATACTCCTAATCCTCCAATTACAGAATTGCGCTCTAAAGCTCGGCGTTTGCAATCTGAGAAGGGAGGTGTACTTGGGCTAATTCTGATTGATTATTTGCAGTTAATGGAAGGATCGGGTTCTGATAATCGCGTGCAGGAGATTTCCAAAATTACGCGATCGCTAAAAGCACTAGCCCGTGAATTAAATGTCCCTATAATTGCGCTATCCCAGTTAAGCCGAGGTGTAGAAGCGAGAACTAATAAACGTCCAATGCTTTCAGACTTGAGAGAATCTGGATGTCTAAGTGGTGATTCTTTAATCACAATGGCGGATACAGGATCGGAAATCCCCATTCGTGATCTAGTTGGCAAATCTAATTTTGCAATCTGGGCAGTCAATGCCCAAACCTTCAAAATGGAACGAGCAATCGTGAGTAATGCTTTTTGTAATGGGTCTAAACCTGTATATCAATTAAAAACGCAGCTAGGGCGATCGCTCAAAGCAACAGCCAATCATAAATTCTTGACCATTCAGGGCTGGGAAAGGCTTGATGAGATCCAAATAGGTGATCGCATTGCGATACCGCTTCAAATTCATTGCCAAGAATTACAAACAGTTTGTGATGATATTGCAAATTTTGTAACCAAAGATATCTATTGGGATAAAGTAGAAGCCATCAATTTACTAGCAGAGGAAATGGTATATGACTTAACTGTGCCAAGCTTATCTAACTTTGTGGCAAATGGATTTTATGTCCATAACAGCATTGAACAAGACGCAGACTTGGTAATTAACTTATATCGTGATGAGTATTACAATCCCGATACACCTGATCGCGGAGTTGCCGAGATCATTATTTCAAAACATCGTAATGGTCCAGTTGGTACTGTTAAATTGCTCTTTGAACCACGCTTAACTAAATTTGAGAATATGGCTTCTAGTCGAAGCTAAAGATTAGAACGAACAATCTTCTTTAAAAACTGAAGTATAATTACTGGCTATTTGTATCACTTTGCACTTACTTAAAATTCAGAAATATTTTTGCAAGTGTTGATTAGCAACACTTGCAAAAATATTTCTGTACTACTCAAAGCCTCAATAGGCTTTATTGGTGAATCTATGCAGACATTTGGACAACAATCAGACCCGATTACATTAGTTATCTCCGAAGTTGTGGAACCAAATCGCATAGACGAATATGAAGCTTGGACAAAAGGCCTCAATCATGCCGCGCGACAATTTGCAGGCTTTATCGGAGTTGACGTTATCCGACCACGCGATCATCAATATCCCGAATATGTATTAATCGTTAAATTTGATAACTATGAGCATTGCAAAAATTGGCTAACCTCATCGGTTTATCACAATTGGATGCTCAAATCTAAAGAATTCATTGCTAAGCGATCACAACAACATCTTCCAAATGGACTAGAGTTATGGTTTACCTTGCCTAAAAGTTCATCTCTAACCATTCCGCCCCAACCTGCATATTACAAACAAGTGATCGTTGGTGTGATTACTGTATATCCTCTAATTCTATTAGCAAAATTAGTTCTCAATCCATTTCTAAATGGGCTTCCTGATCTATTAAGCTTATTTATATCAGTTATCTTTGTTTCTGCCTTGCTAAATTATCCCGTTATGCCATACCTCACCCGAATACTTAGTTTCTGGCTTTATCCGTCTGCATCTAAACAACATAAGTAACTAATAGCTATTGGTACTGATCAGTTAACCCGTGAGAGAAGTAAAACCGCGTAATGACAGCAACTCTAACATCGAAATCGGTCGATGATACAGCCCAATCGCCATAGCAGGAGTCTTGTTCTTGCCTAAGCTCACATGAGGTCTTATCCAGTTCTGATTCCCATCCCCTCTGTCCTCATTTTCAGGGCATAGGACACGATACTTGCTGGGGCTCTTAGCCTTGACATGGCTGTGCCTGTGCGTTCGTTGAATCTTTTGTCACATCCTTTACATACAGCCTATTGAGGCTTTGAGTAGTACAGAAATATTTTTGAAAGTGGCGCAAAGCGCCACTTTCAAAAATATTTCTGGGTTTTGAGTAAGCGCAAAGCGCTGTAAGTAATTATGGATTTCTTTGCCGTCTTGGTGGTCATCAAAGAAATCAAGTGCTTGCCTATAGCTAATAGATTTTAGTTCTGATGCGATCGCATTTGTTAAAATAAAAATTAGATCCTATGCCCCAAAAATTAGAGGTAGTGTTTCAAAGTTGTTGGAGCAAAAAATTGGATAAAAACTGAAAAACAAGTTAGCTAATGCTCCTAATTTCCAAGTTTTATTTGTTCCCCAACAAGTTTGAAACATTACCGTTTGGAACTAAAAATTGATCCTGAAATAACTGAAACTAAAATTTAAGTTGCTAGCGTCTATGGTTCAATGAATACTCATCATCAACTATAAGGAAGATTTCTAACTGTGGCGATCGCAAACCAATATGGCTATTACACCGAAGATTATCGGGAATTTGTGATTACAAATCCGCGCACCCCGCGCCCTTGGTTTAACTATATGTGGAATAGCCAATATGCAGGGCTAATTTCCCATACAGGGGGCGGCTTTAGCTTTTTGGAATCACCACGGGATAATCGCATTAGTAGAATGCGCTACAACTGTCTACCTTGGGATCGCCCCGGACGTTATGTGTTGGTCAAAGATGTTGCTAAGGGGAAATATTGGTCACTGAGTTGGGCTCCCACGATTGACTTAAACTATGACTTCTACGAATGTCGTCATGGTCAGGGATATACAAAAATTACGACTGAGATTAATGGAATTCGAGGGGAAATTATCTACTTCGTGCCAACAAATACGAATGCTGAAGTTTGGCGCGTGAAGTTAACGGAAGTTTCGGGACAAGACCGCAATTTAGAGATCTATTCATTCTTGGAATTGTTGATGGGCAATGCTCTCAATGATCAAATCAATCAGCCTAATGATAAGCATTTTACAGATATTCATTTTGAACAAAATCTGCAAGCTCTAGTCGCCACACGTCGCTATTGGGTCTTGAATAAGGGAGTTTCCGTGAAGCAACCAAATATTGATTGGAAGTATCAGATTTATTTTTCACAAAGTTTACCAATTACAGGTTTTGATAGCAGTCTTGATACCTTTATCGGCAGATGGCGATCAGAAGCAAATCCTGAGGCGGTAGAAACAGGGGTAATGCAAAATACCGAGATTACGGCGGGTGATCCTGTGGTAGCTTTGCAGTCGAAGATTAGCTTGGCGGCTAATAGTTCCGTTGATTTTGCGGTTGTTCTGGAGATAGCGCCGAAAGGAGTAAATCCTGCTCTTACTCCCCTCTCCCCTACTGGGAGAGGGGCTGGGGGTGAGGGGCTTGATCGCCATTTCGAGCAGCTTAAACAAAAATGGGATACTCATTTGTCATGCGTACAGGTACAAACACCCGATGAAGCATTTAATGCGATGATCAATGTCTGGAATCAGTATCAGGCGGCTGTTACGTTCGATATGGCGAGAAATTCGGGCTATTATCATGGCGGATTACTGTTTGGTACGGGAATGCGCGATCGCTTCCAAGATATTCTTGGTGTAGTCATGGTTGATCCTGCGCGAGTTAGAGAAAGATTGATTAAAGCCTTGAATTTCCAATTTAAGGATGGTTCCACTTTACATAATTATTTTGTCTTGACCAATACAGGCGAGCGCACTAACCATTCTGATACGCCTTTATGGATTCCCTTTGGCATTGTTGAATATCTCAAGGAAACGGGTGATTTCTCAATTCTTGAAGAAGTGGTTCCTTACCATGATGAGACTTCAGGCACTGTCTATGAGCATTTGGTGAGGGCGCTGGACTTTGCGATCGCTAATACTGGTGAAAGAGGAATGCCGCGCATCTTCACAGGTGATTGGAATGATACCCTCGACCATGTGGGTTCACAGGGTAGGGGTGAAACCACTTGGGGCGCTTTCTTTTTGGGTTATGTGTTGAAGAAATCCTTACCAGTTTGTGAGTATCAGCAAGATTCGCAAGCCGTTACCAAATTCCAGAACTTTTATGAACATCTTCGTAAAGTCACCAATGATGTCTGTTGGGATGGTGAATGGTATTTACGCGCCTTCCGTGACAATGGCGAACCGATCGGCATATCGAGAGCAACTCAAGGCAAAATCTTCCTCAACGCGCAATCATGGGCGGTGATTTCCGAACTTGCTCCCAGCGATCGCGCTAAGCGTTGCCTAGCCAGCAGTCGGGAATATCTCGCTACACCTTTCGGGATGCAGATTGTCGCGCCATCCTTTACAGAAATCGATGACACCGTTGGGCTAATCAGCCGTTGTGTCCCTGGGAAAAAAGAAAATGGTGCAGTGTTTAACCATGCCTCCTCATGGTTTGTGCTAGCTTCCATTCTCAACGGAGATACAGAATTTGCTTGGGAAATCTATCGCCGCATGATGCCGATTAATTCCTCACAGGCAACTGAGTTAAAATGCGATCGCTTTGAAACTGAGCCATACGTCTATCCTGAATATGTTACCAGTCCCGATCATGAGACCCAAGGTCAGGCAAGCCATTCATGGCTCACAGGTACAGCCGTCTGGATGCTTCGTATTGGTATCGATTACATCTTAGGATTCCAGCCCACATTTACAGGAATGATCATCGACCCCAAAATTCCCAATGAATGGTCTGGTTTTAACGCCAAGCGCAAATTTCGTGGTAAGACTCTCTCGCTCACAGTGACTAATCATAGTGAGTCTAAGCAGATGCTGGTTAATGGTCAAGTTGTGGCAGGAAAGTTTATTGATCTTGCGAAGTATACCGATGAGGAGATTGAGATCACCGTAAATCTCTAAGTTCTGTTAATAATTTGGCGATCACTAAATCTTAGCTAAAGCGATCGCTACTGCACAAGCCTTTAACTCTGGTTGCTTGGAGTCAGGACAGGATTCAGGATGGGTGAGAGCATTAGCTTCAGAATTATCTGCCCAGAGTGCACCCCAGTGCATGGGGACAAATAGCACACCTCTAGCGATCGCCTCGGTAACTAGTGCAGGAAATTTGGAAACACCACGTCGCGATTTTACTTCTACAAGATCACCATTATGAATATCGAATTTTGCAGCATCTTTAGGATGGATTTCGATAAAGGGATGGGGATACATTTGCCGAATCTTATCGATGCGTCCAGTGCGAGTTTGAGTATGCCAATGTCCATATAATCTACCAGTGGTGAGAATGAATGGATATAGCTCATCGGGGACTTCAAAGACACCTTGGGAATGATGGCTACCAAATCTGGCACGGCGATCGCTAGTATGAAATTGAAGCTCGGTATAAAGGCGCTTGTTATGTTTGCGATCTAGTTCAGGTTGATGGTCAGGATTTGGCCATTGGATTACGCCAAGTTCAGCAAGCTTGCTGTGGCTAATACCTGTGATATCGCAGGGGCGATCGCGAGTAATCCGAGCAAATTCTTCATAGACCTCGGCAGAATTTTGGAATGGGAATTGATCGGTGAAACCTAATCTCCGACCAACTTCTGCAAATATTTCCCAATCAGCACGGGATTCCCCAAGGGGAGTTTGAAAAGCTTGACAGAGAGTAACACAGCGTTCAGAATTGGTCATCGTGCCAGTCTTCTCACTCCATTGGGTAGCAGGGAGAAGAATATGGGCAAAGGCAGAAGTTTCTGTAGGGTAATAGGCATCTTGATAGACGGTGAAAGGCGATCGATTCAAAGCTGCTTTGGTTCGCACTAGATCGGGAAAGCTTACCGCAGGATTTGTCGCCGCAATCCAGAGGAAATCCACTTCATCATTTTCTAAGCCACAAATCATATCCCATGCTGTACGTCCAACCTGAGGCGAAATACGTCCAGATGGCAATTTCCACAATGATTCTAATTCGGCGCGATGGTTAGGGTTAGTAACGGAGCGATAGGCAGGGAGTAGATGTGCTAAACCACCTGCTTCTCTGCCGCCCATAGCATTGGGTTGACCCGTCAGTGAAAATGGTCCTGCACCTTCTTTACCAATCTGTGCAGTTAATAAATGCAGATTGATAATTGATTGAACTTTAGCAGTGCCTTGAGTAGATTGATTGACACCCATTGACCAAATGGAGAGAACTCGCTGTGATTCTGCCCAATATTTGGCGGCAAGTTCCAAATCTTCGATGCTAATTCCACAACGTCTGGCGACAAATGCAGGCGTATAGAGTTGTGTAATTTCAGCAAATTCGGCAAAACCTGTAGTGTGATTTTCGATAAATTGGCGATCGCATTTGTCCCAAAGTAATAGCAAATAGGCGATGCCATTTAATAAATCGATATCCGTTGCTGGTTGAATCGCTAAATGTAAGTCGGCAACTTCAGCGGTTTGGGTACGGCGCGGATCGACGACAACTAGCTTAACATGGGGATTTTTTTTATGATGGCGGCGAAAACGATTGAAGATAATCGGATGGCATTCGGCGGTATTTGTACCGATTGCAAATAAACAATCCGTTAAATCAAAATCTTCGTAGCAGCAAGGAGGTCCATCGGAACCAAAACTTTTGACATATCCTGAAACTGCCGAAGACATACAGAGCCTAGAGTTGGCATCAAAATTATTGGTTCCTAAACAGCCTTTAAATAATTTTTGGGCAATGTAATAGTCTTCTGTCTGGAATTGTCCTGATCCATACATACAGAGAGCATCTGCGCCTTTGGTCGCTAGCACTTGCTGAATCTGATTCGTAATCGCATTAAGGGCTTCATCCCAACTGACTTGGCGAAATTCTTGATCAAGGTGATCGCGCATCATTGGGTGCAACAGTCGATCCTTTTGGATGGATTCCGTGATCGTTGCACCCTTAACGCAGACCATACCTTGACTAGAAGGATGACTGCGATCGCCGCGAACTTTGAAGCGATCGGGAAATTTGAGTGTGGGTTCTTTGCCAGTCTCCAAGACTTCTAAACCGCAACCGACACCACAGTAGGGACAGAGGGTTTTGGCAATTTGTGGTGTGGCACTGGCATTAGAAAGATTTGTTACAGACATAGAATGAGCTTGAGAATGATCTTGAGCTATTAACGAACAGCTACTTTTTTAGAAGCGAAACCTTTAATGGGATCAAAGTAGCTAGTTTCAGTAAATCGTGAATATGGCATGGATTGCAATGCTGCGATCGGATCATTGGGATCAAATACTGAGCCATCGGCTAAAGCAATGGGTGAGCGATCCTCATCAGCGATCGCTATTTCTAATTCCTTGGCAGCCTGTTGATAAATATTAGTTGCTAGCAAGTTATAAATAACTTCCGCATAGTTCTCTGGAAAATTAACCAAGCCCCAACGCGACATTTGCGTTAATACCCAGAGATGTTCTTTGCGAGAAGGCATATTGCCCATACCAAACTGGCAGAAGTCCTGATCATACTTTGCTGTCATTGTACTAACCCGATAGGGTCCTGCAAATCCAGGGCGAATATAGGTCGGATCAAGATTGAGATACTGCGGCTGGGCTAACGTCAGTACCACTTCATCGCGATTTTCCAAGGGTTCACAGAACTGGGATGCTTCTAATAGCGCCTTGACTATAGCAAGATGCGTATTGGGATATTGCTCCGCCCAATCTTTGCGAACTCCTAATACTTTTTCGGGATGTCCACGCCAGATATCAAGGTCAGTTGCCACGACAAAACCGACGTTATCATTCACAGCCCGCACGTTCCAAGGTTCGCCGACGCAATAGCCAATGATGTTGTTTGCCATCAGGTTAGAAACCATCTGCGGCGGTGGAATGACGATGACATCTACATCTTTATCGGGTTCCATGCCACCACTGGCTAGCCAATGTCTGAGCAATAGATTGTGCATGGATGCATGATGTACCATGCCCATCGCAGGTTTATAGGCTTCATTTTGAAATTTATTGATATAAGCCTTAAGGGAAGCAAGATCTTGTACCCCTTCATCTTGTAATCGCTTGCTGAGGGTGATGGCATTACCATTTCGACTCATGGTTAAGGAAGTTACGACTGGCACAGGAATCTTATTACCCATACCCAGAGTAATCGCAAGTGGCATTCCCGTTACCATTTGGGCGGCATCAAGGCGACCTTCACGAATTCCTTCCGCGAGATCATTCCAGCTTGTTTCTTTGGAAAGAGTGACATCTAGACCATGTTTAGCAAATAGCCCTTTCTCTTGAGCGATCGCAAAAGGAGCGCAGTCGGTGAGAGGGATGTAGCCAATGGTGAGATTTGTTTTCTCGATATTGCCCAGACTGATCGCTGCATTGCTTTTGTTCTTAGCACGTTCAATTTTGATTTGTTTCTGGCGATCGAGGAAACTGACAACTTCACTTCTGAGGCGATAATAGTTGGGATGGTTAGCCGCATCTAGTTTTTTGCGGGGATGAGGCAGATCAACAGTGAGGACTTGACCAATTTTCGCTTCGGGACCGTTAGTCATCATCACAATGCGATCGCTCAGCAGTAAAGCTTCATCAACATCATGGGTAATCATTACCGCCGAGATTTTATGCTCATCGCAAATATGCATTAATTTTTCTTGTAATCGACCTCTAGTTAAGGCATCTAATGCCCCAAAAGGCTCATCTAACAGTAGAATTTTTGGCTTAATTGACAAGGCACGAGCAATCCCAACCCTTTGCTTCATCCCTCCTGAAATTTCCCTGGGATACTTATCCGCAGCATGACTTAATCCCACCAAGTCAATATTTTCTTGAATAATGCGGCGGCGTTCCTCTTTAGGTAAATCCCTTAATACCCGATTTACCGCTAAGCCAATATTCTGACGTACCGTTAGCCAAGGTAACAACGAGTGGTTTTGAAATACCAACATACGATCAGGTCCTGGTTCACGCACCTCACGCCCTTCGAGGACAATCCCCCCTGCACTAGCTCGATCTAACCCAGAAAGAATATTCAAAACTGTCGATTTACCACAGCCTGAATGCCCAATTATTGAGACAAATTCTCCTTCCTTCATCTCAAAGTAAACATCTTTTACTGCAACATAGGGTTGCCCTTTATTGGTTTTAAAAACACGACTAATGTGATCAATTTCTAGGAATTTGGACATGGTTGGGATTTGGTGATTGGTAGTTATTAGCTTTTAGCTTTTAGCTTTTAGCGATTAGCTTTTAGCGATTAGCTTTTAGCGATTAGCTTTTAGCGATTAGCTTTTAGCTTTTTGGATAAGATATTTTTTGGTGAATTGTCTTGACCTTTTTAGCATTTGAAATTCATTAAGTTGAGCTAACAGCTAATAGCTAACGACTATTCCGCATCATCAGCCAAGGCAAATCGACTATAGAGAAATTCAAGGATGTAGTTACGGAGGCTGTAGTAACGAGGATCATCGGCGATCGCTTTACGATCACGGGGACGGGCAAATGGCACATCGATAATTTCAGCGATATGGGCGGCGGGACCATTGCTCATCATCACAATGCGATCTGCAAGAAATAGGGCTTCATCGATTTCATGGGTGATCATTAATGCTGTAACCCGATTTTTGCGCCAAATTGCGAGTAATTCTTCCTGAAGCTCTTCGCGGGTCATTACGTCTAACGCGCCGAAGGGTTCATCAAGAATCAATACTTCAGGACGAATTGATAATGCACGGGCGATCGATACACGTTGGCGCATACCGCCAGACAGTTCCTTAGGCTTCTTGTGCATTGCTTCGGTTAGCCCCACTAGCTCCAGCGATTCCTTAGCAATTTTGGTCTTTTCTTCTTTAGATTTCTCTTTATAAACCTGCTTAACCGCAAGATAGACATTTTCAAAGGCTGTCATCCAAGGTAGGAGCGAGTAGTTTTGGAACACCACCATGCGATCGGGACCAGGGCGAACAATTGGCTTCGATCGCAAACAAATTTCGCCAGAAGCCGGTTTATTAAACCCAGCTACCATGTTTAGCAGTGTGGACTTACCACAGCCGGAGTGACCAATCACACAGATAAACTCACCTTCATAGACTGTCAAATTAACATCTTCGAGAACTGTATATAGTCCTCTAGGTGTGGGATAAACCTTAGAGACTCCATCCATTACGAGAAATGGATCTCTATTTATTTGCGGATTATTATCTGTAAGATCAAGAGTCTGCATAGGAGAAGCTTAAGGGAAATAGTGAAGTGGGGGAGGAATAATCAAAACTAAGCATCTGACTGAGCAACTAATTTGCTGGCGTAGTAAACGAGTTTATCGAGTAGGAATCCGACTAAACCGATGTAAATCAGAGCTAGAATCAGTTCGCTGCTCTTTTGGCTGTTGTAGCTATCCCAGATAAAAAAGCCAATACCGACACCACCAGTCAACATTTCTGCTGCCACGATCGCTAACCACGATAAACCAACAGCAATCCGTAATCCTGTGAAAATATATGGTGCTGCCGATGGCATAAGAATTGTGATGAAGTAATCAAACTTGCTGAGGCGTAATACTCTCGATACGTTTCGATAGTCTTGAGGAACCTGTTGTACTCCCACAGCTGTATTCATCAAGATTGGCCAGATCGAAGTAATGAAGATAACGAATAAAGCTGCGGCTTCGGTAACGTCTAGACCAACCGCTTTCAGAGATTCATTGACACCTTGGAATGCGGACATGGCGATCGGTAGCCATGCAAGGGGTGGAATTGTCCGTAAAACCTGAAAGATTGGATCAAAGGCGCGATAGAGAAATACATTTGTCCCGATCGCAATGCCAAAGGAAATGCCAATAATTGCGGAAGCGGTATAGCCGATCGCCACACGGCGCAAACTGACCATCGTTTTGACACCTAAACCTTGCTCAATGGTGAGCTTTTCCTTCAGCGCTTGACGTGCGGGGCTATCGGTCTTTTCGGATGCACTAACATCAAAATAGTTGCGGTCAAAGAAAGGATTCCAAATATATTCTTGAGTTTCTTGCCAAACTTTGCTTGGGGGTGGTAGGGGTGGTGTCTTACCTGAGCAAAGTATTTGCCAAGTTCCTAAAATAAGTATCAATGCAATTATAGGTGGGATGACAAAACGCGCCTGTTTCTGAAACCATTCACCTATGTTATTAACTGAAAATCGTGACTTTAAACTTCCTGCCGCCATTTTTATATCTCCTATTTGCTATAGAAAAGATGATAACAAGGGGCTTAAGCCCCTTGTTCGAGAATTAGATTCAGTTAATAATTAAGCCTTCTTAATCTTCAATCCTTTGAGGTATTCACTGGGATTCTCTGGGTCGAATTTGACTCCATCAAAGAAAGTTTCGATGCCGCGAGAAGTACTCTTAGGAATAGCAGCTTCTTCCCCAATTGCTTTAGCAGCTTCTTTCCAGAGATCCTCACGATTGACCTTATCTACCAACTTCTTCGCATCGGTATCTGCATCAAAATAGCCCCAACGCATATCTTCGGTTACAAACCAGAGATCGTGGCTCTTGAATGGGTAGGAAGCGGCATCTTTCCAGAATTTCATGGAGATGTCTGGATTATCAACAGTGCGACCATCGCCATAATCGATCTTGCCTTGTTGTCTACCCAAAATTTCAGGAGCAGGAACTTTAAACCATTTGTCAGCGCCAACAATCTTGCACATTTCTTCTTTATTCTCTGGCTTTTCACACCAAATCTGAGCTTCTAGTACAGCCATTAATAGAGCTTTGGCTGCTTTAGGATTTTTATCCACCCAATCTGCACGTAAAGAGAAAGCTTTTTCAGGATGATCTTTCCATAGTTCTCCTGTGACTAGAGCACTGTATCCAGAGTTTTGCGCTACTAGGCGAGCATTCCAAGGTTCGCCCACACAGAATGCTTGCATATTGCCAGCCTTCATATTCGCAACCATTTGTGGTGGTGGAACAACGATCGTGCTTACATCCTTGTCTGGATCAATACCATTAGCCGCTAGCCAATAGCGCATCCACAGATCATGGGTTCCCCCGGGGAAAGTGACCGCACATTTTACATCCTTGCCACCAGATTTAATTTTGGCGAAACTTTCTTTGAGCGAATCACTCTTGAGGGCAATTTTGAGTTCTTTAAACTCATTAGCAATCGAAATGCCTTGTCCATTGGTATTCAATCTTGCCAAAATATACATTGGCACTTTTTTGCCGTTGGTGATTTTACCTTCGGTCAGTAAATACGGCATTGGTGTCAAAATGTGAGCGCCATCAATACCACCAGCATCAGAGCCAAGGGCGATATTGTCGCGAGTGGTTCCCCAAGAAGCTTGTTTGAGAACTTCGACATCCTTCATGCCATATTTCGCGAACAGTCCTTTCTCCTTAGCAATAATCAGAGGCGCAGCATCGGTAAGAGCAATAAAACCAAGTTTTGCCTTAGTCACTTCAGGGGCATCGGCAGCACTAACTTTTGACTCTGGGGACTTGCTGGCGGCAGTGGTAGTCTTGGTATCGGTTTTCGGTGCTTCGCCGCCGCCTGTACAGGCATTTAAAGCGATCGCGCTAGCAGTAGATAGTCCTGCGGTGGCTAAGAACTTGCGACGAGAAAATTTACTCATGAGTTTCCTTGATTTTAATAACTAATTGAGGTTTGAGAATCTAATTTTGAGGATTTTTAGCCAACTGCGACTAACTTTGCTGAGGGTTCAGCGATCACCTGATGTTTGGGAACTGCGCCAAAATGTTCGATTAAAAGCTTGCCGATTACTTCATGCAAATCTTCACAGGGAACTTTTTCCATAACACATTTGCCAAGATGAGCATCTTTACCGACCGTGCCACCCATATAAATGTCAACACCATCGACAACCTTGCCATTCTTACGAGCTTTGCAGCCAGTAAAGCCAATATCGGCAACCTGTGGCTGGGCACATGAGTTAGGACAACCACTCCAATGAATCCGCACAACCTTTGGAAGATAGTAATTGTCGCTCAGTTGTCTGGTCAGCGCGAGGGAACGATTTTTGGTTTCCACGATCGCTACAGGACAGAATTGATTGCCTGTGCAGGAAACTAAGCCCCGCATGAGGTTGTCAGGATTAACTGGGAATTTCTGAAGGAGAGGTTCTTGCAATAGTGCAGGTACTTGCTCATCACTGACATTGGTGATCAGTAAATTTTGCTCAACCGTAAGGCGAATATCGCCATTGCCGTAGACATCAGCAAGTCTGGCAAACTCGAACATATCAGGGGCATACATCCGTCCTACAGGGATTTGCAACCCTACATAGTTCAATCCTGATTGCTTTTGCGGATGAACACCGATGTGATCGCGCTTTTCCCATGCAATTTCATCTTTTGTTTCAGCAGTTGCTAATGGTTTGCCTAATTGTTTCTCAACTTCAGCACGGAATCTTTCAATTCCCCATTCATCAATTAAGAACATTAATCTTGATTTTGCTCGGTTTTCGCGGAGTCCATGATCGCGGTAAACAATTAGTAATGCTTCACAGAGTGCAACGACATCTTCAGGGGGAACCCAGACATTAAGAGGGATTGCTGCCTCAACCCGCTTCGCGGAGAAAAATCCACCAACAATGACATTAAATCCAAAGGTTTCTTTAGATGTCTCTTTAAAAGCAGGAATAAAGGCTAAATCATTGATTTCGGCATGAGTGGAGTTATCACGACAGCCTGCGATCGCAATGTTAAATTTGCGAGGTAAGTTGGTAAATGCAGGATTACCTTCGCCATTATTAGTGAGTAAATTCTGAACTTGAATTGCTAACTCACGAGTATCGTAAAGCTCATCAGCATCAAGCCCTGCAACGGGAGAACCTGTAATATTTCGGACGTTATCGATCGCCGATTGCACACTAGTCAAACCGACAGAACGAAACTTAGCGAACATTTCAGGTACATCTTCGATGAGAATACCTCGCATTTGGATATTCTGGCGGGTGGTAATGTCGGCAACACCATGCTCACCACACTTCTCAACTACTGAGGCGAGGACACGCATTTGATCGCTATTGAGTAAACCATTGGGAATTCGCATCCGTACCATGAAACGTCCAGGAGTACTTTTGCGAAAAAAGATGCCGAGCCACTTTAACCGATGCTGTAGGTCATCGTCATTGATCGATTCCCAGCCAATGGAGGCGAAGCGATCAATTTCGGCTTTGAGAGCAAGACCATCTTTAGCGGCTTTCAGGTCTTCAATTTTGTTTGCCATGTTGTTTATCCTTGGCTCATGCTGGATTTACACTACTTAACGTTTCGATCCCAATGCGTATAAATAAATACATAATTTTTACTATTATTTAATAATTGCAATGCTTCCATGCATTAACTGCATAAGTACTTGCATTATGTAAATATAAAGGGCGAATAGATTTAGCCCACTAGTTCTTTATTGCCCGTTACTTCCGATGATCGAACGCCTCCAAAAAATCCTCTCTCGTCATGGCGTTGCCTCCCGTCGTGAGGCAGAACAGATGATCCTGTCAGGTCGGATTTCAGTAAATGGCAGACAAGTTAAGGAATTAGGGACTAAAGCTAATTCTGATTGTGATCGCATTGCCGTAGATGGCAAATTACTGCAAACACAGGCTCCCGAATTTTTATATCTATTGCTGAATAAACCAACGGGCGTAGTATGTACCTGTGATGATCCCCAAGGTCGCAGGACAGTTCTTGATATATTGCCATCTCAATATCGCCATGTTTATCCTGTGGGTAGGCTGGACTACAACAGCAGTGGCGCGTTAATTTTGACTAATGACGGTGCATTCGCAAACTATCTGATGCATCCCCGTCATCATATTGCCAAAACCTATGAAGTATGGGTTAAAGATATCCCTAGTCTACAAACTCTTCAGCAATGGCAACAGGGGATCGTCCTTGAGGGTAAACGCACCTTACCTGCAATAGTTAGTGTTCAACAGATTTCAGAAAATACTTCGGCACAAACACATCACACACATCAAACTTCACGCACAAAATTAAAGATTGTCTTGTCAGAAGGGCGTAACCGTCAGATTAGAAAAGTTGCTGAATTATTAGGGCATCCTGTTTTGTCATTACATCGATCGGCGATCGCTTCTATATCACTGGCTTCGCTCAGAATAGGAGCCTATCGACTATTGAGTAAGCAAGAAATTCAAAGTCTCATGGGTGATTAGTTACTCAAGTAGCTTAGTTATAGCATCCCTAAATAATTTGTCTATTTTGGAGTTTGTGGGAAACGTACCTTGAACTGTAAGCTTTACAAAAACAATTTAGGATTAGTATACAGAACCTTGCGCTTACTTAAAATCCAGAAATATTTTGGAAATTGGCGCTTTTTCTAATTTCCAAAATATTTCTGAACTACTAAAAGCTTCGATGATCTGTATGAATTAGCGATCGCAAATTTATGAGTAATATCATGCACAAAAGAAATTAAAATGAAGCAATATCATTGCGAATATATACTCTCTGAAAGGATTCTGGAGTATATTGACACTAGATTAAGTGAGCATTAGCACTAAAATTATGACTTATATGTTCTTAATTTACTTTCAAAACTTTGCAAAATGTTATATTAGTTGAATAAAGGTAATCTATCAAGCTTAGATTACCTTTAAAGGATAAATAAGACTCTATGTAGAACTTGTGGGTGTTAAAATTTGGATCTTAGCCAGATTTTACAAGCCAGTCAGTCCAATCTCTTCGTATAAATTGTGGGTATTGTGAACATTACAACCTCGAAACAGGCAGAGAAGCTAGCAGAAATCGGAGCGCAATTCAAGCGTATTAGACAAGATAAAGAGCTATCCATCCCTCATCTCACTGCAACTACATTAATTTCTGAGCGCTATTTACGTGCTATTGAAAATGGGGAAATAGATTCTTTGCCTGAGCCTGTCTATGTGCGTGGTTTTATCCGTAAGTATGGTACAGCACTGGGGGTTGGTGATCTATCGGAGGATTTTCCTCTTAATCCAGTATTGCCTGAACAAAAATGGGCGGGTAGTGCTGCCGCAGAATTGCGCCCTCTGCATCTATATGCTCTCTACATTGGGGTAATTGCTGGCGCTGTAAGCCTCTTAGCAACTTTCCTGAATTCGCCAGATGCTAATAAAATAAATGACAGGCAGACTATTTTAGGTAATTCAGCCCAGATTGTTGAGCCGAAGGATAATACCCCAGTCGCCACAACAGATAGTCTATTACCTAAATTAGGTGGTTTAGAAGTTTTAAGACAGACAGCAATTAATCCTTCCGTAATGGCATTTAATATCAATAATTCTACTGTCAATGCTTCTACGGTTGCTGCGTTACCAATAACTAATGCTAAGACGATGGCTAGTTCTCCAACGAATCAAATCCAGTCAGAAGCAACCTTTGGGGAAGTTAGTTCAAGTCTAAACAATGCTGTTAAATCTTGGACGAATAATATCAATTTTCCAAATGCGTTAAAAACTAATGTTGATATTGGGGCAAAAGGTAATTTCGAGTTTACAGGCAATAAGCCTGTCAATATCGGACTTATCATGAAGGGACAGTCTTGGTTACGCATTACCGTTGATGGCAAGACTGAGTTTGAGGGTGTGCTTGACGAAGGTAAAAAACTAACTTGGTCAGGCAATCGCCAAATTTCTATTCGTGCAGGTAATGCATCAGCAGTAAGACTGAGCTATAACAATCAGCCAATTAAGGTACTTGGTAAAGAGGGAGAAGTTGCTGAAAGATTGTTTGGTCTGAATCAGCTTAATTCAGTTGAAAATAACGAACCAGAGTTAGGAGGATTTTTAGGATCAATGTCTAACAGTGAAATTCCTTAGAGATTTTTCTAGGCATCAAAAACTTTATTAAAAAAGAGTTGGCACAAAGCGCCAACTCTTTTTTAATTGCTCTCTAAACCACTTTTTTTAACTAATTCTTCTGGTGTGAGTTTTGATAAAAACTCACGAAAAGCCCTTCTCTCCGCTTCGTCGGCATCTTGATCTACAGGAATTGAAGCTTCGAGAATGACCTCCTCCATTACCCAGATTGGACATTTAGCGCGTACTGCGATCGCGATCGCATCGCTTGGACGCGCATCAATCTCCTTTTTAATATCCCCTTGTGAAACTGTAATCACTGCATAGAAAGTACTATTCTTGAGCGCATGGACGACGATACGCTCCACAGTGATCCCCCAAGCATCAAGAAAATTAAGCATTAAATCATGAGTCATGGGACGTTCTAGAGGTCTGCCATCTAAAGCACTGATGATTGCTTTGGCTTCAGCTTCACCGATCCAAATTGGTAAGGCTCGGCGTTCTAAGGTATCTCGTAGTAGGACGATAGGATTACGGCTGACTGCATCAATCGCTATTCCAGCCACCTTCATTTCGATCATTATTGCCGCCTTCCTCAAGAAATGAGTGAAAGTACCCCTCATCAATCAAAACTTTTGATGTGATATTGATAATTAAAGACGATCAATATCTAACTAGCAAGGGTTTTAGAAATTAAGAGGCTTTTGTTATTATATCACCGTCACGATAGGGAATCTGGCTTCCCGTCTTGTTTTTAAGGATACTATTCACAATATGCAATCAGACTTAAAAAATATTACGATTATTGGCGCTGGTGCTTGGGGATTGGCGCTAGCAAGTCTGGTGAAAACAAATAATCATCATGTCAAGATCTGGTCTCGACAAAGTCCTCAACCCCTTTGCGAATTAGTTAAGGAAAGCGATGCGATTATTTCCGCAGTATCAATCAAAGGGGTGAGATCGATCGCTGAACAATTGCAGATTGCTCAAAAAAATGGGCAATTACTACCTGATGCAGTGATCGTCAGTGCTACCAAGGGGATAGAAGCAAATACGAGACAAACACCATCGCAAATTTGGCGATCACTCCTGCCTATGCATCCCCTTGTGGTTTTATCGGGACCAAATCTATCTGCTGAAATTGTCGAAGGTAAACCTGCAGCAACAGTGGTAGCTAGTACCGACGAGTCGGCTGCACAATTTATTCAGACAATTTTTGCATCACGAAACTTTAGGGTCTATACCAACTCTGATCCCATTGGCGTTGAATTGGGCGGCACTTTAAAAAATGTCATTGCGATCGCTGTAGGTGCTTGTGATGGTCTCAATTTGGGAACAAATGCCAAATCAGCATTAATTACCCGATCGCTAATTGAGATTATTCGGGTTGGCGTTTACTTTGGGGCACAGCCCGAGACCTTTTGGGGCTTATCTGGATTGGGGGATTTGCTTGCAACCTGCAATAGCAATCTCAGTCGCAATTATCAAATTGGCTATGCGATTGCACAGGGTAAAAGCCTAGAAGATGCGATCGCTAATGTGCATGGCACGGCTGAGGGAGTCAATACCGCCCATGTTTTAATGGAAATCAGTGTTCGCGAGAAAATTAGCGTCCCCGTATCAAGGTATGTATATCGATTGCTGAAGGGTGAGATTACACTGCAACAGGCAGTCGAAGGGCTGATGGAGCGTGACCTCAAACCAGAAAATTAGCAGATTTTGCTAATGGACGGCACAAAGTGCCGTCCATTAGCAAAAATTAAGAACCCTCTAAAAATAATTGGTGGCACGAAGTCTCGTCAATCGTCAAAACCAAAACTAGGAACCCAAATATGCTTCTAAAACTTTAGGATTACTTTGAATTTCTGTAGGGGAACCATCGGCAAGATTATGACCTTCGGCTAAAACCCAGACGCGATCGCATAGGGACATAATCACATCCATATTGTGTTCGATAATCAAGAAGCTTAATCCTTCTTGATTCAACCTGTGAATCAGGCTGCAAATTTCTTCAATAAGTGCAGGGTTGACACCTGCCGCGGGTTCATCTAGCAAAATTAATTTGGGGTCAGTCATCAAGGCACGGGAAATTTCTAATAACTTGCGTTGCCCACCTGATAGCGAACCTGCATAGCTATCCACCATCCTAATTAAGCCGACGGATTCGAGAATATGTATTGCTTTTTCGCGGTTTTCCCGTTCCTGCTTCGCGATGGTTTGCCCTTGAAACCACGTATTCCAAAATTTTTCACCTGCTTGATCTTGAGCCGCCAGTAGCATGTTTTCAAGGACTGACAGACGCGACAGGACACGAGGTACTTGAAAAGTACGAATCATCCCTAACTTGGCGATCGCATGAGGCGGCTTCCCTTGAATGGGCATTCCGTCAAATTGCACCGTCCCGCGATCAGGCCTGAGGAAATTGGATAGCAAACCAAAAAAAGTAGTCTTCCCTGCTCCATTCGGACCAATTAAACCTGTAATGCTTCCCACAGGTATTTCAATACGCGCATTGTTAACAGCATGAATACCACCAAAGGATTTTGAGATATTTTCAGCTTTGAGGATGGGGGCGATCGACATAAATTCGGCAAGCTAACATTTGAGCATACTATAGCAATCCTTACAGGTTTGTGGAAGCATCCAGATTCTGGATACTCTTTTACAAACTAATCATTAGTGATTACGATATAGTGCTTTAGGTAATTTGTACCAAGGAATGTGAGGATATGCGTGGTGTTCCCAGTGATAATGCCCAAAGTTGTAGCAACTCAAAAATGACCACAGCACCGCATAGCGATCGCTATGTAAACGCGGCGAGAAATTTAAATTATTATCAACTTGGCGATGAGGAAGATATGTGCCAAAGAAAAATAACTGTAGCGAACTAAGAATCAGAGGTAAAAGCCAAAAGAGGATTAGATTTATAAAAGCAACGTGGAAAACTATCGTCAAAATCGCCAGAATTACTATCATGCTCGCAATAAAAGTAATTAGCGATCGCAATGGGAAGTATTCCCCCATAAATTTGCAATACCAATGAATTGGATTTGTTGCATCACCATGAAAATCAGGATCACCACTTTGCGAAGGATAACGATGATGATTAATATGGTTCACCAAACAGCGATCGTAGGGCAAAAATCCATAAATACCAAGCATCAAGCGACCAACTATTTTATTTAAGCGTTGGTTCTGCGGAATTAAATTGCCATGCATTGATTCATGGGCAAGAATAAATAATCCAGTATGTAGATATGTACGGACTAAGATCATACATATTAGCCAAATCCAAGAACTATTTGGAACAAAAATCTGAAAGGAGTCAACTAGAATAGCAACCCATAAACTGGCTATAACAAAGGTTATAATCGCACCCATCCAATCATCAGTCTTCAGTGCCTTTTTTGGCAGGCTAAGCATTTGCATTTCTCAAAAAGCAATTAATGAACCACAAGAAATTCTTAAAAAGCTTTGCCTTGCAAAGCTTTTTAAGAATTTCTTGATTTGGGTTTAAGCGCTTAGCGCTTTAAGTTTTTAACGAATCAAGTTCAATAACTCTTTAGGAGAAGCGAGTAAATCGATCGCTACGAAGAAAATCTTATTGCTAGGATCAAGCAAGAAGCGCCAAGAGATATTCATTCCGACACCAGAACCAAACCAAGGTGTTTGCACCTTTCCAGTAATTTTAATTTGGGTATAACCACCATCAGCAGGTTCAGAAACGCCTCTTTCTGGAACAAGTACGAGGTTTTGACATTCTTCTTTAAAGAAGCGCATAATTTCTTCCTTACCAACGATGGGTCTTTGGAATGGAGGTTGCAAAGCAGCATCAGGAAGGAATAGCTCAATCAAAGCATCGAAATCATTGGCATTCAGGTTATCCATGTAGGACTGAATTGTGGGGTTGTCAACTCCTTCGATCTTAACGGCAGTGCGCTTTGATATTTCTTTGGGAGGGGATACTGGTTCAATAATCCGCTTAACTCCATCCAGCTTACTAGGATCATAGCCCATATCTACGACTGCATTGCGGAGAATTGTAATTTGCTGTCCAGGCTCCAGACTAATTAATGTAGCAAGAACTGCGGAAGCATTAGCGGATAACTTATATCCTTCAGGAATAGGAGCAACAATACCTTCTTCCATCCATTTACCAAGTTGATACCAAAATCCTAGCTTGATATTTTGAGACCAAATTGCATAGGTGCGGCAGATGGGAGTATCAGCACGATTAGCTAAATCACACATGACCTGAGTTTGTTGCTGAAAACTCATTTTCTTGATTTCATTTAAGGTCAATTCAGCTAGTTGCATACTTGCTGCTCCTGGAGCCGCGATTGTCACAGTTTTTCCCATCTCAAGGTACGTAAACCAAATCCAAGCGAGTTGATCTTCGGCACTAAGTTGATTGAATCTTGCAATGGTTGCTGGTACAACATCAGCAGCCAAAGTGCTAGGGAAAATATTTCTAGCAGTAGAAACGGTATATGTCATATGAGTTGTTTTAGAGGGTTAACTGAAGATAACTAAGTCTGTACAAAAGCAA
Organism: Pseudanabaena sp. M53BS1SP1A06MG; assembly: GCA_020404105.1. Lineage (GTDB taxonomy): Bacteria > Cyanobacteriota > Cyanobacteriia > Pseudanabaenales > Pseudanabaenaceae > Pseudanabaena > Pseudanabaena mucicola_A. Next base: position 45,682 of record JADBWH010000013.1, on the reverse strand, counting down.
ACCGCCATAACAAAATCGGGATTAAGATTGTGGAAGCTTAACTCAACTACTTATAAGCGAAACGGAAATCACATATAAGCAATTACAGAACTTGCAATTACTGCATGGTTAGAATAAGTAGCTCTGAGAAGCCATAACAATAGATTGATTAATTAGTAGCTTATTGTTTAGCTACATATTGATTTCTCTACATAGTATCTACTCATATTGTTGTGATCGCTTCATAACCTCTAAGGATAGAGATTCGTAACAATCTATACAAAGAAGTAGAATGTTCCCATCAGCAGCAAAGAGGCTGTGCTTTGAAACACATCTTAGTTATTGAGTGTCAAGACCGATAGGTATAGGAACTACATACGCGAAAGTGCTGATATTTTAGCGATTTTATCAGGATTTAATCCTTCTAACTCACTAATGCTTAGCCAGCCATCCTTGACCAATCCCGCAAACACAAACACCAGCATTGGTAAATGATAATCATATTTACCATCGACTTCATGGCGCTTTGCGCTCAAAAAATCATGTAAAAGCCACATATCATCTATCTCTGCTAGAGAAACAGCTTTGTGTTTTACTTCATCAATCAAATCGTTAATTTCTCGTTTATAGGCAATTTCAAAAGCACTTTTCGCAATGTTTTCCTCTGTTTCTGTCCATTCAGCGTTTGTTAACTGCATTACTAAAATCATATATATTTATGTACCTAATATTAACAATAGTAAACAAGCTTATGGAGTAAAGAATAATTACTAAGTTTCTTTATCTTTAGGACTTACGCATTGGGTGGATATTGTGCAGGCTTTGTCCGCATAACATAATACGCATAATATTTAATATTTACCTCACACCTAATAAATTCGTTCAGGTTGAGTATGTCCTAAATCTTCTTGGAGAAACTGAATAAGACATGAAAAGATAGATGCAAAATCAGGCATAATGGGAACATTATCTGATTTTGGATTTGGAGTGATCGCCGATGCCATCAGAATCATTAAAAAAACCATCGAAATATTTACGTCTCGATATTCCCATTAATGTCTCCCATCAAATTGTTCTGGAGGGATTGGAAGCTTGGTTTAATTTGGAACTAATCTCAGAAATAGATTTTCAATGGCGCAATAGTCATCGCTTAGGAAATCGGTTAATCCTTGTTGCAATTCAGAATGAGTCAATTTTAGATGGGTTGAACATATGGCTAGAGATGGGTTTAATTAGGGATGATCAAGTTAGACTAATTGCAAAAACGCGCTTTGTGTCTGAGATTGCAGTAGAAAAGCCAAATTACGCGACTCCGAGTAAGCATGAACCTATTCCTAGCTCCAATCAACCTAGACCTACTACGAATTTATCAGGATCTCATTTAGCACGATCGCCCCAAGCACCTCCGAAACCAATTTCTCCTAAAGTCACTCAACCACCGAGTAAAGTCGCGCAAACCGTGCGATCGCTCATTTCCGAATTCAGCACGATGTGGTTGCTATTTTTAGGCGTATTCCTAGTTGTGGTGTCATCTGGAGTGCTAGCGGCGAGTCAATGGAATAATTTTGATGCACAGGGGCAATATTTATTGCTCTTTGTCTACACATTAGGATTTTTTGGTGTAAGTTTCTGGACTAGCAAAAATGAGCATTTACGCTTGACTACTCGTGCTTTGCAATTAGTAACTTTGCTGCTAGTACCTGCAAACTTTTGGGCGATGGATGGCTTAAGAGTAGTTAATAATCCTGCGGGAGTGGGGCTGGGTCTGATTGCAGGTTGTTTACTCTCAGGGATTGCCATTTTCCTCTTACAAACATCTTTTCTATATCGTGAATCACAGGAAATTACCGCAGATTTACAAAAACGAAGACGAATAAGGCGACAGCTTAGCCAAATCTCGATCGCTACTATTCTGATTCTTGCTTGGCTACATTTGGGATGGATGAACTCTCCCTACTATCCACTCATTGCGGTTTATTTGGGGATTGGCGCGATCGCGATTTCTACTTTTCTCAATCGCGATCAGGGCTTAAATACTGCTGATAGTTCCACTTTCCCATTAGCCTTGATTACTGGCGCTTACAGCACAGTATTATTAGTTAGCCGAGCGCTTTTATTTGCCAATGTTTCTATCTTTAAGTTGGGATTAGCTTTGGGGATCTGTGGCTGGGTATTGGTACAAATTACCAATAAAACGGAGCGATTGGCTTCGGCTTCGCTCAGCCATCAAGGGGATAAGAATTTGGCTGAAACTGGGGATTTGGCTAAACGCAGTCAAAGCCAGAAATCTTCTGAGAGTCAATCAGTTCTTTCCTTTCAGAAAGATTTAGGCAAGGTTTTACTCGGTTTAGGTTGGCTGGTATCAGTTTGGGATCAATATCCTTGGCAAGCTTTCACGGTGAGTTTATTGATTACATGGGTTCTCTGTGATCGCCTATTCAAACATGAAGAACCTAACGATCTCACTTATTTATTTTTCTGGGGCTTACAACTACTATGGCTTGGCAAAAGATTAACTCCCGAAGCGTGGTATGAACAGACTCTTAAATCTTTGCTGACATTATTTCAAACTAATTCCGAAATAAATTTACTGGGAGTTTCGCTATTTCCTTATGTAATTGTGTTTTCAGTAATTGCTGCAATTTATCACGATCGCCAAAAGCCTAGTTTAGCCCTGCGAGGTGAATTATTAGCCCTTGGATTTGGAGTGACGCTTACCTGTTTAAGCTTCTCGAATATTTACACTCTATTTACTAATTTAACTCTAGCGGCAATTACTTTATTAGTTGTGCAAGCAAGGCGATCACCTCATAGCAGTGACTTGAACGGTCTGGTTTATTGTGCTCATATTGTCTGTTTGATTGCCATGAGTTTAGGTGTTTATTTACTCACCCGTACTCAATCCATCTTTGCTTGGAGTGGCTTTTTACTAGGAATCATGCTGGTGGAATGGATTGTGGTTTTAGTGATCGGCAAGTTTAAACTTCAAGCTGTCTCTCTTGGTGATGGGTCTAGCCCTCAGCCTCTCTCCCAACCCGAAAATCCTCATTTCCAAGCTTGGCGCGATAGTGCTTGGCATATTGGTGCAAGTTTAGCAGCGTTGAGTTATATTTTGCTATGGAATGCCGTGATTGAAGGACAGAAGATTGGTGCTAGTAGCGAACTTCTATTTAGTAATTATTGGGGGGTAGCTTGGTTATCCGTGCCCCTATCCCTTACATTTTTGGGGACTTGGCGCGAATTTGCAAATCGCGATTTGGCGATTAAACTCAGCATTGCAGGACTAGCGATCGCCCAATTCCTGACATGGGCAGATGATAGCTCTCGCTTGATTGGTTTAGGGGTTGCCTTTGCCCTAATGTTAGTAAATACGCGCCGTAGTAAATCCCTATTAATCACGTTTAATACCGTTGGCTATGGGTTAATCTTTATTGCCGCAATTTTATGGAAGTTTAAAGCTGGGGATGGTCAGATTGCTCAGTTTAGCTTTGGAATTACAGGTTTAATTGTTAGCGTTTTATTAATCTATGTTCTCAATCATTGGCTCAAATATCGCCGTGATCGCCATGTTCCTGATCTCAATTTGTCTTTAAATCAATCCTATGCCCAAGCCTTTGATATCTGGTCAGCATTAATATCAGCAGGCTTACTGATTCTACAATCTGTCTTAGCGATTAGTGTCTTTGCCTATAACCAAGATGACCAATTATTTGTCAATCTCTTACCCAGCACAATTTTAGTTACGATTGGCTTAATCTATCGTGTTTGGCAATCTAACACCTATCCTCCCTTCTGGACAGAGTGGGGCATTGCATGGAGCATTGAACTCATCACTTCAGGAGCGATTGCTGTTTTTAATGGTTCTGCAATTGAACTAGCGATCGCCAACTTAGCCCTAGGGTTCTTCACCCAATTATTAGGTGATTGGTGGATGCAGCATACGGGCGATGGTAAAAATAAGGGCGAATATCCAATTAGTTGGGATCTCGTTCCCTTGATTTATGGAGTAATGGGTTCATTATTTAGAATTGGGAACTTTAGCGGCTTAACAGGTTTATTTTCCCTAAGTACATCCCTCATTGGGATTGGGATTGGACGCAGAGCATCCCAAGAAAATCCTCTATTTAAAGCGTTGACTTATCTATCGATGGCGATCGCTACTTTCTCAGCATATGAGTTACTGTTCTATCAAATGGTATCAAGTTTTAAAGGAGGTAGCCTCGGTGATGGCTTAGTGGTTTTAGCGACACTTGCTTGTGCGATCGCCTATGCCTACCAAATTTTTAGTGATTGGATCATGCCGTATTTGCGACTTTCTAAGCAGGAAATTAGCATTTCGGCGCATTTACATTGGACTACAAGTGCTCTTTTTTTAATATCCGCAAGTTTATATCAACCTTCCACTACTGGCGGTTTGATTGGTGGCGGTTTAGCGATTGCTTTGGCTACCTATGCGATTATGCAGGGAAGATCCCCCCTGACCTCCCTTGTAAAGGGAGGAAAAGAGGAAGTCTCCATTGATAAAGGAGATTTAGATGGAGAGGCTATTTGGATTTATACAGGTATTACTACTTCCATCGGTGCGATCACCTATTTCATCTTCTTTGCTTTCCCCAATCCTTGGCTGATTGCGAATGTGATTAAACCCTATGCCGCAGCGATCGCTTGTCTGATTTCACTCATGCTCTATTTACCGCCTTGGGAGGAATGGGAATGGAATGAGCAACCTTGGTATAATTCTGCCTTAGCCTTGCCATTAATTTTTGTTTTTATCTCTCAGTCTCAAATAGCAACATCCTGCTTAGTAATCGTAGGTATCTTTTACACAATCTATGCCAAGGTAAAAGAGCAAATTCGCTTTACCTATATAACCCTATTTCTATGGGATTGGGCAATTTTTGCATATTTACAACCAGTCGAGCTATTGACCAGTCTCAGATTTTTAATTAACATTTGCGTTTTCGGATTTTCTGGACTTTACTTTGCTCAAGTCGAACCTAATCTTCAGACTTTGTATAGAAGGGATTTGCGCCATACTATTCGCAGTTTAGCAAGTGGAGGGATGGGCTTAGTAGCTTTTCTCCATTCCTTTACAAATCCTAGTATTGCCTTTACAACATGGATTTTGAGTTTTGCCTTCATCATCGCAGGACTCGCTCTGCGTATCCGTGCTTATCTCTTTATGGGAACACTCACATTCATTTTGTTAGTCCTCACCCAAGCCGTAATTTTAGTCACGCAATATTCATTCCTGATGTGGACACTCGGTATCTTTGCAGGGATTGGCTTTATTCTGGTTGCCGCGAATTTTGAGGTCAGGCGCGATCGCATTTTGACATTGTTTAGAACTGTAGCGATCGAGCTAGAGTCATGGGAATAAAGCAAGATGAGAGGTGACGATTCGCGTCACCTCTCATCTTGCTTTTAGCCAAATGAAATTACCAGATAGGCATCCTGAAACTTTGCACCAATCGCTTGTTTGCCAGCTAATTCAGGAGGTAAAAAAATATTGCGCCGTTGATCGCCAGCTTCGATGGTCACTTCGGGACCCAACTGAATCAATTTGACCTGCTTTTTATTGAAACTTGGCAAAAATAACTTAACTTGTTTGGTCGAAGTATTAATCTCAATTGGCTTTGGCGCTAAGGTTGCATCTAATCGTTCGGGAATGATTAACTCACTCACCTGATCGGGAATTGAGAAGATCGCTAGGGGGGCAAATTCCTCTTCAGGGATTGACTCCCGTGCAAATATACCGCCAACGGTTAAGCCAATCTGTTGAGCGCTGCCCCATAGATATTTTGCCGTTGCGATCGCATAGGGATCACCCGTTGTAACCAAATAAGCCGCAACATGACTCGGATCATTTACTGCTTTTTGACCACGAGTTAATACTGAGGACATTTCTCCTGCTTGCTGGGAAATATCATCAGTGCTAGAAACTTGGAGGATACTTCTTAAAATTGGTTCCACAAAGGGAGAAATTGCCTGCCCGATCGCTGAACCTGTTAATACCTGTTTAAAACGTCGTAAATACCAACCGAGAATCTCTGGCATTCCCAACATCCGCAGAGTTTCCAGATCGCCAACGCCATCATAAATGATTACGTCATACTTACCTTCAGCATCACGCTCACGCAGAAAACTTAAGCCGAGAGCCGCATCCATTCCAGGTAAAATGCCTAGCTCTTGACCATAAACTTCCTTGAAAAAAGGCGTACGCAAATATTGGGTTTCCAAGCCTTTCATCTTGTCCCAATATCTTTCAAGTAGGACTGTAGATTGTAAATGGACTGCCGAGAAATTGGGCGCAACCAGTTGCGGATCGCTATTGAGTGTAATCCCTAATCTGATGCTGAGGCTATCACCTGCTTGTTGACCGACGTATAAAACTTGTTTATTTTGGGCGGCAAAAGCACGAGCAACCGCGATCGCGGTTGTCGTTTTGCCAACACCACCTTTACCGAGAAATGTCAGAATTAGGCTCATTGGACTTTTGCACCAGCTTTTTTAGATGAGGACTGGGAGTAAAATGGGGAACTATTACTTCGGGAATCGAAATAGGCTGATGGGTGCGAGGATGACTTCCCGAACGGGCACGACGATGGCGTACCCCAAACTTACCAAAATCACTCAACATTACCGATTGGTGGTTAGCTAGAGCTTTGGTAAGGCAGGTAATTACTGCCTCAAGGCTTGCTGAAGCCATGCTGTAGCTCAGTCCATCAACCTCCGCCATCATGCCCCTAATGATATCTTGACGGTTAATATCTGCCATAGGGCTTAGGTGTAACTTATGATGCTTGATTAGACAAGGAGTATGCTCACGCATTCAACGGGAGCATACTCTTTACTGACAGGGAAGGACATCATAACCCATTTAGGCGGACTCTAGCTCATCTGCAAAAAACCAAGACTTGGTGCTGTCATCAAATTTGACGATATAGCCCCATTTGCTGCCATCCATAATCTTTTCTTCTTTGATTACGCCAATCGCCCCAACTTTGCTAGCGATCGACTTGCCACTACCGTCTTTGAAACCACGAACACGAACTCTTTGTCCAACTTGCATAATGTTTGCTTCTCGTACCGAACTCAATTAACCTTTTGTGATTGCTTTAAAAAGTTTACATTAGATGTTAGCCCTATTAATTTTTTGATGGATATGGCAATCCTGAATATTGTTGTTTTTGTCCCTGTACTTTGGGCAAAATGCCAATCCCAACAATATAACGTTTATCAGTCTAGTGAGGAATGCAACGATGCCAGTGACGATCGCCCAATTGCAAAAATGGAAACAGCAAAAAAAGCCCATTGCCGCACTAACGGCAAGTGACTATGCGATCGCCAAATTACTCGATAAAGCAGGTGTGGATATGCTTTTGGTGGGTGACTCCCTCGCAATGGTTGCTTTAGGGCATAAAACAACATTACCCGTTACCCTTGATGCAATGATTCACCATGCCCAAGCGGTCAGTCGGGGTGTCGAGAATGCGTTACTCATCGTTGATATGCCCTTCCTGAGTTATCAGGTGAGCGCGGAAGAGGCTCTGCGTTCAGCAGGACGCATTTTTAAGGAGACTGATGCAAAGGGCCTCAAGCTGGAGGGTGGGTATCCTGATATGGTGGCGACAATTCGCAAATTAGTACAGGCGGGAATGCCTGTGATGGGGCACGTGGGACTAACGCCACAATCGGTGCATCGGATTGGTTATCGAGTTCAAGGTGGCACTCCCGACACCGCCGAAGAGATTTTGCATCAAGCCAAAGCTTTAGTCGAGGCAGGTATTTTTGCCCTGTTATTAGAAAATATTCCTGCGAAATTAGCCGCTAAGATTACAAATTTAATTCCCGTGCCGACGATTGGCATTGGAGCAGGTAAGGAATGTGATGGGCAGATCTTAGTAACCCACGATGTGCTGGGTCTATCCGATTGGCATCCCCCCTTTGCTAAGAAATATATAAATTTACAAGAGACGATTACTGAAGCAGTTAAGCAATATTGCCAAGATGTTAGAAATCAATAAATAGGCGGCGCATTGCGCCGCCTATTCACTTTTTAAAGTTAAAAATAGCTATGCCATTTTTAACTATTACTGCAATGTATATAGGCGCGATTGCGAGAGGCGATCTAACCAAATTGCAAGAAAATTATCATTAGCTTTTCTCTCTTTGGGATCTTGTGTTTCAAAGGGGTGGGGAGCTAAACCACGCAGGGCGGCTGTCGTTACGCAAAACATCGACTTTTGGAACGAAAGACAAATTTTTACCAGTAAGTCTTCTTCACCGCGATCGCTTTGTTTATAAAAATCATGTAAATATTGGGGTAAATAGTGACGCATATCCTGCATAAGTAATGTCGGTGGAATACCAGCACCGCCAATTGGTAAGGGATCGGCATACAGTACACCGTAATTGAAGTGCGAAATTTCAGGAGAGATTTGTTGTGCCTGTGCGTTGTAGGAAACCGTGCCACGGAAGGGGAAGGATCGGAAAAATACAGCTTCCACATAGGGTACAGCCGTATCCATTAAAAATGATAGATTTGCTGATTTCGGTACAATATCGTAATCGTTGCCATTAATGGTTACGTTATAGACATAGGGGACAGCCGCCGCAGCAACCAAACCATCTTGAACATGTTTCACCACATCAGGAATGCTCTTAATTTCGCCCCGATCATAGCGATCGCTGAGATCTAAAAATAACGGTGACATGAATGACCAAAAATATCCCAAAGCGCTGTAGTAGGTCATCAAGCGTACTTGCTCGGGCAAAAAGTCTGGAAACAAGCGATTTAAAATTGCCATAAGTGGATTACTTTTGCTTTTTGCAGCGATCGCAGCTTGAGCGCGTCGTTGAAATTCCTCTGAGTCCAAATATTTATCTAAACCGCCGCCACCATGCCAAAACATCGCCTTCATACAATATTCTGCAAATTCAAAATTAATGCGATCATGCCACCAGTGACGACCTAACTTTCCTAACGAGAAATTGCCATTAAAAAATTTAAAAAAAGGGAAAAACTCCAAAAATTGATGCTTAGAGATATAGGTAAGATTTCGATAATATTCACCGAGGACGACACCATAGCTTTTGAGAATGCCAACGACTTCCAGTAAGTTGTCGGAACCGTCAGGAAGTAATGCACCACCCTCTTCTAAGCGTTGCTTTACGACAACAAGGGCAGGTTCGATGGGTTTATTTTTGGTCGATACACTCATATGCAAATTTATACAACGCTTAATATATGCCTAATATATAGTTAAGCATCGATTACAGATTTCGCATGAGTTTAGGAATAATAGAAATGCACAATACAGAACTTATAGCGTTTTTCAAGCAAGCGAAGTACACAGGTTTGTTTCCACGCCAAAGGCAGTGAAGCCCACACTAACCAATGCGTTAAGTCCTATAAGTGCGATCGCCTATCACTATTGCTATGGTTTGCTGTAAATTATAGGCTGTAGAAATTCTAGCGTTTTATTCACGGCTTACTAATCAATGAATTTTGAAGCTGACTTAAATTTGACTCTTCGTGCCCGTTATCCCTTGATTTACATACCTTCGGATGAAGAGGAGCGGGTCGAAGCCGTGATTAACAATGTGGCAAAATCCCTTGGTCGTAGTGTGTTTATTTGGGATTTTGTCGATGGCTACCAGTCCAATCCCAATGATGCAGGTGCAGGGAAACGCAATCCTCTCCAAGCTTTAGAGTTTGTGGATAAAATCCCCAAGGGTGCGGTGTTTGTATTACGCGATTTTGATCGCTTTCTCGATGATGTGGCGATCGCTCGTAAGCTCAAAAATCTTGCCCGTAAGCTCAAAAGCGAAGCCCAAAATATCGTCATTCTAGCCTCAAAGATTATTATTCCCGATAGCCTCAGTGAATTTTTCTCGATTCTGGAATTTCCGCTTCCTAATCCTAACGAACTAAAAATTGAAATTGAACAAATCGCCAATTCAACTAACTCAGACCATGATTTACGATTAAATAAACAGGCGATCGATGATCTTGTTCGGGCAAGTCAGGGCTTATCGCTAGAGCGCATCCGACGGGTATTAGCCAAAGCGATCGCTGAGCATAACTGCTTGCGTTCCGAAGATGTGGAACTAATTCTCGAAGAAAAGCGCCAAAGTATTCGCCAAACCCAGATTTTAGAGTTCTATCCATCAACTACAGAGATTAGTGATATCGGTGGTTTGGATAATCTCAAGGAATGGCTACTGAGACGAGGTGGAGCCTTTAGTGATCGCGCCCGTAAGTATGGATTACCGCATCCAAGAGGATTGTTGCTAGCAGGGATTCAGGGTACTGGCAAATCCCTCACCGCTAAGGCTATTTCGCACCATTGGCATTTACCCCTATTGCGTCTTGATGTTGGTCGTCTGTTTGCGGGACTAGTTGGTGAGAGTGAATCTCGTACCAGACAAATGATTCAACTCGCAGAAGCTTTATCACCCTGCGTATTGTGGATTGATGAAATCGATAAAGCATTCTCAGGTATTGAAGGTCGAGGTGATTCAGGAACAACCAATCGTGTATTTGGAACCTTTTTAACTTGGATGGCAGAAAAGACTTCGCCTGTATTTGTGGTGGCAACAGCAAATAATATCCGTGCCTTGCCCCCTGAGCTTTTGCGTAAAGGTCGATTCGATGAAGTGTTTTTTGTTGGATTGCCTAACCAAGAAGAGCGATCGCAGATTTTCTCTGTGCATCTCAGCAAATACCGTCCCCACAATATTCGCGCCTACGATATTGATCGCCTCGCCTACGAAACGCCTGATTTCTCAGGTGCAGAAATTGAGCAGGGGATCATCGAAGCGATGCATATTGGCTTTAGTCAAAATCGTGACTTTACAACCGATGACGTTCTCGAAGCAGCTAGTCAAATCGTGCCCTTGGCGCAAACGGCTCAGCAGGAAATTCAAGTTCTCCAAGAATGGGCAGCTTCAGGCAAGGCAAGATTAGCTTCACGACAGAACGTATTTAGATAACCACAATTAAGAAACTATCTAAGAATTACTTTGTAAGGTCAAAGGCTCAAAGAGCACACTAGCCAACCTTATCAAACCAACGTAGATTGTGTCCCCAATCAAACAAGGCTACATACAGATACAAATACTTTTTGTGAATACCGCTTTATTAGGCTTGAGGTAGATGTGGTGCGGGCTTTGCCCGCACCACATCTACCCAATGCGTAAGTCCTAATGTGCTGACATTGGCTGTCATACATCACGGAGTTGCATTCCCCTTGGTATGGATGATGCTGGACAAAAAAGTAACTCCAACACCAAAGAGCTTTGTCAATTATGGAATCGTTTCTTAGAACTATACTGAGACTAGTTTGGAGACATTTGCTTTATATTGCGGCTATGCGTCTGGAGGATGGGGATTTATTAATTGTCCCTACTGCTCACGATCCTGATAAAGCTATTGCTGACTATGCCAAGCGTTGGGCTATTGAGACTCTGTTTCGTCTTGGTTTTGATTTCCTGCGTCATATCATCTTTGATCTTCATCTCAATTCCCAAGTTCTCTTTAACTCCATTAAATTTTTGTCCTAAACTTAGAGAAATTATAGATAATTTAAATAAAAACTACAGATTTAACTTCGCTCAGCTAGCTTACACTGAAGGCTGAGTGAAGTCCAGACCGATCTAAAAGTTATTTAAAACAACTGTCCTAACCCGAATTAGCACAAACAAGAATATTGACACAAAAGTGACTCTTGCCGCATTCCATCTTAGATGTTGCTGCAACTTTTCGCGAAATATGTTAATCTCTTGCATAGGGGTTTTATTTGTGATGTGGTTATCTTTATGAAACCCCTTCCTCCCTTTGCAATTTTTTGTCCTGTACTAAGTCCACAAACAAAAAAAGCAGCACGAAGTACTGCTTTTTTGAGGTTATTTTTTCTTGGTAGATTTGCTGACAGGCACTTCCACGATCGCATTGTCAACTTCAGTCACAGACTCACAAGTAACTTCCGCATCATCAGACTCATTGGTATTAGTCTCACTTTCTATAAGTGTAGGAACTTCAACCACAATTTCGGAGACTTTTACTTCGGAATTGGGAGACTTCAGCGCTTCATCGAGGACTTGACGAGCCTTTTCAGCTTGCGATCGTGCATCGAGAAATTTCATATTAAGCTGAGCAAAGTTTTTGAGAGTTTTAAAACCTTCCTTAATACTATTGATTTGTTCCTCAGAGACGATTTCATCACTAAACAAAATGTCAATTTGCGATCGCACCTGCATTGCATCAGATCGTAACTCTTGAACCTTAATTTTGAGGGTTGCAAGATTATTAAGGATTTGTACTGCTTGGGTTATGGGATCTTCACGATCTTCAGACATGGAAAGTTCTCTCACTTCGATAAATTGGTCGGGACTAAAGCCATCGGCAAGATCGGTATCGAGTTTGCCTGAGTCCATTAATTCGATCAGTTCTGCCATTGCCTTGTCGCGTGCTTTTGGCGAATCTTTGCCAGCAACGGTCAAGACAACTTCAGGACTCTGGGCAAGCGTATAGCGCACCATATTTTTTAAATTAAAGTTCGGTTTGCAAACAGGATATGATTTTAACTTGTTTTTACAGTCAAAACTCTCCTAGACAAGACTTACAGCAAAAATAAAATCCTAGCAAAGTTACGCTTTGTGTCTCATGCGATCGCGAAATCAAGTTAGTTAAAATCCATTGTCTAGTTCAGTTAAACCCTAATCTGACTATATCTGGACAATACTGGAATACTATCGAGGATAGTTATTTGCACACATGGATTCTCCCCTCTTTGATCAAATTCGCCACCTATGCCGTGATCGTGGTTCCTATGAACGTCTCAAAGCAATTTTGGTACAGCAAGAGCGTATTCATCAGATAAATTGGCAAGAGCGGTACGAAAATCTCATGTCCGCACAGGTCGACGAAATGCAGGCTTCCAAAACTTTTAGCAATATCATTGCTAGGGAAAAGGCGCTTGCCCAACTTGCGGATGCTATTCAGAGATCGCCATCCCTAGATCTAGTTTTACAAGTTGCAGTCCAAGTTACTCTGCAACTTCTCCAAGTAGATCGAGTCGCAATTTTTCGTCGTTATGGTGACGGCAGAGGCGAATTAACAACCGATGCGATCGCCGCAGGGCTGGTCTCGATCAGCGATATGCCCGAAAGACAATTATTGCTAGCAAAGCATATGGTGGATTTAATGCAATCGGAACAATCTGCTCAAATTGTAGATAGTATCTGTAATTCCAGCATTCCTTCGCATATTGTCAGCTTGCTGGAACAGATTGGCATTTCCTCCTATGCAGCGAATAAAATTTATGCAGAGCAAGAAGAATGGGGAACCATATTTGCTTTTCATAGCAGTGTTTATCACGCTTGGTCAGAAAGTGATCGCACCTCTCTAGCGTTAGTGGCGGCTCAGATCGGGATTGCCATATCCCTAGCTAATATGCGCCAACAATCGCAGATATTAGCCGATGACTTACAAGTTTTACAGGCTGAGTTAAATAGCTTGCAGGAAACAGTTAACGAGATTATCGAATCTCAATCTAAAAGTATTGAGACTTCAGATAATGAATTAGATAATACATCAGTTAAATTTTTCTTAGATGACAACGATCCAATCATTTCAAAGTTTGCTCAAAATGTTACTGAAGAGAAAATAGCTAAGGGAATAACTGTATCAGATCTTGCTAAATCATCTGAGCAGATAAGTAATCTTGATACAGACATTCCAGCAGAGAATTTAACTTCTGTAATGGGAGGGGAGTCAGTTAAAGAAGAGGAGATAGTTAGCCCTGAGTCAGTGGAAGCAATTAATACAGTTTCAGAACATTTAGAACATTTAGCGGATTCGCAAGATGTTGATACGAATAAAGCGAATAGCGAGATTAGTACTGATGAACTGATATCTGAAAGTATTTCCGAGGCTGATTCCCAAGTTGAAGCACAAGTTACATTACAGATATCTGAGCAAGAAAAACCTAATTTAGATAATTCTCCTCAAGAGGCGATCGCAAGCTCATCAGAGCTAGAAACAGTAACTACTAAATCACCATTTCTAGAGGTTCCCAAAACACTTTTTGAATTACAACTGGAGACCCATTCATCTGAAGCAGAGAATCATGATTTAGAAAATCCAGTTCTAGAGGAATCTAAATCAGCAGGATCTGAGGCTTCTGTAGATCATGGATTGAAACTTACAGTAATAGAATCTCAGGTCATGACAGAAATAGAAAATTCTGAGCAAGAGATGAAGGCGATTAGGGTTGTCTCGCCATTTTCCGACGACGATGATACTCAACAAGATAATACATTGCAAACTCACAAAGAGAAGATAAACAATCATATTTATGATGAGGATCGCGATCCTCCCATAGAATTGCAATTTATTGAAACGATTTTATCGGTTGCAGGTAATGACGATAAGGGAATTAAATTCTTATTAGAAGTGATTGATTCATATCTCGAAGAAACTTATATTCTTGTACAAGCGATCGACAAGTCCTTATCCTCTGGCGATCATCTCCGATTGTTGCAAACTTTGAATACATTACGATCCAGTAGTGAATATGTTGGGGCATTATCTCTTGCTTATCAATGTCGTCAACTTGAATCAGCAGTGAGAGCTAATTATGTCGTGTTGATTTATGCTTGCTTATCACAGGTGGCGATCGAGGCACAAAGGGCTACTGAAGCATTAAGAATCGAGCGATCGCGATATGTAGAAAAATTGTCTTAAAATGAACATCAATCCAGTTGCGATGCTGCTTTGTAACGCAACTGGATTTGATCTGTCTGGTACTTTAGGGCAAAGCATTGTAAGGTTACATTATGCCTTTTTAGATTTAACACCAACTGTATGATTGGCACTGTAATTAGTCAGCGATATCAAATCATCCAGAACCTTGGCAGTGGCGGATTTGGACAAACATTTTTAGCAAGAGACTTACAACTTCCCGATCATCCTCAATGCGTGGTCAAACGATTAAAACCCGCAACTAGCGATGAGTCAGTATTACAAATTGCTAGTCGTCTTTTTGAAACGGAGGCAAGAGTTTTACATAAACTCGGTAATCATGATCGCATTCCGCGTTTACTAGCCCACTTTGAGGAAGCCCAAGAGTTTTACTTAGTCCAAGAACTAATTGATGGCTATGACCTCACCAATGAACTGATTGCCAAAGAAAGATCAGTAGATGGTTATCCTATAGGACGGATGAATGAGATGCAGGTGATCGCTTTTTTGTTAGATGTGTTAGAAATTTTGGGGTTTGTCCATGCCCAGGGTGCTATTCATCGCGATATTAAACCTGCCAATCTCATGCGCCGACGTTCCGATGGTAAGTTAGTTCTGATTGATTTTGGTGCGGTTAAACAGTTGGGGACAAATAGCGCTAGCGCTTCGACGGTAGCGATTGGGACTAATGGCTATATGCCCAATGAACAGGCGATCGGCAAACCTCGCCCCTGTAGTGACCTCTATGCAGTTGGCGCAATCGCCATTCAGGGCTTAACAGGAGTCCCCCCAAGCTTAATATCTGAAGATATGCAAACAGGGGAACTATATTGGCGGCAATCCCCCACAAACGCATCTACCAAATATCGCACTCAGGTTAGTGATGATTTGGCTAGGGTGATCGACAAGTTAGTGAAGTATGACTTTCGCGATCGCTACCAATCTGCTGAAGCAGCCTTGACCGATTTGCGCCAGTTATATATTCCTGTTGCTCCAACACTTTTACCTAATTATGCTCAGGCTAACACAAGTAATCAAGACTTAACAGCGATCAACCAATTAGATCAGCACAATTCCACTACATTTGTGCCAAGCGTTCAGTGGAAATCTCAAGACAAGAAATGGCTGAAACTGACGGTGATCGCTGTATTAACAACGATTGCGGCAACTAGTGCTGTCCTATTTCTGCGTCTAACCCCTAGTCACAATAATGACATCAATAAATATGTCAATAAAAATGATTCTAATACAATAGCTAGTTCTCCGAGTCCCACCCCGAGTCCCAAATATGTGTTTTTGTCAGAACGGGCGGTCACGGATAGTGACTTAGCAGACAAAAGCACGTTTGAGCTGGACATTATGCTTAATGAAATCTTTGCAAGGTATGGTCGTCGCTTTCAAGATCCTGAATTGCAGTCTTATTTTCTCAGTCAGCCTTGGTATAAACCCAAATTTGATCCTAATCAATTTCCTGAAGACATCTTAACGTCATTAGAAATCAAGAATGTCACATATATTCGTAATTTTCAGGCTAGATTTGCCAATAATTCTAACCTATCAAAACCTAGTAATAATAATTTGCAAGAAGCTAAATGTGACTCTAGCAAACGTCTTGTGTCTGATCCAAATCCACCGATCAATGTTCGTAAAGATGCGGGAACTGACTATGAGATTGTTGGAACTCTGAATAATGACAGAGAAATTACTGTAATAAGCGAAAAGCAAGGCTGGTTAAAAATTTCTGAACCGATTAAAGGTTGGGTCGCCGCAAATCGAACTAAGCCAAAATGTCTTTGAGGGTTGTAGTTTATTTCAGTGTAAAATTCAATTAAATCGAAGATATTAGCCTCAACCTCTGTTTGCCATTTACTACATTGACATTGTGACTGAAATTTCTGATTGGAGCGATCTCGAAATTCAACTCCAAGAAACTAGAGAATCCTTAAACAAAATCGAACATCGCTTGCATCAAGTTCGTCGAGATTTGCGCGAGAAGCAAGAATTAGAAGCTCAACAGGAACAAATGCGATCTCAGATTCAAGAAATTGCTGATACTCATTACCATAGCAGCAATAATTCGCGTAATTCCAAAATTCGTCGTAAGCCTAAATCTACAAATGGGCGATCGCAAGTACATCCTCTCCAAGAATCCCTCCACCAAGAGTTAGAGGAAGTCAATAATCGTCTTGAGCAAATTGAAGCAGAGTTAGAAAGTCGGCTGATTTCATGGAGTAGTTTTCAAGAAATTTTTTGGCAAGTTGTCCGTTTTGTCGGCATTGGTATAATAATTGGCGTAATTTTAAGAAGTTGTGCTGGCTAATCCCAAATAATCAGGTAGCACCCAATTATTTTTTGATTGAACCTTTTGATCTTGTCAATTGTCAAAACACTCGTACAGATAATTAAGCTTTCCACAAAGGGAAAAATCAAATGTTTCATAAAATCAAAAAAGTTTTGGCGATCGCTTGTGTAACTATGGCTGTTGGCGCAGTTACAATTCCTAACTTTGTTTCTGCCCAGACTTCCACGCCAGATTCTACTTCTCGTCCAGAAAGACGCAAGCCTGATGATGGCGGTATATGGAAAAAGTTGAACCTAACTGATGCTCAAAAGTCTCAACTCAAGACAATTCATGAGAATGCGAAAACTCAACGTCAAAGTGTATTTACTCCCGAACAACGCGCTATTATGGAGCAGGCTCGTCAGTCGGGCGATCGCAAGGGTGTGGGTAAATCACTCAACTTGACTGATGCTCAAAAGCAACAATTGAAAACGATCTCTCAAAACACAAGGACTCAAGTCGAAAATGTTCTCACCTCTGAACAAAACCAACAACTTGCTAAATTCCGTCAAGATCGCAAAGCTCAATATAATAGCCGCAGAGATCGCTAGATAAATCTGATTTATAGCCATCTCTGGATATAGCCACCACAAAAGAATTACGGGAAGTATTGCAAAGCAATACTTCCCGTAATTCTTTTGTGATTTAGCATAATGCAAGTTCGGGATAATTTGAAACGATTTTTGAGAGAGGGTTTGCCAGCTTAAACCGAACTGACGTTAGCATAGGAATTAGGGAAATCTAAAAGATCGCTATGTTCAGTATTGTTAGTAATGCTAATTTTCCAGCAATCTAAAGAATTTATATATCAACCCTAAATGTTTTTTGGAAGCGCACTCCGAAGGAGTGCGCTTCCAAAAAACATTTAGGATTACATACAGGTGTTCAGTGACAAGAGTGGAGAAGTAGTTTTGTTTATGAACATCAGTAATGTTTATCATCATATTTGTAAATTGGTAGTCCAAAAAGGGAAGGATTTATTGTGGTAAGAATGGGCGGCGCGAAGCGCCGCCCATTCTTACCTATTTAGCAATTTAAAGACGGGAGTTATTGTTCTGAATAGAGCCAATCAAGAACTTTAAATACCCCCTAAAGCTAAAATCTTATTCTGATTGGCTTATTTAATCATTCTCTTTGCCTAGTGGTGTAAATGGCAAATCTCCCCATATTCTGCATCGATCTACTTACCTTGCCCTTATTTGAAGATCACCTAATTTATTACTCTTAGGACTTACACAATATCCCTGTAATGAATTATGGGCTGAAAGCTTAAACCCTCTATAAAGGTTTGATTACAGACGTTCTTGAGTCCGCTTTAGCTGACTTTAGCTTTGAGCCAAGAACGTTAGTTCTTAGTTATTTTGCATAAGACCTAGCTCTTTTAATTCTTTCTATAGCAATTCTAAATCAGTTGTAGAAACCACTCACATCTCATTAGATTTGCTATCTATAAACCGATTGCTGAGTGGAGTCGAAACTACTCACATCTCATTATCGAGATCAAGTTAAAGGTGAAATTAGAATTAAATCACGGAAATCTCTAGAATCGAAGTTAGGTTATGAATAGGCGATCGCTAGAAGAAATTATCCAAGTCACGTAATCACAAACCTCAAATGGTTTATTTTTAACATGTCTTTCATTTTTTGAGTATATTCTTGTGATTATGAATAAAGAAGCTTTTAATAATTTGATTGGAGTATCCAAAAACGATCAGGGTTCAACAATCTAATTTATTGGGCGAAATGTGAGTTGAGTGAAATGGCAATCAATTAAGCAGATTGATCTATTGATCCTGACCTAAATAACTAGCCCAAAAAAAGTAAGTCTAAAATAGATTGTCTAGGTGATTTTGCGAAATAATACTTGATTATGAATCACAATAAGTAATTAGAAATGGATGACTGATATATGTAAATATAAATAGCTTGTAGATTTAACTAAAATATTTGACGAATAGTACAATTATCTTAGATACTAAGCTAGATATATTAGATGTAAAACTGTTAGAAACTTATGGCAAAAGTCAAACAACCTGTTCAACTCTCTGGTGAAGCATTGTTACAGAAAGTCAAAGAACTAGATCACCTATCAAAAGAAGAAAAGGCTAAAGCTTGTGGATACGCAACCATTACTAAAAATAATCAAGCTCGTGTTAACTTGATGAAATTTTATAATGCTTTGATGGAAGCAGATGGGATTGAGCTTGAAGCGAAAGGAAGCGGCAAAGGCGGGCGTAGTGCTAGTTATCGTGTTAGTGTTCAAAAGAATGGCAACCTATTAATCGGTTCAGCTTACACACAACTGATGGGTTTAAAGGCTGGTGATGAGTTGGAAATTCGACTTGGACGCAAACATATTCATCTGCGTCAAGTTGGTGCAGACGACGAAGAATAGGCGAAAATAAAAAGCAGAAAACAAACTTGCATTGCTGGTTTGTTTTCTGCTTTTAGAATGAAATTTTGCCATTTTCTACTTGAAAAATTCGGGCGAAATTTAACCACTGGGCATCAAACGATCCCAAATGGGTTGTGGTAATTATTGTTTGCACGCGATCGCCAATTGCATTTAGTAGATGATCCTGCCGTTGTAGATCCAACTCAGCTAGCACATCATCTAACAATAATAACGGTGGTTCTCCAAGTACGGATTCAAGTAATTCTAACTCCGCTAGTTTTAGGGCTAATACTAAAGTTCGTTGTTGCCCTTGAGAACCATGCTCCCGCGCAGGCGTAGAATTAATCTTTAAGGAAACTTCATCGCGGTGAGGACCAACTAAACTTGTACCTTGATGCTGCTCAATGATTGTTTTTTGGAAAATTGACTCAAAAAAAGCCTGATGAATATCTTCAACTATATCTGTTGGTGCAAACTCAAATTTTGGGACATAAGTAATTTCTAAATGCTCACTACCACCACTAATAGCTTGATGCCACTGCCTTGCGATGGGTGCTAATCGTTCTAATAACCGTGATCGCCTTCTAATTAGTCTGGTTCCCGTAGTAACCAACTGCGCGTCCCAGATCGCCATTTGTTGTGTTTCATAAACGATTTGTCCCTGTTTAATTAATTTGAGTAAAGCATTTCTCTGTCGCAAAACTTGGTTGTATTGTTGCAACAAATTAATATAAATCGGCTCTAATTGAATTAAAACTGTATCCAGCCAATTGCGCCGACTTTCAGGACTACCACGCACTAAGTCCAGATCTAAACTGGAAAACATCACGGCATTTAAGTTACCGAGAAAATCTAAATGTCTTGCCTGATTCACGGCATTTACCGTTAAGGTGCGTTTGCCACTAGAGCGCATTCGCATCCCTAATTCTACGGGATAACTTTCAGGAGATCGCGATCGCTGACATATGGCAAAAATTTCGCCAATCGACTCCCCATTTTTGACCAGATCTCGATCTTTACTGACACGATGTGATCGCAAAGTTGCCAATAATAACACTGCTTCCAGTAGATTTGATTTACCCTGTGCATTATTACCGACTATGACCGTCTTAGGGGCAGTAAAAGTGACTTGCTGATCGACATAGTTACGAAATTGCTTAATATGGAGAGATTTGAGATACATGCATACAAATGTTGCTACTGGCAGTTTTCTAGCATAAAGCTTTTTCTGAAAAATTAATGCGTAAGTTTAACCAAGTTGTAATTATCAAAGCTTTACGCCGATGCTCACATTGTTATATTGCTCCCAACATGGATTACAAAATAAAATGTCGCTCCTTGAGTGATGCAATCTAATCGCCAGCCTGAAGGAGGATTACCACCAACTTGACCAAAACTCTCTACCCAAATTGTGCCTCCCATTAGTTCAACCAATCTTCTGCTAATTGCCAAACCTAGCCCAGTACCGCCATAGCGACGACTAATCGATGTGTCAGCTTGAGTAAAAGCTTGGAATAGATTAACAAGGTGATCGCCCTGAATACCAATACCAGTATCTGTTATTACAAATTTTAGCTCATATTGAGGAGTATCGGGTAAGGGAATAGCGTTAACTGTAAGAGATATACTTCCCTTTGTTGTAAACTTGATCGCATTACCAACTAAATTAATCAAAATTTGACGTAATCGCGAGCTATCACCTATCACACTGTCTGGCAAATGGTTATGAATAGAATATAGATGGATATGTTTGTTTTCAGCTTGACTATGCATGAGGCTGATCACTGAATTAATCACATCTTCTAAAATAAATTCCCTCTGTTCTATCTCCAGCATTCCTGATTCAATTTTAGAAAAATCTAAAATATCATTAATAATCGTCAGTAGAATATCGCCACTATCGATAATGGTTTGAACAAGTTCCTGTTGATCTATTGTGAGTTCACTAGTAGCTAGTAACTGAGCCATAACCAATACTCCATTCATTGGTGTACGAATTTCGTGACTCATGTTCGCAAGAAACTCGCTCTTAGCCTTGGTTGCTGCTTCAGCGGCTTCTTTAGCTTTGGCTAAAATAATTTCCGATTGCTTCCTTTCTGTAATATCTCGTGAAATTTGGAGTACTGTATCTTCAGTTAGCGGTGAAATACTGGCAGCAAACCACAATTCGCGCTCATCAATTTCTAATTTGTATTCACAATTCTCAATCTGCTTATTTTTTAATGCAGTTTGGATAGTTTTTACAATTATGTTAGCAGTTTCATAGGGTAACTCATCGTATATTGGCTTACCTAAAACGTCCTCACGAGTTCCCTTTAAATTTAAATCTTTAGTTGCGACTATTTTGATACAAATCCCCTCAGAATTGCGAACTAGGACTACATCACTCATCGCATTAAATAATATATTCTGTTCTGTATAAGCAGCATTGAGTTTTGCCCGACTTTCTTGAAGTTCTATCTCTGTTTTTTTGCGATCACTGATATCTTTCATAATGCCAATGACACAATCCTGACCATCTAAATACGTACAAATTGCCGAGATCAAGACTGTCTTGGGGTTTCTCATCGCTGTACGCACTACTACTTCAAAATTTTCGATCCGCCCTTCTTGACGCAGCACTTCCCAGTAATAATAAAGATCTTCTAGGTTATCCCACAGATTAAGTTCCCTAAAGGTACGACCGATGATTATATTTTGGTCAGCTTCCATAAAACGGCATAGACTCTGATTGACATATAAGCATCTACCCTCTGCCAAGGTGGAAATCCATGCTGGATCAGGGCTAAACTGAAAAATAGTAGAAAATTTAGCTTCTGATTCACGTAGAGATTGATTAACTTGATCAAAAGATTGATAAAACTGCTCAGTTATCCAATTAAAAGATCGAGCAAGAGTATTTAGTTCGGCGATCGCATTGTCCTCTGGTAAAGCTTGCCAATCACCCTTAACTAGCTCTTCACTGGCTTTGCCGAGACGCATAATTGGAGTCGTGATCCAGCGAGCAAGCAATAGCCCAAGCCCCGTGGATACAACTAAAGTCAGAATACATAACCAAAAAGTTCTATTCGCATTTTCCTTAACCTCAGCCATAAAGTCTATTTCAGGAATCACGATCACTGCTAGCCAATCTAAATCCTGATTGCTGAGATCCCTCTTGAGAGGCACAACTTGTAAAAAATAATGTACTCCTTCCTTCTCAAATCGTAATTGTTGACGTTCTTTAATATTGTCGATTCCTCCAAATTTTTCTGTCAGATACTGAGCAGTAATTCTTGTGAGAGAGTTTTGACTATTCAAAACACTAATGCGGCGATTATTTGGATCTTCATTTTGGGCAGTATTTTCTATTGATGGTGCAATTAAGCCTTGACGAAAGGGAATTTCACCCGTAGACATACCGATCATTAGACCATTACGCTCAATCACAAAGGCTTGTCCTGTTTTACCAACTTTGAGCTTTTGTAAGATGTCTCCCAAATGAGTCAAGGAAACAGATGCACCCAAGACACCTTGAAATTGATCATAGCGATCGCTAAATGGTAAAAGATTTACTGCAATTAGAGAAGGTTGATCAGGATTTGCTAGGGAAACATTAATTCTCCAAACAGCTCTTCTAGCATTTTTAGCCTGTCCATACCAAGGGTGATTAGGTGGATCATTGTGGGGGTCGTAGGTTACAGAACGTCTAACTAGCTGCTGCCGATTACCTGCTAAATCGGCAAGATAAGTGTCCAAATTGTCATTTGTAGATTGATCTCTTACACGAATGATACGAGAACTATTCTCTAGATTTTCAACCATGAGAATTTCCTTTTGTTCTGTGGTGATCGTAATAGAAGATATATCCGTAAATATTTGAGATTG
This sequence comes from Pseudanabaena sp. M53BS1SP1A06MG, assembly GCA_020404105.1. Taxonomy (GTDB): domain Bacteria; phylum Cyanobacteriota; class Cyanobacteriia; order Pseudanabaenales; family Pseudanabaenaceae; genus Pseudanabaena; species Pseudanabaena mucicola_A. Next base: position 22,351 of record JADBWH010000013.1, on the reverse strand, counting down.
CTGCCAAAAATATTTTTCTACGATTGCCAGATTTTGCCAATCGAGCAGCCCCTGTTTAATGTTTGCCGCATTAATTTGATTTATTTCTGTAGGCTTGCGTAGACAGCTATGGAGGCCTTGATCAATGCGATCGCTGACCTCTTGCATAATTTGATTAGCTAATTTATCAGTTGCTATTTCACCACTGCGATAAGACAAATAGCCTACAAGTCCCACTGCTCCAACAATCTGTACCACAAAGGGTACAAGAATGATCCAATACAGGGAGATGTTTCCCCAACCAAGGCGTTTATAAAAGTTTGGAGAAGACATCATGGACTAATAAGTAAAAAAAGCCTTGATGATTTTACCTTGATATTTTGGCGATCATTAACGGTTTCTTAAGTAGGGCGAACAAACCATAAACTTCGCTTACCATCATGGGAGATGCAATCAAGAATAAGGTTTTTGATGCGAACGGGTAGACGACCTGTCCGACGTGCACGGCGTAGACTACTGGGAGAGCATTCCATAATCTTAGCAATTTCTATTGTTGACCAGAGTCGCGTAAATAAATCATCAGGGAAAAAGGACATATTTTGGGCTAATTCTTTCCATGACTGCACGTAGGATTCAGTTGCCTCTGTATGTTGGATTACTGTCTCACTGTCAACACTACTACTATTTATCTCAGTAAGGTCATGGGGACGTGCATCTAACTCTCCAAAAATTTCAGTATCAATATAAACTTGGACGTTTAGTATGTCATCCCAACTTTTAAGAAAGTCTTCATCATTTTCTAATTCTGAGTTGTAGGAATAATCGGTTAAATCTTGATTTTTTACTGTTGGGTAATTCTGATCGTCTTTAGCTACTGCAATCATATTTTTAACAGCTTCTAGGACATTTTGTTTATCGTGATGATGATAGAGATAGATAATTTCTCGAATCGATGATGCAAGCTCATTAGGCACGGCTAGCATTTCCGTATCTGATTGATGAGTTGGTTGTTGAGATGGATCGATCACAGGAAAGCCCTAAATAAAATTGCTGTAAAAATATGAAATATTTTCAACAAATCAGTAATTTTAAAAGTATAACGCTAGTCTCAATAGAGACAACAAATATTCGTTGATTTATAGATAGGCAAAAGTACATATGCTGACATCTAACTTAGAAATTGATTCTCCATTCACTAATAAATTTCCAATTATTTATTCTGACATTTTCCTAGAACATAATACAGGAAATTATCATCCAGAAAAAGCAGGTAGACTTACTGCCATAGTTGATACTTTGAAAAATTCGGCGATCGCCCCACAGTTAGTTTGGCAGGAACCAACTTCCATCAAAGCACGACAGCGATCGGGATTAGATATCTTACTAGAAGTGCGTCGCTTTCACACTCAGGAATATATCGAGGCTCTTCGTCAGTTAACTAATCAAGGTGGTGGCTATATTGACGGAGATACAATCGCTTCTTGGCAAAGTTACGATGTGGCTCTTTTAGCCGTTAGTGCATGGCTCGATGGTGTGGATATAGTGATTAAATCTGGTCGCCCTGCATTTGTTTTAGCACGCCCCCCTGGTCATCACGCCCGTGCCCATACAGGAATGGGTTTTTGCATTTTTGGTAATGCGGCGATCGCGGCGATGTCAGCCATTGCTCGCTTAAATCTTCAGCGTGTCGCTATTCTCGATTGGGACGTGCATCATGGTAACGGTACACAGGAAGCAGTATGGAATCGCCATGATATTGCCTATATTTCTACGCATCAATCACCTTTTTATCCTATGACAGGGCATCAAGATGAAACGGGCGAACATGAAAATATTTTGAATATTCCTATGCGAGCAAACTCAACTATTGCTGACTATTTACCAATATTTGAACAGCAAATCATCCCATTTCTGAAAAACTTTAACCCCGACCTACTAATCGTCAGTGCAGGTTTTGATGCCAATGCTGACGATCCCCTTGCAAGTATTTTGCTAAAGCCAGAGGATTTCGGTACTTTGACCAAGCTTTGTCTAGAGGTAACGCCCAAAATCTTATTTGGTCTAGAAGGTGGTTATGACTTTAACAGCCTTTCGCGATCGGTCGTTAGTGTCATTGAGCAATGCCTAAACTAATTTTTCATTAACAAACTCAATCAAGCTAGAAAGAGGCGAAATAAAGTTAGTGGCTTGAGGATCAATCGGTTTACCAATAAATGCGCGATCGAAAAACTTAAACATTCCTCTGTGTTGGGGATTATTAATCTCGTTATAAAAATTAACTGTTACAAAACAAACTAGAGGCACTGTTGGCGGATTAAAGGAAATGTCATGCTTTTACGGGCTTGAGATTTATCCTCAATTTCTGAGTTTGCTATTCTTTTATCTAGAAGTTTTTCTACATCATTTTGAGCATCTCTAAGAATTTCATTTAAATGATCTAGTACTTCAATCCAGCCAATATCAGGACTTGAGGCTGATGCGACCCAAGCATCTACTTTTTGCTGAATTATTGGCATATAGTAGATTTTTGATAAACCTTTTAAAAATTTTGCTTCATCTTTACTAGGAACTATTTTCGCCATTAACTTAACCTAAAGCACCTGTTTTCTGATGATAGGAAATCTGATTTTCAAATAGTTTTAGCTGTAAAGGGGAACGTGTAGGATAGGTTAAAACTTTTTGATTTTGCATAGCTGATACAATTTCATTAGCGATCGCTTGAACTACAGGAACTGCAATAGAGTTACCAAACTGTTTATAAGCTCTTGTGTCACTAGTAACAATTTTGAATGTCTCAGGAAATCCCATTAGTCGGGCGCATTCCCTTGGGGTTAAACGTCGAGGATTCTTACCAATTTGAGGGATCAGAATTTCGGAACCATCTTTGTAATATCTTGCACTTAAAGTTCTTGATATTCCATCAATATCGACTAGACCAAATCCAAATCCATTACCTTTAGCTCGATGTTTTTCTGCATAGTTTTGCAAATATTTCCAAAGATTATCAGTGAGTGTGTACTTATCATCTACATTATCTTCCAAAATATCTCGAATTTTGGGATGCTTATTTACTAAAGTTGGAAATTTAAAAATGATTGGCTCAAGAAACCCGACAATAAATATACGTTCTCGGTGTTGTGGAACGAGGGCAGCAGCATCAAAAATTTGGTGATAAACATAGTAACCAAGTTCTTCCAAGGTTTCTTTAATTACTGCAAATGTTCTACCGCGATCATGACTTACTAAATTTTTAACATTTTCTAATAAAAAAGCTTTAGGTCTTTTATCTCTAATAATTCTTGCTACTTCAAAAAACAGAGTGCCTTGGGTCGGATGCTCAAACCCATGATCATTGCCTAAAGAATTATGTTTACTTACTCCAGCAATACTAAATGGTTGGCAGGGAAAACCACCAATTAAAATGTCATGATCTGGAATTTGATCAGATGATATTTGGGTTATATCGCCTTTAGGCTGTTCGTTAAAATTAGCAAAATAAGTTAGTTGTGAAAATTTGTCCCACTCTGAGGAAAAGTTACATTTTGCGCCAGCACTTTCAAAGGCAAGGCGCATCCCACCAATGCCAGCAAACAAATCTATAAACTTAAGGCTAGGCATATTTATCAAGTCTCACTAAAGATATGCTTTCGACACCATATCAGGTAAATCTTAAAAATATCGCACATTATTTAAGCAAGAAAAAAGGGAACCACTTTGTGACTCCCTTTTTTGAATTGTCTAGCCTTCTTTGTTGATGAAGGGAAGCAGTGCAACAACACGAGCTTGTTTAATTGCAGTTGTCAGAGCGCGTTGTTGCTTTGCGGTCAAGCCTGTAATACGACGGGGAAGAATTTTGCCACGTTCGGTGATGTACTTACGCAGTAATTCGACATCTTTATAGTCGATTTTGGCAGCAGGCGCGATCGGAGAGAGGCGCTTACGATAAAAAGAAGAGTTTATTGCCATGATGGGATTATGCGGTTTAAATTATGGGGATTAACAGACTATTTGATTTCAATTACTTGATTTCAACTATTTGATTTCTTTGTGGACAGTGTGAGAGTTGCAATGAGGGCAGAACTTTTTGAGTTCTAATCTTGCAGTGGTATTACGACGATTTTTCATGGTCGTATAACGAGATACGCCAGGCGATCGCTTATTGGCATTGGTGCGACATTCGGTGCACTCTAGCGTAATAACGAGACGGACACCTTTGTTTTTAGCCATTTTTTTAGTTGTGAGATTACTTAAAAGTGCGATCTACAAGTATTACACAAAATCATACTGCTTCCATACCAATAGGAAAATTATTGTCAAAAATTTGGGCGATCGCACAATCAACAGCTAAGCAACCAAAATTTACGGCAAGTCAAAATTCTCATAAACCCTTATATGAGAATCGTCGTAAAGCTTTTTAATAATTGCCTTTGGCGAACCAGATTTATCCCAAGGATGAAGATCAGAATCTAATTCACAAAAATAAACCTCCTCGTTATTAGCAACAAATAACTCTTCTGCTTTAACCAGCACTGCCGCTAAAATAGCCAAATCAAATGGTTTGAGAGCAAGATTTAATGCTCCAATAGCAACTTGTCGCTCTAACATTTGTTCTGATAATGAAAATAGATGGAGGTATGGCAAGTCAGCAAGTTCACCTAACCTTTCAGAGACTTTAGTTAATTCACTGGCAACCAATCCGTCAAATTGGTCAAAAACTTTCAAGGCTATCTCGGCATCTTGGGGTAATACTTTGCCGTTAGTTTTAGCCCACCTCACAAATTTGCGTAGATCTTCAGACCGAGAGCGGGGTGCAAATCGACGTGGTACGGTTTCTCTTGCTTCTGCAAAGCATATTGCAGGTACATATAGTTTGATTTCACCAGCACTAGCACGATTCAATAATTTTAGCGCCTGCGGATCTTGCAAATGAGCAGGCGCGATAATATCAACAACCCAATTGGTTTCAACCAGTACTGTTTTGGGATTCACTTTGCAGCTTTACTCCATCTATAACCAGCCGCACTAATTTCTCCCCATTTGAGCAGATAAATGATTGGTTCACTCAATAGATTTTTTAAATCTTCGGGCAATTTATCAAAGTTGGATTTGAGTTTTAAGCTTTCTAGCCAGTTTTGTACCCGCGATTCAAACTCAAGTCCCTCATGTTCTTGCCACTGCGGATCGGCAGATGGCAGAAGATTGTGAGGTAAACGTGCCTCACCAACTATGTATATCGAAGTACCGTTATATTCTGCGAGTGAGTCTCGTAAAAGAATTACACGTTCTCCCGCAACAATCAGCCCTAATGAACAGCTAAAAGATGTCATTTCCCGTTTGAGAGAAGTGATCGCTTCATTGACAACCCTTGGTGTATCTTTAGTCTTAACTTCTACCAAGATCAAATATTCTGCATCAGGACTTTTTACTAAAATGTCAGCATGGGTATGCGGTGGGATTGTTTGCATGGTAGATTTAGCGACTAGATATCAACAGATACACCAAAATAAAGCGCTTTATAAATGCTTATCTTTTTATATTACACATACAGCCTATTGAAGTTTGAAATAGTACAGAGAAATTTTTAACGTAGCACAATGCATTGTGTCCCGATTTAGGATTAATAATCACCTCAAGCTTTGTGGATTGATGCCTGCTTTGATCGCTGTTAGAACTCCGATCGCTTCCCAATAATTTTCAACGACAATACCCTTTAATCCCAACATTTCAGGTGTGACATTAAGTGCTGTTTGATTTTCTTTCACAAAAATAGTTTGGACATGGGGTAAAGGATTTAATGCTAATAGACCTGCTCCACCACAGGCGCTGTAGGGCGTGAGGATCACATTAATATCATTGGCAGTAACATCGGTAGACTTAAGTAAATTGCGATCAGTAATAATTTTGGGAGCGCGACTCAAGCCCACTAATACACAGGGCAGGAATGTATAACCTAACTCCTCCGCTGCCGCACGGGGAGAAACACTTGGATCGAGGGGCAAAGGTCGTAAGGCAGGGGCATGGGCACAGGGTATGGCGAATTCGCGAACGATCGCATGACTAATTACAGCTTCGGCTCCTGCAAGGGTATCCACTCCTTTACCTTGGCGATAGTTTTGTAAGGCTTCGCTATCAGGATCATCGGGAAATCTAGCGACTACGGCGATCGCTTCCACTTTAGAGACTTTAATCAGTTTTTCGGCGGCTCTGAGTAAGCTATCGAGATTGGTGATAGTGCCCCATGTTGCACCAGATTCTCCTGAGCGCAGATCCACCCCTAGATCGCCATCGGTAACCAATATATCGGTAATGTTTAAACCTAAGGTTGCCTGTGTTGCTGAGATTGCTTGACGGTGACGCAGTATTAATTCTGGTTCCATTGCGCGATCAAGAATGACACCAATGCGATTAGATCTCACTTTACGTAAGCCCCATTCACCCTTTGCCATGCGATCTAGGGCATAGCCTTCGGTATATAGCACATTATGTTTCGACCAATATAAACTCGCGCCGTTTAAAACATTGGGATGGGTAATTACGTTATCCGCTATCGAGGCGATCGCTCTGGCTACTGGTAATGCATCCCCCGCATAGCCACCAATAGCGGCATTAATACCAGTAGGTACTAGTAATAAAACATTAAAAGATGGAGAAGACAAGTTTAAATTCATGAATACGAGAACTAAAACCTAGATATAATTTAGAAAGAAGAATTACATATGATGATATTTTTAATTTACCCTCATAAATATAGTAATCCTCAATGGTTTGTGAAAGTACTATCCGAAGGATGGTGCTTCTACAAACCCAAAAATCTACAAATGATTTAGGTCTGCTATAGCATTAATTAATTTTTGATTTTCATCTTTCAGTCGCACAGCCACTCGAAAATAGCGATCGCCTAATTCAGGAAAACTCAGACAATCGCGAATGAGAATTTGATGCTTGTGCAATAATTCCTTTTGTAAAAGAGAACCTTCTATTTCGGTTTGAACTAATAGATAATTAGCAACATTTGGAAATGGGTTTAACCCTGATATTTGCGATAAGCCTGTAAATAGTTGCGATTTAGCACTCTTTAACCATACCCATGTTTGTTGCTGAAATTCCACATCGTCTAATACAGCAAGACCTGCAGCGGCAGCTAAGCTATTGACACACCAAGGATCTCGCCATGATTGCCAACGTTGCAGGCGTTCAGGATGGGCGATCGCATAGCCAAGTCTTAATGCTGGCAAACTGTAAAACTTGGTCAGTGATCGCAGAATTACTAAATTTGGATGTGATGGAACTAAATCAATTAAACTTTGCTGTTGGTCTGGCGTAAGGAAATCCATAAAGGCTTCATCAATCACCACTAAGGCAAATCTTTCTAGATAGGGAAGGATGCTATTCCTTGTAAATAAATAGCCTGTGGGGTTATGGGGATTATTAATTAGGATTCCTTTGTTATAGGAATTGGTAATTTCAGGTAGATCGTTATTAAAACTGACTTGTTGATTGCTTAATTGCAATGGATATCTTTCTACTTGACAGTCAAAGGTTTTTAGAGCGCGATCATAATCGGTAAAGGCTGGTGTAAATAGAACCGTTGATGATAATTGCGATAAATCTCGTCCTACCCAAGTTAATAGTTCCGCCACACCGTTACCAGCCAAAATCCATTCAGGGGCTAATTGATGAAACTTACTTATAGTTTCTCTAAGTAAGGTATATTCGGGGTCAGGATAATGACTGAGATCGGTTAGATGGGATTGGATCGCCATGATCGCAGATTTAGGTGTGCCAAGGGGATTAATACTTGCCGAAAAATCTAATATTTGCGCTGGTGAGATGTCAGCTATACTCGCTGCCCATTGCAGATTTCCCCCGTGGATTGGACGAGTTGGATTTGCTAAATACTCTGTCATAACTCCTTACCTTCGCAAATAATGCGATCGCGTAAACTTTCGGAAGCATCATCAAGCATCACCAAGTCCACACTGACCTTAGCATTTAAGTCTATTAATCGGCTAACAGCCCTGAAATAACTTGCTTCGGCTAAGCCTTCTACCGCCAGATCGACATCTGATTCTAAATGAATTAGCTCACGGCTTAGACCAGACCCAAATAACCAAACTTTATGGGTATTGAAATCTGCTTTGAGTATTTCTGCTCCCTTATGAGCGACAGTCTGCAAAAGCTGATAGTGATCATCCAGCAAGATTTGTTTTAGCTGTTGGCGTTGCTTGGCTCCTGAAATATAAGTTTTTAAATCATTGGGACTGATCATTTTCTTTCCTTCAAGCTAACTCCAAGGGATTTGTTAAAAGTCTCGATTAGTAACACTTTCAAAAAATTTCTTGGTTTGGATTTGAGTATAAAACGCTGTAATCAAAATCCTAGCTCTCTTTTTTAGATTTTCGGTCACACAACTTATGAGAATACAGGTTAAGCTAGGATTAATCATCGCTTCTTACGTCACAATCTATGCTACGAATTGTCACCCAGAGAACTGAAGCAGAATCCGAAATCAAGCGGATTTGCGATCGTATTTATGACGATCAGATGATCCACAAAGAAGCCACCGTCACCGAAATCATCCAAACGGTAAGACGCAAAGGTGATACAGCCATGCTGCACTATACCTCTGAATTTGACGGTCAAGACTTCACGGCGGCGGAACTGCGCGTTAGTGGATCAGAACTTGATGCTGCCTATCAGCAAGTCAAAGGCGGTCTATTGAAAGCGATCGAAATGGCACATCAGCGTATCGAAGAATTTCATAAAATGCGTGTGCCGAAGAGTTGGGTGCATTTTGGTAATAAAGATGTTGTTTTAGGTAAGCGCTATACACCAGTTGATGCTGCGGGTATCTATATTCCAGGGGGAAAAGCTGCCTATCCAAGTACAGTATTGATGAATGCTGTACCTGCGAAAGTTGCAGGGGTGAAAAAAATTGTGATGGTTACGCCGCCAGGACAAGAGCGCACGATTAATCCCGCCATTCTCGTAGCGGCACAGGTAGCTGGGGTGGAAGAAATTTATCGTGTGGGTGGCGCACAAGCGATCGCGGCTTTAGCCTATGGTACAGAGACCATTCCTAAAGTTGATGTGATCACAGGTCCAGGCAATATTTACGTTACGCTCGCCAAAAAACAAGTTTTCGGGCGTGTGGGTATCGACTCGATCGCAGGTCCGTCGGAAGTCTTGATCATTGCTGATGCGAGTGCCAATCCCACCTATGTCGCTGCCGATATGCTTGCCCAAGCGGAGCATGACCAAATGGCTGCCTCAATTTTGCTGACCAACGATTCGCGACTCGCCAACCGTGTCTCAGAAGAAGTCAATCGAATGCTCGAGACCCATCCCCGTCGGATGATGACGGAGAAAGCAATCGCTCATTATGGCTTAATTGTGGTGGTCGATAATCTCAAAACTGCCGCCGAACTCTCCAACCAATTTGCACCCGAACATCTAGAACTAGAGGTCGAGGAACCTTGGCAATTAGTTGATCTGATTCGTCATGCAGGAGCAATATTTATCGGACATTCTACACCCGAAGTTGTGGGGGACTATTTAGCAGGACCGAATCATACTTTGCCAACATGTGGCGGTTCGCGATATTCATCAGCCCTAGGAGTGGAAACATTCCTCAAGCATTCTAGTTTGATCCAGTACAGTCATGAAGCTTTAAAGGAAGTATCAGGAGCGATCGCTTTACTTACAGAAGCTGAAGGATTGCCCTCTCATGGTGATTCGGTGAGCTTACGTCTGAAAAATCAGTAATTGCATTTATAGTCGATTCTCCGCTAATGTTAACGATTCTGGAAAGTGAAAATCACATAGATTGTCTTAAGTTTGCTGTTGGTTTGTGAAAAATATGCAGTTGACATTTTTGAGAAGCTAATACCCAAGAGTCACGGATAGCTACTCTAGCAAAGCCTATTAGTTTTGCGCGCTCGTTGCAATCCAAAACACCCAATTTACTTATGCGCCGACAATTTCTGATCGTCCAATTCTTAATTATGCTTGAATCCAGAGTGATCCTAAGAATAGTGTAGTTTACAAGAGCTATATTTTGCTTATGCTTATTAGTTATCTCACTAATGATGAAATTGAATTCATGAATTGATCGCCTATTTCCTGTTTATTTATGATTATCCTCCAATCCCTTCTCCAGCATTAGTAGGTGAGCAAAGCCCATATTATTTTTTGTTCCCCTCTCCTGCGGGAGAGGGGCTAGGGTTGAAGGTTGTATAACCTTCAACATACATCAGATGTCAGTTACAAACACATCATTTCCGAAGTGCCATACTTAAAAGCCCATAACCTTTGCCACGCTAGTGATATCTGGGGCAATACCTTTGTGTAACTTAGCCTCTGCTGCAGCGATCGCGGTGTCAGGGTCTTTGATTCCATTACCTGTAAGGACACAGACAATCGTTGCTCCTGAAGGGATTTGATCGCTGACTTTGAGCAAACCAGCGACCGAAGCGGCACTGGCGGGTTCACAGAATACCCCTTCTTCACCTGCTAAAAACTTGTAAGCCGATAAAATCTCCACATCGGTAACGCTATGAAATTCGCCACCACTTTCTTCACGGACTTTTAGTGCTTTTTGCCAATTAGCAGGATTACCAATTCTGATAGCTGTAGCGATCGTTTCAGGCTTTTCAAAGACTTCTCCAGTAACTAGAGGAGCTGCTCCTGTGGCTTGAAATCCCATCATACGGGGGAGTTTCTTTGCTTTGCCCGATGCGTAGTACTGCGAGAAGCCCATCCAGTAGGCAGTAATATTGCCCGCATTCCCCATGGGGATGCAGAGCCAATCGGGAGCATCACTGATCGCTTCGACCAGCTCAAAAGCGGCGGTTTTTTGTCCTTCTAAGCGGTAAGGATTAACAGAATTAACCAGCGTAATCGGGAATTTATCCGACATTTCCCGCACAATTTCTAGGGCTTGGTCAAAGTTGCCATTTATCGCAATGACTTCTGCTCCATAGATTAAAGCTTGGCTCAACTTACCAAGCGCAATTTTGCCATCGGGAATTAATACAAATGCTTTCAGTCCACCGCGTTTAGCGTAGGCGGCAGCGGCAGCAGAGGTGTTACCTGTACTAGCACAGATTACCGCATGCGATCCCCCTTCCTTGGCTTTAGAGATCGCCATTGTCATTCCACGATCTTTAAAACTGCCTGTGGGGTTGAGTCCATCATACTTGAGCAGGACTTTGATGTTGCGTCCCAGTCTTTCACTGAGAGCGATCGCAGGAATTAGCGGGGTATTGCCTTCATGCAAAGTGATGATCGGCGTTTGGTCTGTAACTGGCAAATAATCCGCATAGCGACATATCAGTCCGGGCCAACCATTAGGAACCGTAGAGGCAGGGTAAAGATCGAGACGAGTATCAATCACGCTTTCTTCTGACTAAAAAATTTTATAAATTAACGAATCTTGTTCAGCCCTATACAAACTATAAAATCTAGTCTGAGTCTAGTTTTCTGTTTTTATAAAAGGACGATTGACCTTTTAAAAGTTGATAGTAACAAACAAGTATAGCCTTATATATTACTGCAAATAGTTACTGCTAGGGCAGAGTAGGTATTGTCTGCTGATATTCTAGTTTTTCATGCTCAACTACAAACACATTGGAATATAGATGAGCTACAATTTCTTGCCCTTGCTGGGTGAGGGATAAGTAGTACAGAGCGTCTTTAACATAGGGATATACGCTTGTCCAGTAGAACTTGGGATAGTTACGTCGTAAGTCCCCAGGGTGAGCATAACCTAATGCTTTGTTGACACCCGTTTCTTCAAACTCATAAAACAATGCACTAATTTTTTTGAGGTAACGGGGGTCGCTGAGTTGTCCTATTAAATCGGCTGATCGAACTAGTCCTGCAAAGTTAGTTGTATCTTGATGATCCCCAGTTTTCGGCACAGGAAATCTAGTTAGCTCAATATTGCGACAAATTTTTTCGGCTTTAATTAAGGAATGATTGGCGAAACGCTGATTGATAAATAATTTCGCGCGATCGACATGGTAAGGAGTCAATCCAGCATCGGAGGCTCCAGGCGGTAACTCCACCACACCATCACTAACCCCAGTAGCAAACCTGCCATTACCATCTTGTAGACAAACCCCTTTGACATAGCCAATGTCATGGCAAACAAGAGAAATAATAAAATGCAACCAATCTTCAGGGGCTACCCGACCTTCGCGAATATGTTTCCCTCGCAAAATTTCTTGACCAACCAGAGTAACTAAGATCGTATGTTCAACATTGTGGTACAGCGCATCACTATTAGCAATGTTTTCTAGAGCCATGTTACCAGCCCAACCAATAATATCTTCATAATCATGAAGGTAGCCGCCATAGGTACGCCGATATCCCAACTTTAGTTGTTCTACAAAATTACTGATCAGAATCTCAATTGCATTAAACATAAATCTTTGTATGCCTATGTCAAGCCAAAACTCAATATATAGCGGTTTTCATTTAGCCTACGGCAAAATGAAAACCGCAATAAATAATAAGCCTAACATTGATTTTTAGAGTGCTTTTATAGGATTTATCTACAAAATCCTCGGAACTTATAGCCAAAGTTAATCAATTTATGACTTATGTAAGTCTGATGAATTTACTTGGTTTTGAGAGGATTTGGTGCTGGAGAATCTCTCTCCTCGACTCTTAAACTAAAAACCGAGAGTTTTGTTCCGCCCGCTACGCGGGCGGAACAAAACTCTCGGTTTTAGTTTTAATTAAGTTGAGCTACTTAGTATGTCTAGATTGATGTATGGTATGTATTAAAATTCTTATGTTTTATGATTTATTGTGTTGCAGCAAAAAGTACTATACCAACTCTGTAGGTAAGGTAATATCATTGGGTCGTAAAACTTCAGTTACAGAATTAAATATGATTAAACACTTTGCTAAGCATCTGTTACTACCTGCATCCGTTGCGTTAGCAGTAGCATCATGCCAGCAGCCTAGTGCAACAACTAGTTCATCGCCGTTAGCTACAGCTAGCCCTTCAGCTACAGAATCAGCTTCACCTAAAGTAACTGAATCACCGAAGGCTACGGAGTCACCTAAAGCAACTGAGTCACCGAAGGCTACGGAGTCACCTAAAGTAACTGAATCACCTAAAGCAGATACTACTAAGTCCGAAGCTCCTTCTTCACCTAAGACGAAGGATATTGATAACTTTATTAAAGGGAATGCAGAATACAAAGAAATGTATGAAGCTACTGGAGGAATTAAATATATTGGTCTAGTGGAAACTGAAACTTGTAAAGCTCTGGATCAGGGGGTTCCCTTAGAAGCTTTGACTGGTGCTTTAGAGAAGGAATTTGATAAGCAAGGTAGTTCGCTTCCTGCTGATAAACTTACCAAATTGAAGGAATATACTGGATTTGTGCTTGGAGCTAGTGTAATGATCGCTTGTCCTCAACATAAAGACAAGATTAAGTCCTAATTTGGCAATCTAACGAGTTAGAGATGATTACGAATGGGTGGTGTTTAGCCACCCATTTGATTTAGATATAGTGTTGAGGTAGCATCAAGTGCTGTAAAAAACATTAAAAAATGTTAATATGCTCGACATTCAGAAAATATCGGGATGAAAAATTTAATGCGTTGGTCAATTGTACTAATGCTCAGTGCTACATTAGCAGGAGCTAGTGCCCCAATAATTACGACTTCTTCTGAGTCAGATCTTGCTTTTAATGCAAGCTTAGCCAATAATCGCGACAACAGATCTTTTGATCCTCTCACCTACTCGTCAGTTGACCAAAGACTCGCCAAATTAGAAACTCAAGCTCAACAGTACTCGGAGGATATTGATCGCGTTCGTGCAAGATTAGTAATTGCAGATATCCACCTTAATAACCGAAAATATCGTGAAGCGATCACTGCTCTTGATAAATTGGAAACCGCATATCCCATCTTGGCTGACTATGTGTTGCTCAAGCGTGCACAGGCACAGACTCAACTGCGAGATCTCCAAGGAGCAACAACTACTTGGCAAAGCATTTTAACCAATTTCCCCAATAGTCCTGTGGCAGCAGAAGCCATGTTTGCATTGGGTCAGAACCAACAACTTATAGATAAATTCCCTGCTCATCCTCGATCGCAAGAAGTCGTACTCCGTTTATTAGCCCAAGCACCCAATCGAGTTGAGTTGATGACCCATTTAGCGACTTATTTTGGCGATACGAAAGGTATTGTCCCAATTTTAGATCGACTAGTTGCTAGCTCACCTGCACTTAAGGGTGATCAATGGTGGGCGATCGCTGAGGCATATTACAAAAATTTTGAATTTGGCAAAGCGGCTAATGCATATGCTCGGGCGACAGTCAATCCACTTACAGCATATCTATATGCCCGTAGCCTCCACCGTGGTAGACAGATTGAGGCAGCCATAGTCGCTTACAATCGCGTTGTGCAGCAATTTCCCCAAAGTCCTCAAGCCCCTCGCGCTCTGATTCGTATTACTCAGATTAGCTCTCCTGAAGTCGCGATCACAGCTACGGATCGCGTTGTGGCGAACTACCCTGACACCGCAGGCGAAGCGTTAGCCACTAAAGCAGCCATTTTGCAAGATAAACTTAGCAGTCCACAAGCCGCTAGTAATGCTAGAAATCTATTGCTAGAGCGATATGGCAGTAGTGAGGCGGCGAGTCAACTGCGTTGGCGCATTGCCAAAGGTCAGGCACGCGGCGGACAACTGAATAATGCGATCGCTACGGTTGATGCGATTATTGCCAATAGTCCTGATAGTGATGCTGCTGCTGAAGCAAGTTTCTGGGCTGGCAAATGGGCTAACCAAATTGGCGACAAATCCAGAGCGAAGAAGTTTTTTGAATTTACAATTCGTCAGCACCCCGAATCTTACTATGCATGGCGTGCCGCAGGTTCCCTTGGTTGGCAAGTGGGTACATTTACCACTGCACGCTATACAGCGCCTGCGATTGCTATTCCGAGTGCGCGTACTCCGTTACCTGCTGGTTCGGCAAAGTTGCAAGAGTTATATGTACTGGGGCTAGATCGTGATGCGCGATCACAATGGCAAACAGAACTAGGTGCAAAGCGGAATTTGGAGCCTAGCGAAATTTTTACGGATGGGGTATTGCGTGTAGCAGTTCAGGATAATTTGGTTGGTATTAAAACCATCGAAAGTTTAGATTTGATTGATGTTCCTTCTCCTCAAAAAGCAGAAATCGCTAAAATCAAGCAGCATCCTGCCTATATGCAATCCCTCTATCCATTCCATTATTGGGATATCATTTCCAACTGGTCGCGTGAAAGGAGGCTTTCTCCCCCATTGGTAATTGGTTTGATGCGTCAAGAGTCACGATTTGAAGCACAAATCCGTTCTCGTTCTGGTGCGATCGGCTTGATGCAGATTATGCCTGATACAGGCTCATGGATTGCCAGCAAAAAGGGTGTAAGCAATTACAATCTGGATAATCCTGCGGATAATATTAGTTTCGGCACTTGGTATCTGGACTATACGCATAATCGTTACAAGGATAACTCGATGTTGGCTGTCGCTAGTTATAATGCAGGACCTGGAGCAGTCGGCAGATGGGTTGAAGAGCGTGGTGTTGGCGATCCCGATGAATTTGTCAATAATATTCCTTACGAAGAAACTAGAGACTATGTATCGAAGGTTTTAGGTAATTATTGGAACTATTTACGCTTATATTCGCCATCTGTGCAGCAACAAATCGCAAGTTTGCAGCAAACTAGCAACCTTAATGCCTCAGTTAAATAATAGAAACGACGCTGCGCGTCGCTTCTAAGTAGCTCAACTTAATTAAAACCCAACCCAGAATTTTGTTCCGCCTGCTACGCGGGCGGAACAAAATTCTGGGTTTTTAGTTTACTCATGTCAAACTACTTATTATTGAATTCAATGATGTAGAGGCGACGCACTGCGTCGCCTCTATTATTTAAGTTGTTGAGCTAAGATGTTTTTCTGGATTTTACCCATTGCATTACGGGGAAGTTCGTTGACAAAAAGGATTTGTTTAGGACACTTATAAGAGGCAAGGCGACTTTTGCAGTAATCAATTAATACTTCAGGAGCAATGCTCATGTCATCTTGGAGAGCGATCGCTGCCACAACTTTTTCGCCAAAATCCTGATCAGGCAAGCCAATTACGGCTGACTCCTTAACTGCCTCGTGACCTTCCAAAATATTCTCGATTTCTTTAGGATAGACATTCAGTCCGCCCGTAATAATTAGCTCCTTCACACGTCCTACTAAATAGAGCCGATTGTCATCATCGGGATCTTGAAATCCGAGATCACCTGTGCGAAACCATCCATCAACAAAGGCTTCGGCGGTCTTTTCGGGCATTTGCCAATAGCCTTGAAATACATTATCACCACGAATCCAAACCTCTCCAACTTCTGATTCTTCCACATCCTCACCATTTGCATTCACAATCCGAATTTTCACTCCTGATAATGGAAAGCCAACGCTCTTAGCCTTGCGATGCTCTGATGTAATCAGATTCGATGCATTCATGCCTGTTTCTGTCATTCCATAACGTTCGAGAATCCGAAATCCTGTCAGTTTCTCAAACTGATAGAATTGCGGATCGCTAAGGGGAGCAGAGCCAGAGATAAATAGGCGCATTTGTTGCAAATTAGGCTTGGGTTCCAGTTTTTCCCATGCATTCATCAATCTTTGATAAATTGTCGGCACTGCCATAAAAATAGTGCAATTCTGAGAAGTTAGAGTTTCCCATGTGCGGAGCGCCTCAAATTTCTCAAACATTATCATCGTAGCGCCTGCGTAGAGACAGCCCAAAGCCGCAACATTTAAACCATGTACATGAAATAGTGGTAAGACATGGAGCAAAATATCGCGATCGCTCCAAGCCCATGCTTGATGCAAAGATTTCATATTCATGATGAGATTACGATGGGAAATCGCTGCCCCTTTCGATCGCCCTGTAGTTCCTGAGGTATAGCAAATCATCGCAATATCATCATCACCTGCGGCATATTCAGGAATAAATTCTGCTATTGGGAAAGTGGGAATATTCTCTGTATGTAGAATCTGTAATGCCGATAAATGTTTTAGTTCTGCTTGGACTTTGTTGTAAAGAGAGCTATTCGTAACTAATAAAGAACTCCCTGAATCGGTTAAAAAATATCTAACTTCTTCAGGGCAATAGTCGGGATTTAGAGGTAGTACGATCGCACCTATAGACAATATCGCAAAATGCAAAAATAAAAATTCAATACATTTTGGTAATTGCACTGTCACGCGATCGCCTTTTTTAATACCTAAGTGCTGAAGTATGGCGGCATAATTGCGGACTTGATGCTCAAAATCTCGATAACTCCAAATTTTGCTCTCAAAGATGATTGCAGGCTTGTCGGCATATTTGGCAGCCGTTTCGGAGATTAGCCGAGCTAAATTCATGGATAGGTTTACCTAAAAGACTTGGTGCGTTATACAGCGCGTTGCGCTGAATTAGTAATTATTGAAATCGTTGCTTTGCCATGCTTTCAATAATTACTAAGCAAACTGTAAGCATTAACAATATAGCGTTTCCCAGCCTAAACGCAAAGATTAGCTTGTATCCAAGTAAATTAAGACATAAAAACCAGAAGAGAGTTGCGACGCTTTGCCTCGCAACTCTCTTCTGGTTTTTCGTTTCTAGCAGTACTTAAATCTAAATTTATCCACATCGATAGACTGATGCTAGTGCTATCTGTGCGATGATTATTTGAACTATCTTGTCGTTAGGTTTTGCTAACTGTGAATACCGTCCGTACTGTTTCTGATACCAAAAAAGATTTTTATTTAGCTTTCCCCAAGCCAGTTAATCAAGTCTATCGACGGGTTGTAGATGAGCTTTTGGTGGAAGTGCATCTGCTCAAAGTCAATCAAACATTTGTTTATGACTCAATCTTTGCCCTCGGCTTTGTGACCACATTTGATCGCTTTACTGTTGGTTACAAGCCTGAAACTGATCGCTTTTCCATATTTCATGCCCTATGTTGTGCGCTTCAGTTTGACTCCGATCTCGTCCGCCAAGACGCAACGACTTTGAGCGATCTTGCTACGCGATCGCCTAATGAAGTCAAGAATTTATTGACTAAGCTCGAATCGAGTGTCTATCTTGAACCGCTAGCAGGACAAATACATACTATTGCCAGCAAAGAAAATTTCAAATATAGCCGTTTACTCGGTGTTGGACTATACGCTTTATTAGAAATCAGTGATCCTGAGACGATCTCCGACAATACCAAGCGGGAAGAAGTGCTGAAATTAGTTAGTGAAAATTTAAAGTTTGGAAGTGATCGCTTACTCAAGGATATTGATTTGTATCGCTCTAACCTCGATAAAATTGAGCAAGCCAGACAAATGATAGCTGACATGGTGGAAGCTGAGCGAAAAAAACGGATCCCCAAAGAAGCTGCTACCTCTACAGTATCTAATGATATTTCTGCGGATCAATAATGATTTGTGGGAAGCGCAGCCAAAGGTAGGCTTCCCACAAATCTAATTAAGCTATAGTGATTTTTTTGCCTATGCCAAGATAATTAGGTAGTGCTATGTAGGTAAAGATGGGCGGCTCCGAAGCTCTGCACTTTTTTATCACAATAAGTCCTTGCCTTTTTAGGACTACCGAATTATCTACTTACAGAAGGGAATATACTTCTTGTTGAATGAGTATCTATACTTATTCCGAATATCAATGTGGGATCTAGCCCTGTAATCAGACGAAATTGGGTTGCCGAAATATTTGGGGTAATTGTCTTGTTTTCCCAAGATTTCAAAAGATTGTGAGATCGCTCCAGAAATGGAACTCCACGCTGTAGGGGAAAATAACGCCAGCCTTCAATCAAGATTTCAACAAGCGCTAACTCAATTTGTGGTGGTGGATAGGCTTGGAGGAGATCTTCTAAATAGTCATCAAAATATTCATCGTCATCACCAGCTAATAGATAGCTATCGACAATGTATTTGACTCTTTGGCGACTAATTTCTTCCCATATTTCCATAACGCTCTCGGCTTGAAGGCAAAAGTAAAAAGTAAAAAGGTAAAAGTAAAAAATTAGAAAGATACTCGTTTGTGAAGCGATACATTATTATGATTATTAAATAATTGCTAGTATAACTGGTTAGGAAAGATTCTGTCACATTAAAAATAATTCCCCATGATCCCTCAGAAATTAAGATTAAAAAATTTCTTGAGCTATCAACAATTAGCCTTAGATTTTAGTGGGCTACATGTTGCTTGTATTTGTGGCGCGAATGGAGCAGGAAAGTCCTCTCTATTGGAGGCAATTTCTTGGGTGGTGTGGGGAGCAAGTCGGGCGGCGAGTGAAGATGATGTGATTCATGTTGGAACAAAGGAGACACAAGTTGATTTTACGTTTATCGCAAGTGGTGAGGTCTATCGTGTAATTAGAACCCGATCGCGCAATAGTTCGACCTCTCTAGAATTTCAGGTGCAGAGTGAAGGCAAGTTTAAATCACTGACAGAGCGTAAGGTGCGATCGACGCAGCAAAGTATCATTTCCCATCTGAAAATGGATTATGAAACTTTTGTCAACTCGGCATATTTGCGGCAAGGTCGTGCTGATGAATTTATGCTGAAGCGTCCCAGTGATCGCAAACAGATTTTGGCGGATATGCTGGCACTATCGCAGTACGACGATTTGGCGGAAAGGGCTAAGGATATTGCACGAAATAGCAAGGCAGAATCGGCGGTTTTAGAAAATTTGTTAGCGCATTTGCAAGAACAGATTTTAGCGGGAGCCGAAATTGCGCCACAGTTAGAAACTTTGCGATCGCAGTTATTAGATTTGCAAACGTGGGAAAATCGCGATCGCGCTAAATTGCAAGCTGTCGAAGATTTACAAAAGCAATATACCAGCGTTTTCCAGCAGTTGATTTGGCAACAGCAACAGCAAACTTCGCTCTCTGGTAACCTGACGCAAATAGAAAGACAACTCGCTAGCCAACAGAAGCAATTACAGCAATTAGAAGTATACTTAAGAGAGCGATCGCTAATTTTGCAAGATTACGAATGCTATCAATTGCTGTCTAATCAAGAGACTGAACTAGAGCGCAAGTTTCAGAAATATCAACAGTTAAGTGAAAGACGTGGAGACTTTAGCCATAAACTCGCTAGTTTGCAAAGCGAACTTAAAGGTCAGTTACGCCATTATCAAGCGCAGTTAGAAAGCCTAGTACAACAGGAAACTGATTTGCAAGGTGTGTTGAGTCGGGCTACGGAAATTGAAGCTGCGATCACTGAATTACACAAAGCAAGGGCAGTTTTGCAGGAATTTGATCGACTCCATGCTCAATCTACACCACTCGTCCATCGCTATCAGACGCTTAAGCATCAGTTAGAAAGGGAAGAAACTAAACTAACGGCAAAGTTAGAAGAATTAGTTGCTAAGCGTGACCAATTGCAATTGCAAGTCAAAGATCGTGATCGCTTACTCAATCATGCTCAGGAGTTAGATCGCCAAATCGATGCTTTGCAAAAAAAACAAGTCTATCAACAGCGTGTCCATGAAAAGGGATTGGAACGCAGGGACTTTTTGGAGAGATTAAAAACCCGTTTGGCGGATACAGAGACAGCATTTAATAAACTAGAAGCAAAAATGCGTCAGTTAACTGTGCCAAATGCTCCCTGTCCATTATGCGATCGCCCGCTTGACGAAGCACATTGGCAATTAGTTCAGAAAAAGCACAAGCAAGAATCTCGCGATTTGCAAGCGGATATTTGGGTGGTCAAGGAGCAGCAGGCGGCTTCTAATTGTGAAATTGAAGTTTTGCGTGAGGAATATCGCCAATTAAAGAAAGAACTTGCACCGCTTAATGATTTAATTCAGCGTAAGGGAACTTTACAGGAAAGACTCAAAGCTATATCCGAGTCAGTGCAAAGGCTAGAAATCATTAATGCCGAAATCCAAGATTTAAGCGATCGCTTGCAAACAAAAAATTATTTACGAGAAGCATGGGAGGAGATGGAATTAATTGATCATAATATTCATAAATTTGCCTATGATGAAAAAAATCATGCCCTTGCTCGTGGTGATATTGAGCGTTGGCGCTGGGCGGAAATCAAGCAATCGGAATTAAAAAACGCCCAACGTCAAGCGGATAATCTCTCGCAAAAAATCCCTGACCTTCAATTAAAAATCAATCAATTAAATGAGCGTTTACAAAAAAATTTGATCGATCTAGAAGTACAGCATGAACTTGAACAATGCGATCGCGCTCTGACTCAACTAGGTTACGATCCCGATTTCCATCAACAACTCCGCACCCAAAAGCAAGAACTCACTCTATCGCTATTACGCTATCAAGAACTCATTCGCGCCGAAGAGGAATATCCTGAACTTCAGCAACAGGTAAGCCATTTGCAACAGTCCCAAACTAAACAACAGCAGGAATTACAAATAATTACCAATCAAATTACGGAATTACAATCACAAATTCAATCTCTTCAAGGCGATCATGGTCGTGAGATTCAAGTTCTAAAGCAAAATTTACAAAACTGGCGATCGCGAATGGACTCTCTCCTCGCCCTAATTGGTAGCCTTCAGCAAGCCCAACAGCAACTAGAGCAAAGCCGACAACGTGAACAAGAAACCATCGCTCAAATCGAAACTGCTTGCCAACGTCAGCGCATCCATACTGAACTCTATCAAGCTTTTGGGAAAAATGGCATTCAAGCCCTAATGCTCGAAAATATCTTACCGCAAATTGAAGTGGAAGCCAATCAAATTCTCGCGCAACTGAGCGATCGCCAATTAAACGTGCGATTCATTACTCAAAAATCTGGCAAAAAAAGCGATCGCCTCATCGAAACCCTCGACATTGAAATTGCCGACACCAAAGGTACAAGACCATATGAAACTTATTCAGGCGGTGAAGCTTTTCGCATTAATTTTGCAGTGCGCCTTGCCCTCTCTCGTGTCCTTGCACAGCGGAAAGGCAGTACTTTACAAACCCTTATTATCGATGAAGGCTTTGGCAGTCAAGATCAGTTAGGATGTGATCGTCTTGTCAGTGCCATAAATGCGATCGCACACGATTTTGAGTGCATTCTCGTGATTACGCATATGCCACTAATGAAAGAAGCTTTTAATACACTAATCGAAGTGTCTAAAAATGGCGACGGATCAAGCGTGCAGTTAATTGGATAGATATGAGGCGGTGTGAAGCAAAGAAGGCATTTGCTCACCAACCTAACCACAAATGTCCAACCGTCTCATCCTCTCTAAGCTAAAAGTTGCCGAAGTAAGTCTGCGGGAATATCCTCGGTTAAATTTAAAAAGATGGCACTGCCATATTCACTGTCGTAAGTGGTCATTGGTCTTGCTGTCAAATCTCGAC
>JADBWH010000129.1 GCA_020404105.1 Pseudanabaena sp. M53BS1SP1A06MG | reverse complement strand
TTGGACTCAATCACTTCTATACCGATAGCAATGGTCAAACAGTCGAAAATCCCAGAATCCTTAGAAAGTCAGAGCGTCAACTCAAAAAGTTGCAGCGCAAAGTTTCTAAGCGTAAAAAGGGTTCTGCTAATCGCAGGAAAGCAATTAAACGATTAGCTAAAAAGCATTTGCAAGTAAGTAGGCAGCGTAAAGACTTTGCGATTAAGACTGCAAGGTGCGTAGTTCAGTCTAACGACCTGATTGCTTATGAAGATTTGCAAGTGCGAAATATGGTCAAGAATCGTAAATTAGCTAAATCAATATCTGATGCAAGCTGGTCTATGTTTCGAGATTGGGTTGAGTATTTTGGCAAAGTATTTGGTAAGGTCACGGTTGCAGTGCCGCCACAATATACAAGCCAGAATTGCTCAAACTGCGGTAAGCAAGTTGTCAAAACTTTGAGTCAGCGTACACATCACTGTGGGCCTTGTGGCACTGTATTAGACCGTGACCACAATGCTGCTTTGAATATCTTAGCTAAAGGTCTAAATACCCTAGGGCTTAGGGAAATTAACGCCTGTGGAGAGCTCGACCTCTGCCAAATAGATGCAAGTCTATCTGGTAAGTTGTCTCGCTGAATCAGGAATCCCCGTCACTTCATTGCGGGGAGTGTCAAAAGATTCATCGGTCTGAGCATACAACTTTTGATCTACTTGAGTTTCAGTGCCCACGCTAATCATAATGAAATTTTTTTCCATAGGAAAGCATGAAATCAGAATAAGTTTGCCAAACAGTGCAACCAAATGAAATAGCATTTTAAATGGCTAGTTTAGTTTTGGGTGTAATGTTAAATCTTAATTTAGATCGTAAGTTAGACCGAGTAAGTCTTCATTTTTATAGAACTGCTTGGTTCAAAAGCGCGACAACCTTTGTCGCTGCTTTGATGATGACATCATTAATGATTGTATTTGCAATTGCAATACAACCAAGTATCGCAGCATTACCAACCACAAGTGCTATCAAAGATCCACGGATTATTTTACGGAATGCACTCCCGATTGATAATGACCTATTGCGTGATGTGCAGCGTACTTTAGAGCAAATCCCCCGTCAAGCAAATCTTAAGCGCTGGAGTAGTCTAAAAAGAGATATTGAAACAGTTGCACAAACCATTAGTCAAAATAAGGTGGATTTGATTGCGGCAGTTAATAGTGATCGCCAAGCAAGTGTCACTGAACACCTCGCTAGTTTAGAGAAAGCACTTGTGCCACTACAAGAAGCAATCGAAATCAAGGATCGTAATAATGTCAAGGCTCTAGCAGAAAAGTCCTTGGATTATGTGGGACTGATCGAATCCGATCTAATTAAAGAATTTCCTTTCAAAGTTCCTGATCAATATGCAAATCTGCCTCAACTCAAAGGACGTGCGCTTGTCGAGCTAGTCACCGAAAAAGGTAATGCTATAATCACTGTAGATGGTTACAACGCTCCAGTGAATGCAGGTCAATTTATCGATCTCGTACAGCAAAACTTTTATGATGGATTGATCTTCACCCGAGCCGATGAAAATTACTATCTGCAAACAGGCGATCCAGAGGGTGCAGCCGATGGTTATATTGATCCCAAGACAAAGCAGTATCGGACAGTACCTATCGAAGTGCGTTTACCTGATCAGAAAGTCCCCAACTACGGCAAAACCTTTGAAGAAACAGGTCTATCAGGAGTCATACCTGTGCTGCCCTTTGCTGCTTTTGGTACGGTGGCAATGGCTCATCCTAACGACAATCCTAATGGTGGCTCCTCGCAATTTTTTATCTACCTATTCGAGTCTGAATTGACCCCCGCAGGTTTGAATTTGCTTGATGGCAACTACACTGTTTTTGGTTATGTCACCGATGGCAAGGAAACTTTGGATAAACTAAGGTTAGGTGACAAAATTATTTCCGCCCGTGTAATCAGTGGTGCTGAAAATCTTGTCAAATAATATTTTGTAGGCGCATTGCTTAGGATTGTTTTCCTCCCTTCGGCGGGAAAACAATCCTCTGTTTATATACAGCAACCTCAGAGGAAAATTAATTTAATGGGTACTCCCCACAACGAACCATACATTTTCAGTCTGCCA
Source organism: Pseudanabaena sp. M53BS1SP1A06MG (assembly GCA_020404105.1). Taxonomy (GTDB): domain Bacteria; phylum Cyanobacteriota; class Cyanobacteriia; order Pseudanabaenales; family Pseudanabaenaceae; genus Pseudanabaena; species Pseudanabaena mucicola_A. The sequence goes on along the minus strand of JADBWH010000129.1, from coordinate 2,430 downwards.
AGCCAGAGTAGCGCGATCGCCCTTGCAGGTCATCGTGAGGAAAATCTCAGACTATTAGCCGATGAGATTGGTGTAAAGCTAGTCATGAGGGGACAAGACCTATTGATTGATGGGACATCCGAACAGATTGATGTGTGTGAGCAAATAATCAAAGCCCTCAAGCCCCTATGGTCACAGGAAAAAGTGATCGCTTCTGTCGATATTCGCGCCGCCCAACAAGCGATCGCTGAGGAACGTACTACCTCTTGGCGCGATCGGGCGACCATTTCGCGAAACCGTCGTGGTGACTCGATCCAAACCCGCACTTACCGCCAACAGCAATATGTGCAAGCAATGGAAACCCATGACCTGATCTTTGGGGTCGGACCTGCGGGTACTGGCAAAACCTACCTCGCTGCGGTTGCCGCAGTTAGCGCACTCCAGAGTAATAAATTTGAGCGAATTATCCTTACTCGTCCCGCAGTCGAAGCAGGTGAGAGCCTCGGCTTTCTGCCTGGAGATTTACAGCAAAAAATTGATCCCTACTTGCGTCCCCTCTACGATGCGATGCATGAGATGATCGGTTCCGAAAAAGTCCCCCAACTCATGGAACGCGGCATTATCGAAGTTGCTCCCCTTGCCTATATGCGCGGACGCACACTCAATAACTCCTTCATCATTGTTGATGAGGCACAAAACACAACAGCCGCGCAAATGAAAATGGTCTTAACTCGTTTAGGATTTAGATCACGGATGGTAGTTACTGGCGACATTACCCAAATCGACTTACCGCGTCACCAAAAATCTGGCTTGATCATCGCCATGAATATCCTCAAAGGAGTGCAGGGAGTATCTTTTAATATGTTTGATAAGACTGATGTTGTCCGACATCCCCTCGTCCATCACATCATTGCTGCCTATGAGGATGCCGAAAATGCCCATGTTCACGAATCCTAACCAGATTCAGGTCAAGATTAAACTCTTCGCAATTTTTCAAGAAGTATTTGCGACTGATGAAATTCACCTAGAAATCGAATCAGGAACAACCGTATCGCAAATATTCGATCACTTAGTCACTCAACAACCAAGTCTCGAAAAATGGCGATCGCTAACCCGTTATGCAATTAACTTAAACTTTGCTGAACCACATACTCTTTTGAATCATGGTGATGAGGTTGCACTGCTCCCCCCTGTCAGTGGTGGCTAATAACTAGTATCCATCCGTCCGTGACCAGACCAATCCAACAAACCACTAAATTGCTGTAAATCAATAAAACTAAGCTGTAACAAAATCATCAGCAAAGGACCCTCTTGACGCTCTTGCCAACGTTTAGCCACTGCCAACTGTTCTCGATCTACAACTGCAGCCTCAAGAAGATGTCTTTCTAGATCTTCTTGGCGACTAGCGATCACGTATGCTTGGGATTGATAACTCATTGACATCAAATAATTATTTATTTAAGCAATTTAGACTAATAGCGTAGCGCACCTTACCATATCTATCAACGCCCGTCAAAATTATTTTTGTCAAAATTATTTTTAAGGTTATAGTTGTAGTGATAGGCACTGGTTCCGCGAGATAGAACAAAGCCCTGTCCCCCTTTTGGCATCTGGATTTCGACGATTTGATATTAGAACTGCAAAAAAACTTGCCTGACAGGGTTTTTTTAGCTAAATAATCTTATCATGCGGAACCAGTACCCGCGATCGCTAAAACTCATTGCCAAATACTCTTTGCAAAATCCTGCGATTCTCGACCTCTAAGCCTCGAGCCTCAGATTGCATCTCTCTGACATCAATCTGCATTTCTCGTATAGCTTGCCATTGGCTTTCTTGACTTTGAGTGAGTCGAGTTACAGCCCCGATTTCCCCGAATGAGGGAGCGAAATTCTGGTTGTCAGTACTCACCGAAATTCACAACCGTGGAGTCAAAGATATTTTGATTGCTTGTGTTGATGGTTTGACTGGTTTTCCTAATGCGATTGAGACGGTATTTCCTAAAACTCAGGTGCAGTTATGCATTGTCCACATGGTCAGAAACTCAGTCGCTTTTGTGCCTTGGCAGCAACGCAAGCAGGTTTGTGCTGACCTCAAGGCTATTTATAGTGCGACCACTGAATCGGAGGCTGAGTTTAACCTTGAGTTGTTTGCTGAGAAATGGGACAAGCAATATCCGTCGATCTCCAAGTCTTGGCGCAGTCATTGGGCGCATATTATCCCATTCTTTGCTTTCCCTCCTGAAATTCGTCGAGCGATTTATACCACCAATGCGATTGAGTCGATGAATAGCAGTTTGCGGAAAGTGATTAAATCTCAACAGATTTTTCCATCTGATGAGGCTGCTTTCAAATTGGTCTATTTGGCGATGCGGAATATTTCTAAGAAGTGGACGAGGCTCGATTCGTGATTGGAAACCTGCACTTAATCGCTTTGCTATCCTCTTCGAGGATC
>JADBWH010000128.1 GCA_020404105.1 Pseudanabaena sp. M53BS1SP1A06MG | reverse complement strand
GAAATGGGGCGAAAGTCTGTGGACTCTGTGTAAGACAGTACATGGTTTTTTAACTGTGGTATGCGACGGTGGTGGAAGCAGAAACTTAAATCGTGAGGTTTAGGAATCGCCGCACTTTTAGGGCGGCGAGGATGTCAACTGCTCTTGACTAGATCAAACAGGTTTAACTGAACGACCCCCGTCAGACCGCCTCCGCAAGCGTTTTCCAAAACGGTCAGCCCGACCGCGTTTTTTCCTCGGTTCTCGATTACCTTCGCTGATGCCGTATCTCTCAGTTCGATGTGACCGCAAGAATCACACCGGTGAACTCTTTCCGATAACGACTTTTTACCAGTGAACGCGCCACAATTAGGACACTCCTGGGAAGTTCCGTTTTTATCGACCTTAAGATAATATTTCCCCCGTTTCCAAACAACAAACGGTAGTATCTCGTTAATAAAACTACCAATGCCTGAATCCAGAGATTGTTTTCTAACAATACCCCTAGACCAGGAAACGAAGTTAATATCTTCAACGAAGATGTTATCACCCAGCAATTCTCATTTTGAAACGATTTTGCGTTGTTTCAGCGATCTAGAGATTCGTTAAGAATTATTAACCCCTCTAGGTGCAAGGGTTTTAATGTCATGAAACCTTAAAATGAGAATTGCTGCCTTCCCGTATTCCCATCATAATACCTTGCTCTGTAATAATATAGCCCAATCTCCTGATCAAACTCTCTTCCCGTAAACTCAACCCGTTGTGTCTCATTACCTGCCGCATTCTTATCAGCGATCGCCATTCCCACTTCCCCAAACAGCGATCGCTCTCCTGACTATCTCCCTAAAAGCGATCGCTCACCACATTCACAAAAAGGGATCGCATTCCCACATCCCCAAAAAGCGATCGCTTAGAGAAAAGGATTAATAATTTGTAATCCTTCTACTGTAAAACCGTGTTGCATATCCTCTGAATAGAGTTGATTCACATTAACTGATAGTGCGCTCGCGATAATTAAACTATCCCAAAATGAGAATAAATATTTTGTTCTTAGTGTGGATGCTGTTAACAATATATTCAAATCAATTTCAATGATATGATGAATTTGATAAAAACCTTGAATAAGATTTTGAATTTGATTTTCAGAAAAATTTCCTTTTTTGATTAGGTTTACACAAACTTCATTGATTACCTGGGTACTCAAATAAAGTCCTGTTTGTGTGGCTAGACGGTTAGCAATTTTATGTTTTCGGATATCTTGACTCTGATTAAGTGCATATATCCAGATATTTGAATCTAGAAAATTTGTCATGTTTTTATTCGTTTTCGTAAATTTCTTCTCGTTTCATTGGAGTTAATTTTTTTATATTTAACGGATTTTCTAATAAATATTGGAGGTAATTTCCAGACTGTTCAGAAGTTTCTTGTTGAAGAGTGACTTTAACTATATTGGGTTGTTTTAACTGTTGTTGGTACTGTTCGGGAATTTGGATGATGCCATTTTCAATAGTGGTTTGAAATTCTACTGTAATCATATCTATTTTCCTAGTCTTTCTTTGCTTGTTAGTTCTATTATACCTCAGTTTATTTCCTTTACCATTCCTGAAAGCATCAAAGTGATCGCAGTTCCTCTAGAACCCCCAAAAAGCGATCGCTCTCCTGACTATCTCCCTAAAAGCGAGCGCTCACCACATTCACAAAAAGCGATCGCATTCCCACATCCCCAAACAGCGAACTGACAAGTCACGAAGAGCGCTATCGCACTTCCCCACATCCCCTAAAAGCGATCGCCCCTCACATCCCCAAACAGCGAACTGACAAGTCACGAAGAGCGCTATCGCACCTCCTCCCATTCCTAAAAGCGATCGCCCTCCCATATTCCAAAAACTTAGTTTAGGATAGTAATTTGATGAGAAGCTGAGTAATAATTTGTTGAAAAAGTAGTTTAATATGGATAGTTAGAAGTATAGAGAATTATTATGGATGCTTTAATTGCGGAACTAAGTACAAAGTTAAGTTACTGGCAACCTGCTGTAGCAGAACAAGTTCGCCATTGTATTTTAGAAATCATTGAAATGGCAGATCAGGATGTTTTAGATATTCTCAGAACCCGTATAGTAGAGCAAGAAGTTTTGGATTTGTTAGATGAACCCTAAACTTGGTGAAATTTGGCTTGCTGATTTGGGGATGGCTGCAAAAACACGCCCAGTGATCATTGTATCCCGTGATGACCCAGATCCACCACGAGCCTTGACGATTTATGTACCACTAACCACCCAAAATCGCGGAAGTCTTTATGAGGTTGTACTACCTCGACTACAATTTCTGGAACGAGATTCCATAGCTAATGTTCAAGGTATTGGCTCTATCCCAACGGTAAGACTAGAGCGAAAATTAGGTAAGTTACCAGAGGAAGTTATGCTGGAAATTCAGCAAGCAATTAAATTCGCACTTGATTTGCAAGATGAAGTCGAATAAGCGCTCTCAATACTGTATTAGAAATGTGATCGCCCTCTCACATCCCCAAACATCGAACTAACAAGTCAGTGTTTGCGCTATCGCACTCTCTCATTTTCAAAAAAAGGCAATTGCACACTTACCAAATTGTTTTTACATGGGGATAATTTAAAATTTTGGCATCACAGGTAACAAGGGGAATTTCATAACGTCTGGCAATAGCAACTAAAATTCTGTCTGCTGGATCTTTATGAAAATCGTCTGGTAATTGTGTACTGGCAATTGCATCTATGGGTGATAAAGGTTCTATGATCATACCTGAATGAGTTTCCGCTAACTCATACCATTCATCAATGGGTAAAGGCAGAGCTAATTTACCGACACTAGATTTAACTGCTACTTCCCAAACAGAAATAGCGGAAACTAATAAGCCATTTTGAGATTCTTCACTTTCAATAGCTGTTTGTGCTGCCTGTGATAATTGACTAGGATCGTGAAGTAACCATAGCCAAATATGGGTATCTAGTAAAATCATTCTGCTAATGCTTCCCAAAGTTCAGGCATTGGTTCATCAAAATCCCTAGAAATGGTAATAGGTTTTCCTCTCAGTGGGTAATTCTTTGTAGTTTTTGTTTCTTGGGAAATAATATCAATGTTTCCTGCTTTAAATTCTAAGAACTCGATAAATTTAATTACTTCATTGCGCTGTTCAAGAGGTAATTGTTTAATTTTAGCGATCGCCATTTCTAATGTGATCATTTATTTGTTTTTCCTGTAACTTTAAGTTACTTCTATTTTAGCAAATGATTTTTAGGTTGTGCTTCGTGATCGCTCTCCCACATTCCCAAACAGAGATCGCCTCTCCACATCCCTAACAAGCGATCGCCCTCTCACATCCCCAAAAAGCGATATCTTCAGTGCGCTTCGCTATCGCACTTTCGTATCAACATACTTCATCATGAGTTCCCAAATTGAGCAACAAAATAGCTTCTTGTTGGTCTTCAGTATTTTCAAAAAATTCAAACAAAATACGATAATTATAGTCAATTGAACAAGACCAGACATTAGCTAACTCACCTTTTAGTTTGTGAGTACTTAAACTAGGATAAAAAGGTTCTTCAGCCAATTGCAATAAAGTTTGTTCAATCAGAGGTCGAAGATTTGGATCTTTTCGGATTAGACGTTTAAAAGAACGCAATGATTTAGGAGTCCAAGCGATGTTCATGGTTGATCAAGTTCTCCTAAGAATTGATTAACTGAACCAAATTGAAAGTTTCCTTCATAAAATTCCTGACGAACTTCTGTAATTTCTTGAGATAGTTTGGTTCTTTTTGCTTCGTGCAGTCTTTTTTGCAGAAGGTTAAGTAATATTTCTTGATCTTCTATTGATAAGATCTCGACTGACTCAATAGCTTTCTGGAATGCTGATGTTTTCATGGCTGTACTTAATTAGTTTGACTTATTTTAATTTAATGGTATCGTTCTTTTTGAAGTTTTGTGAACTGACAAGTCACGAAGAGCGCTATCGCCCCTCCACATCCCCAAAAAGCGATCGCCCTCCATCATCCCCCAAACAGCGATCGCCCTCCCACATCCCCGAACAGGGATACCTTCGGTAAGCTACCGCTAAGGCATTTCCATATTCCTAAAATCGAATTTCTAGTAGCGAATTTCTAGTAATGAAAGCGGCAAGCTAAAATTCTGATTTTATCCTCTAGGACTTCATAAACTAGACGATGTTCTTGATCTATTCGCCTTGACCAGCAGCCAGATAGATCGTGTTTTAGGGCTTCGGGTTGTCCTGTGCCTTCAAATGGATTACGTTGTACTTCACGAATTAGTTTAATGATTTTTAATGCTTTTTTACGGTCAGTTTCAATCCACCAAGCTAAGTCCTCAAAAGCATCCATATCAAATTCCAAGTTTTTCACAGGCTGCTTCCAAAGAAATTCCATCTTGACGTTTTCTAGCTGCAAGTAATCTTGCTTTCATGGCTGAACTGCTTAATAGATAAGCTGTCTCTCTCTGAGACATTATTTCTTGCCAAAGGGCAATGGGTACAACTACGGAAACTGTTTGCCCTTCTGAATCACAAATATATTGTAATGCGTTATTCATAGCTGCGAATATAATTTTCTGGGTTGTTAATAATTATAACTATTATAACTGCAAAAGTTTTGATGAGCTATTGGTGTTAGTGGTAACGCTCTTGGAGGGACTTTCGGAAATCCCTGACCGAATCTAGATTCTGAAACCCTTGGTTGACAAGTGCTCGCTAACTTTTTTTCTCATAAAAACTCAAATTTCGGGTTTCTGTTAGTTAGCGATAGCTTGAAGGCTTACCCCATAAGAGAGCTAGAGTTTAGAGACTGTAAGACTTTTGCCAGACTCCCTCCAAGAGCGTTAGTTTACCCTCCCACATCCCCAACAGCGATCGCACCTCCCTACATCCCCAACAGCGATCGCCCCTTCACATCCCCAACAGCGATCGCTCTCACATTTCTAAAAGCGATCGCGTTTATTCTCAAACATGGAATGGGAATGAAGAGGTGGCGATTACGACTATTTAGCTAACAGGGGAAAAGTTTTCGACTAAATAGTTTTCTAAAAAGGTTTGGGTAGAAATACCCTGTTTTTGAGCTTCGGCTTCTAGTTGGTGAATCATCCAAAGCGGTAATTTTAGTTCCATTGTTTCTTTTTCTCGGTTGGGATGTCTGGCATGGGATAGGTCAAAAAATTCGCTCATATCCTCTCCAGCATCAAATTTGCGGTCAAATTCTTCGGCTTTCATAAACTTTAATCTCCTCGGTACGGGAACGACGGACAGAAACGATACGGATAATGTCGGTGCGATAGGTGATTACGGCTGTCCAGTATTTTTGATTGATAATACCTATAGCAAAAAATCTTTCTTCATCTTCGACTTTTCGGGCTGGAAACTCCAGTAGATTCGCATCTTCCCAAAGTTGTTGCGCTTTAATGAAGTCTATTCCGTGTTTTGCCAGATTGGTTTGACTTTTATTTTCATCATATTCAAAGTTACTCATGTTTTTAGATTGTACTTGTTCAGTGATGCCTAGTTTAATCATGTACCGACTGAACAAGATTAACCTATTTCATCACAGTTAAGTGTATGGTAATTTATTCTTCAAGATATCTCTACCAAATCAGCGAACTGACAAGTCAGCGCTTGCGCTATCGCCCCTTTAAATTATAAATAACAAAACCGCGATCGCACCTCCCACCTCCCAAAAGCGATCGCCTCCCACATCCCAAAAAGCGATCGCCCCTCACATCCCCAAAAAGCGATCGCCCTCTCACATCCCCAAAAAGCGATCGCCCCTCCACATTCCCAAAAGCGATCGCCCCTTCACATCCCCAAAAAGCGATCGCCCTCCCACATCCCCAAACAGCGATCGCCCCTTCACATCCCCAAACAGCGATCGCCCCTTCACATCCCCAAACAGCGATCGCCCTCCCACATTCCCAAAAGCGATCGCCCCTTCACATCCCCAAACAGCGATCGCCCTCCCACATTCCCAAAAGCGATCGCCCCCCACATCCCCACAAAAAGCGATCGCCCCCCACATCCCCAAACAGCGATCGCCCTCCCACATTCCCACAAAAAGCGATCGCCCCCCACATCCCCAAACAGCGATCGCTAAAGCCGATACCTACTATTATCTGAATAGCAAAGCATCCCATGACATATCTGGTAATATCTGGACTTCCCCCGTATAAACATACTAGCTATGGCTAAAAGTCTTACAGAGCCTGAGTTAAAGCAATGAAATACTAATGAACTACTGGACACAAAATCCTGAAGTTCTTACGCCGATAGGGTTTGAGGCAAAAATTT
>JADBWH010000127.1 GCA_020404105.1 Pseudanabaena sp. M53BS1SP1A06MG | reverse complement strand
TTGTTAGTTCATTATAGATACGTGAGGCGTTTTGGGTCATTTGTCCTATGCTCCTTTTTCTTCAAAAAACAGCATACGCCTCTTTTTTACTCAAATTCAATCTCTGTATACTTTCTTGCTACTTTTGTCAGTCAATCAGATAGGTCTCTCACGTAGCAGGTGGCATAAATCTCGATTTTTAGTTTACTTATATTCTGCTATTAGAAAAAGAAAATTTTATGTGGTTTCATATTTAAGTATAATTAAATTCCAAGTGAGATGTTCTCCATTGAGTCAAATTAAATTTGATTATTGTTAAGCTTTGAGATCTTCTATGCAGCCCAATGTAAAACTAAAACAGCAAAAATCAGGTAAAAAATTTTCTTGGACTCCTTATTTATTCCTACTGCCAGCGATCGCCTTTCTGTTTTTGACATCATTCTTACCTGTATTTCAAGCCATATATTTAAGTTTTACAAATTATGATTTTGTCGGTAGTCCTGCTTTTACTGGTTGGAAAAACTATCTAACTCTTTGGAATGATCAAACCTTTTGGAAAACTCTAAGTAATACCTTAATCTATTTAATATTTGCAGTTCCTAGTCTCGTAATTTTGCCATTAGCTTTAGCAATCTTAGTCAATCAAAAATTACGCAGCATCAAATTTTTTCGAGCTATTTACTATTTTCCTGTAATCGTCTCTGTTGTCGTTGCTGGAATTGCTTGGAAATGGGTTTATGCTCAAAATGGTATTTTAAATTATTTTCTGTCAACGATCGCATTTCAAGACATTAAAATCCCTTGGTTAACTGATCCAAAAACTGCTATTTTTGCAATTATTACCGTAGTAATTTGGCGTGGAATTGGTTACTACATGGTCATTTATCTGGCTGGTCTACAGGCGATCCCTACAGATTTATATGAAGCGGCGGCGATCGATGGTTCTGATGGTTGGCAAAAGCATTTAGATATTACAATCCCATTGATGAAGCCATATATTATTCTTGTAGCAGTAATTTCTTCAATTGGAGCAATGAAGGTATTTGAAGAAGTTTATATCATGTCTCAGGGAGGTCCTGCCAATAGCACAAAAACTGTAGTTTACTACTTATATGACAAGGGCTTTACTAGCTTAGAAATGGGCTATGCTTCAGCAATTGGTGTATTTCTATTTCTAATGATTTTTATTATTTCTATCTTGACTTTTAAATTTATTAATCCGACTAAAACTATTAGTGAAAGTAATTAGTTAATGAAATTATCCATGATTATAATTTTGCAGACTTTAGCTATTGTTAATAGTGTTAATTTTGCGAATACCCAACCTATTTATGCCGAGTCTCTATCTTCAAGACCATCTTCTAAATCTCATTTCATGTTTCAATCACAATTTTCGCGAAATCTATCTCGAAATCTCCAAGAAGCAAAATCTGATGGTTGTTTTATTGTGTATGACTTAAAGCGCGATCGCTATATTCGCTACAACCCCCATCATTGCCAAAAGCTCTTTATTCCTGCATCAACATTTAAGATTTTTAACTCTCTGGTAGCACTTGAAACTAAAGCGATCGCTAATGAAAATATCGTAATTCCTTGGGATGGTGTAGTTAATAATGAATTTCTGGAATGGAATCAAGATCAGACCATGCGAACAGCTTTTAAGCGATCAGTGGTCTGGTTTTATCAAGAGTTAGCTAGACGGGTGGGCAATGAAAGAATGAGGAAGTATATTCAAGCGTCTGGTTATGGTAATCAAGATATTGGTGACAAAGTTGATACTTTTTGGCTGAAAGGTAAACTAAGAATTTCGCCAGAGGAGCAAATTAAATTTTTAGTGATGCTATATAAAGAGAATTTGCCCTTTGCACCTGCCGTGATGCAAACCGTGAAGGATATTATGGTAATTGATCGTCAGGAGCATTACACCCTCAGAGGTAAGACTGGTTGGGGTAGAGATGTTGATGGAATGAAAAATATTGGTTGGTATGTTGGTTATTTAGAGAGAGATCACAATGTTTATTTTTATACTCTGAATATCGTTAATCAAGATTCCAATTTTTCGATGATTTCTACTCGTAAGAAAATTTTATTTGATGCTTTAAAGGATTTACAACTCATTGATTAATGATTAATAACCAAAACAATACAGCGCTTTACGCTTACTCAAAACCCAGAAATATTTTTGAAGTGTCGCTTTACGCTTACTCAAAAATATTTCTGGACTATTCAAAGTCTCGATAGGCTGTAGGATTGAATCTGATTATGAAACCAAAACAAATAAAATCATCCGCAAATAAATTTAATTATATTCCTCAATTCATTCTCTTAATTGCGATCGCTGCTTTAACTGTATTTCCTCTGGTCTGGCTCATAAGTACAGCCTTTAAGTCCCCCACCGAAAATATTTTTCAATCTGTACCACAGCTATTACCATCACAACCTACCTTAGACAATTTTCTCAAGGTTTGGAAAAATTCCCGTTTTGATCTTTATCTCTGGAATAGTTTTTTGGTTGCTAGCATCACCGTTATTTTAAATTTACTGTTCTGTTCCCTAGCGGCTTTTCCCCTCGCAAGATTGGAATTTAAAGGACGTGATCCTATCTTTTGGGCGATCATTGGCACAACGATGATTCCATTTCAAATTACGATGATTCCTCTATATATTCTTGCTGTACAGCTCAATCTCAAAAACACTTATGCTGGCTTGATTTTTCCCTATGTGATATCTGCTTTCGGCATATTTCTATTACGTCAAGCCTTCCAAAGTGTCCCTAAAGAAATGGAAGAAGCGGCACGAATGGATGGTTGCTCTAGTATGGGAATTTGGTGGCACGTGATGCTACCTGCGGCACGACCTGCCTTGATGACACTTGCAGTTTTCACCTTTGTGGCGATGTGGGGTGATTTTCTCTGGCCGTTGGTGATAGTTGATAAGGCTGAGCTTTATACATTGCCAAGGGGAATTGCCAGTCTCGCCAGTGCCTTTTCCGAGGATTGGCGCTTAATTGCCGCAGGTTCCGCCATTTCAATGTTGCCAGTATTTATTGTATTTGTGTTTCTCCAACGCTACATCATCCCGACCGAGGCAAGTATTGGTGTTAAAGGCTAAATATAGTAGTAGCTATAGCGGTTTTCAAATGAGTACACACTCATTTGAAAACAAAAAATCAGTCCCAGTAAGAGTTTTGAGTTTTCATTTTGCCGTAGGCAAAATGAAAACCGCTATAGGTTATGTCTTTCAGCGCTTTGCGCTTACTTCAAACCCAGAAATACTTTTGAATGCGTCGTAAAGTGCAACTTTCAAAAATATTTCTGGACTACTCAAAGCTTCAATAGGCTTTAAATTACTTGGCTATAGCTATAAAAGGAGCGAATTGAAGTTTTAGCCCTTTTAAGTTTTGGACTTGCCACAATTTTGAACTTAGGGTAGTTTATGATTCTTAAGGCTCATCTTTTAAATTTAATTTAGATTTAATATTTTTAATTATCTCGACTACTAACCTGTTCAACAACTTCAGTAAATTTATGGAAAGCAATCCGTACATGAAAATTAGCATCCGTAAGACATTTCTAGGCTTTAGTTTTCAAGGTATTTATTTGCTCCCTATCGTGCTCCTGTTACCGAGCTTAGCGATCGCCACACCAGTCTTGGCTCAATCTCAAATATCCCCAAGTTTGCAAAATAGTCCTCAAGTTACCCAAAAGATCATCTATGTAAATCCGCAGACAGGAAGCGATCGCCCAGATCAAGGCAGCAATATTGCCCCCTTCAAAACAATTACCTATGCTATCAGTCGCTCTCAGGCTGGGCAAATTATCCAACTTGCCTATGGAACCTATAGTAATGCGACGGGTGAGAAGTTCCCAATTCGGGTAAGTCCAAATGTAACTTTGCGGGGAAATGAAGTTGAGAAGGGAAAAGGGATAACGGTTTTCGGTGGTGGAACACTATTTACGGGGTCAGGATTTCCACAAAATGTGTCGATTACTATCGCTGATCGAGCCGAACTACGCGGCGTAACCATCACCAATCCGAACCCTAGAGGCTACGGACTTCTGATTGAGAATGTTAGCCCTGTGATCGCAAATAATACCTTTATCGATAATCAGCAAGATGGCGCATTAATTACTGGCAAGTCAGCCGCCATTATTTCCACAAATCAATTTTTTCGGAATGGAACTAGTGGCTTAGCGATCGAGGGGGAATCAAGTCCAGATGTTCGGGGAAATCTATTTCAGCAAACCACTTTTGGGATGAGTATTCGCCAAAATGCGGCTCCTCAAATTACTGAAAATACCTTTACTCAAAACCAAAATGGTCTCTTAATCCAAGCTAATGCTAAACCCGTTTTGCGCGGTAATGCGATCATCAACAATCGCAATTACGGAATTACGATTTCCGATAATGCAATACCTGACTTTGGGAAAGAGAATGATGATGGCAATAATATTTTTCAGGGAAATAACACATTTGATATCCAAAATGTCAGCCGTAATGCGGTTGCTCTTAAAGGTAATCAAGTAGATATTAAGAGAGTGAAAGGAAACTTACAACTAGCGAATGTGCGTCAGTCATCTAACCTATTTGCCAATAGTGTGGTGACCAAGCCTATTGCTAGCAATCCAATATCAAATTTAACAGCACCAAGTATCGCTTTACCTAAAAGCGATCGCTTCACTAATATCAATCAAAAACTTGAACAACAGATTGCTAGCAGTCAACCGATGAATTTTACACCTAACCTTGATACTCCGCCAGCATTAGTGAGAAATACATCATCCGCTAAAGCTAATAATTCTTTTTGGTACGAACCTGTAAACTCAGTGATTATTAGAATTACGCCTAGGGGAGTGAATACACCCGCTTATTCTAATACAGAAATTACATCAAGCTTACCACCAGTAGTAGATTCTCCCCCTAGTGGTGAACCTGTCAATCAGCCAATTCAGATAGCTCCTCTTTCCAAAACAAGTTTCACTCCCCAAAGTCCTCCCAAGTATCGCGTAGTTGTTCCTGTTTCTTCTAACAGTGGCGTGGCTCAAGTCCGTCAAATTGTACCCAACTCTTTTGCGTCTAGACTCAATGGTTATTTAGTCGTCCAGATTGGAGCCTACAGCGAGCGCAGCATTGCCGAAGTACAGGTATCGCGCTTAGCAAAGCAAGGTCTATCTGCAAGAATTGAAGCAATTAAACCGTGACCTTATAAAACTTATGGTTTAGGCTGTACTTGTGCCATAAGTTTTTTATATTTAATTACGCCTATAGTAGTCCAAAATTATTTGTATATTTTTGCGTTTGTGGAAGCGCACCCATTCAGGGTGTGCTTCCACAAACCACTTAGGACTGCTATAGTTGAGAAATTTTATCTAGAGATTAATTAACAAAGTTAACAGTAAAAAAAACTATTAAGTAGTAAATAGTAAAAATAAGTGAAATCACCTGTAATCACTGTTTTAGGAGAAAAGAGTATTGCAATTGCAAAGCAATTGCAAACTGTCATTCCTAACGCCAAAATTTATGGACTTAGCTCACGTACCCAAACAGCCGATTATACCTATGACAAATTTAGTGAAACTGTCAGAGAACTATTTAGTCAAGGACACGCAATTATTGGCATTTGTGCCGCAGGTATCCTCATCCGATCGCTAGCCCCCATCCTCTCAGATAAACGCGCTGAACCACCCGTAATTGCGATCGCTGAAGATGGCAGTGCAGTTGTACCTCTATTGGGTGGATTAAATGGTGCTAATGACCTTGCAAGAGCGATCGCCAAATCACTCCAAGTCCAACCAGCCATCACAACCACAGGCGATTTACGCTTTCAAACTTCATTGTTAGCTCCTCCTCCTAATTATCGGTTGTTAAATTCCGATGAAGATACAAAGACCTTTCTAGCAGATTTATTAGCAGGGGCAAGGGTTAAACTCATCGGTAAGGCAGATTGGCTTAGCGATAGCAATCTTCCCTTTGCTGATGATGCCACACATCAAATAGAAGTAATTTCTGAGGAAGTGAAATTAGAGGCGATCGCTTCCAAACTAAGTTCTCAGTACTTGGTATATCAAACCGAATCCTCTCCAAATCCCATCAGCATCGGCAAAGTATCGATCATTGGCACAGGTCCGGGGGCAGCGAAATGGATGTCGCATGAAGTCAAGGCAATTTTGGAAGCGGCTACAGATTTTGTTGGTTATAAAACCTATGTGAATCTAGTTAAAGAATTTACCAAAGGAAAAATGATCCATGCTTCTGATAATCGTGTTGAGCTAGATCGCGCTCGCCATGCCCTTGAATTAGCTACCGAAGGAAAATCTGTGGCTATTGTTTCATCTGGAGATGCGGGAATCTATGGTATGGCCTCGGCTGTATTTGAAGTTGTGGATCAAGATCGCCCCAAATGGAACCAGATCGATATTCATGTTGCGCCTGGAATATCCGCCGCTCAATCTGCCGCCGCCGCTATTGGCGCACCCATTGGACATGATTTCTGCACTATTTCTCTATCAGATATTCTTAAACCTTGGGAAGTAATCGAGCAGAGGTTATCCGCCGCCGCCCAAGCTGATTTTGTGATTGCGATTTATAATCCCATTTCCACGCAGCGCAAGTGGCAACTCCAATCCGCCAAAGAGTCTTTATTAAAGTGGCGATCGCCTAATACACCAGTAGTGCTCGGTCATAAAATGGGACGTAAAGGCGAGAATGTGAAGGTGATTACGCTTGCGGAATTAGAGCCTGAACTTGCCGATATGCAAACGGTGATTATTGTGGGTTCGAGCAAGACTAAGGTTTTAGAACTAGGCGATCGCATCAGAGTATATACGCCCCGCACATACAGTTAGGTTCCTATCAATGATTAATCAACTAATTGACTGATGTTACGTGGAACAAATATCACCCTCACCCCTAGCCCCTCTCCCATTAGGGGAGAGGGGAACAAGAAATTTGTCTAGCTCCCCCTCTCCCTTGATGGGAGAGGGGGCAGGGGGGTGAGGGTGATATTTGTTCCACGTAACATCAGTAATTGATAGTGATCAAGATCACTATCAATTTAGTGATTAATCACAAGCTAGGAAGACAACAAGAGCAACAATGATATCGATTGAACCTGGATGTATGAGGTTTTTATGAACTGTCGATTCTGTAAAAATTATGCTCCACAAGGGCGAAACGGCGGATATTGCAGTTTGTTGTCAGTTCCAGTTCAAGGTAAATGGGAGTCTTGCCGCTTATATCTAGCGAGCTTTCCTGAAAAGTCTTCTCCTATCGTAGTAGCTAGTAATATCACCCCTCATCTAGTTTTGTTATAGCAATTAAAGAGTGGTGGCGAAATGCGTCGCCACTCTTTAATTTGAGCCGTGCTTTGCCCGTTTCAAAGTTTGACTAAATAGTAAAAACCTGTGGTTCACACTGCGTGTGCGCCACAGGTTTTTAAGTTTTATGTTTAATTGCGCGCAGCTAATCAGTGGGAAGACAAGTTAGGGAAATTATCAACTTTTGTTTCGTTTGATTCCTTCGTTTGATTCCAAAGCATCATTCCTAATACACCATCCAGCAAACCACCGCCGCGATCGCCTCCATTAACAGCGACATCTGGCACGACTCGGACTTTACCTTCACCGATCGCTTGCATCATTTGTAACGCCACATAGGAATTACCACCGAGGGCATTAACCCCAGCACGATAGGCATCAGCTTTGGCTTCACCTGTAACACGGATTGCTTCCGCCTCACCACTTGCCTCTTTAACTTTGGCATTAGCTTGCAGTTCGGCAATGCGGACACCCTGCTCGGCCGTGACGATTTCCCTTTGAATATCAGCGAGCGATGTTTCTCTCACGAGTTCTTGACGTTGAGTTTGGGATATACGCTGGACTTCGTAGGTTTTACGCTGTTCTTCGGCAATCTTGCGATCGGTCAGCGTTTGCATTAGTGTTTCTGGTGGTGCGATCTGCCCTAATAGCGTATCAACGGCATGGACATCATAGGATTGCAAAGCCGTATGAATAAAATCAGCGGCTTCCGCTTGGCGATCGCTACGAGCAATCAGAAAATCCAACACGGTATAAGCCTGTGCGGAATTGCGGAAGTAATTGCCAACGGTAGGGCGCAGTACATGATCGACTAGATTTTGCATGGAGCCAACCCGCGAAATTACTCTAGGTGCATCTAAGGCTCCCACATGAATAATCTGGGCAACTTCCAAATTGAACGCAAAGCCATCAATCGATCGCACATTCAAGGCTTTGAGCTTAGAGTCATAACCATGCTCTTCGTTACGATCGCTAAAATTCAGCACAATATTAGTTGTGGGTACGAGTTCCACTTTCATAATGTGCGTATTGAGAGGATGTTTACCGGGGTAAAGCGGCTCAATCCATACGCCTTTATCACCGACATTCACTAAATGCCCATGGGTAAATAGAGCGCCACTGACATCATCTTGAGCGCCACCGACAAAGGAAATTACCACGCCCACATAACCAATGGGAATCTCGGTCATTTTCACCTGTTCCACTTTGGCAAACCAAGGATTGAGATTCCATGAACCCGATAGAATCACCTGTTCCTGTAAGCCGCGCCGACCGCCGCCATCAATGAATAACTGAGCATTTTGGAAGTTGTCATGTTCAGGAATAATCGCCCCTGCGATCGCCCCTGCTTCAATGGGAATACCATCTAAGGTAGTGACAATACCTACTTTTTCCGTTTCCACAGAATAGAGTTTGAGATCATTCGGCGACATACCATTTTGACCCGCATTTGCCGAAGTAATAATCGTAAATAGAGCCGTATTAATCCGATAGGTTCCTGCGGTTAAGATGCCAATCTGTCTACCCTTTTCACCACCAGCTAAGAGAAACTGTCTCGCATTTTGGAAGTTGTCACAGGGAACGGTTTTACCAAGAATGCGATCGGGAGGAATGGATTTACCATCATTAGCAATAATTAAGCCAATTTCACCTTGGGGAATTACCACTACCGATTCTTTGCGAATTCCATATTGCCAAGGGTAATAGCCAAAATACCAACCGGGGGCGAGTGTGTCGGCTTGATAGCCTGCTTCGCCATTGAGTGCGACTAATTGTCCGGGAGGTAAGTCACCACGGAAGGAGAATTTCTTAACGACGATGCCGACTTCTCTCTCGCCGATTACAATCAAGCCTAGAATCCATCCTACCTGTGGCAAAAATACAAATACCAACACCACGCCACCAATTACCCATACCCAAATGGGAAAGTTAAAATCGCCTGCTTGCATTAACTGCATTTGCGGTGCTTGAAAAGAGTTTGAGCGCTGCTGCGATTGATTTTGTTGAGCAATGAGTTGATTATTTGGCTGAGCGATCGCTTGATCATTGCCATTTACTACAGACCATGTCACTGTCCCAAGCATGGCGATCGCTGCACCTGAAACAAGCGATCGCGCCCAAAACTTTTTGCTAATTTTTTTGATCAAGTTTTGGTGAATATCCTGAATCTTCATTAGTTTTTTCACGGGAGGAACCCCACTTTCAGAACTGCTGCTAATCTAGCGCAGTTGTTAGGTAATCCTCAAAACTAACTAAAAAAATTAATAACTGTCAGCAAGAATTGGTCACTGAGCGACCAATTCTTGCTATACGAGGATTAACTCTTGAGTTCAAAAATGCGATTGATGACATCTTCGACGACGCGATCGGGTGTGGATGCGCCTGAAGTTACGCCAATTTTGATTTTGCCAGTGGGCAGCCAATTGGTAGCTTGCTCGATCGCTTTTCCTAATGGCTTATGTTCAATTACCTCAGCCGAAATAATCCGATGTACATCATCAATATGATAGGAAGGAAGATTGCGCTCGATCGCAATTTCTTGTAAATGGGTGGTGTTAGAAGAGTTATAACCACCAATCACGATCATCAAATCGATTGGCTCTTCGACAATCTCAAACATCGCATCCTGACGCTCTTGAGTGGCATCGCAAATAGTATTAAAAGCGAGAAAATGCTCATTAAGATGTTCGACACCGTACTTCTGCATCATCGTGCGTTCAAACAATTTGCCGATCGCTTCTGTTTCGCCCTTGAGCATCGTGGTTTGATTAGCGACACCAACTCTTTCTAAATCACGATCTGGGTCAAAATCAACGGACATGGCTTTGCTGAACTTTGCGATAAATTCTTCTCTGTCACCACCATTGAGCATGTAATTAGCCACATACTCGGCTTCCTTCATATTCAGTACTACCAAATAACGATTGGCGTAGGAACTTGTGGCGATCGTCTCTTCGTGATTATATTTGCCATGCACAATCGAGGTGAAATCTGATTTCTTATGCTTTTCCACCCGATTCCAAACCTTCGAGACCCAAGGACAAGTGGTATCAACAATTTTTGTGCCAAGGCGATCAAATAATTGGGTTTCCTGTATGCTCGCACCAAAGGCAGGCAAAATCACCACATCACCCTGTTCAATGCCTGAAAAATCCTTGGTTCCATCACTATTTACAGGAACAAATTGCACTTCCATTTCCTTTAATCTGGCATTAACAGAAGGATTGTGAATAATCTCATTGGTAATCCAGACCTTTTCTGTTGGGAACTGGGTACGAGTTTCATAAGCCATTGCGACTGCTCTTTCGACACCCCAGCAAAAGCCAAATGATTTCGCTAAATAAATCGTGACATCGCCTTGCGTGTAGATATAGTCATGCTCACGAATAGTTTGGATCAGGTTGCTATGATATTGCGATCGCATGGTCGATTCGGCTGCTTCGCCATGCCCAAAGCCTTGACGGAAATAGTTGGGAGACTTTTGCAAAGATCTCCGCATTGCTTGTGTATCGAGCGTATTGTCCATGCGCTTAGATGATTCTAGGTAATTGTGCTGAAAGTATTATATAGCTCATCGTGGTTTGCAAATGAGTACGCCCTCATTTGCAAACACAAAATCTAAAACTCTTATTGTTTATACCAATCCTTGCGCCATTTCTTCATTTGATCAATTTCAGTTTGTTGAGAAGCGATAATTCCCTTTGCTAATTTCGTGATGTCTGCTCGCTTCGACTTAGCGATCGCATCCTCTGCCATCACCACTGCCCCCTCGTGGTGAGGAATCATCGCTTTGATAAATCTCAAGTCAAAATCTTGACCAGCCTTACCCAAATCCAAATCCATTCGCATGGTAGCTCTTTGTTCGGCAGTCATCGGCATCATGTGATTCATTTCCTTATGCCAAGCCATTGGCGTATCACTGACATTGGGATACCATGCTTTACGCCATTGCTTCATTTCTGTAATCTCTTTCTCTTGCGCCTGAATAATCTCGTTGGCAAGTTTTTTTAGTTCTGGACGTTGAGAATTTTGCAAGACTGCCTTTGCCATCACCACTGCCCCCTCATGGTGAGGAATCATCGCATCGATAAAACGCAAATCATAATCAGAATCGGCTGTCCCTAAACTCATTTCCCCATGATTCATCCCACTATGGTTTGTGGGTTTAGTGGTAGTCAGACTAGTTGAACTAACGGGCTGAGCTTGTGCTTTTGGAGCTTCAGTACTTGCAGAATTCGTCGCAGTGTCATTAGGGTTACTACAGGAAGTGCTGAGTCCACCAATAGTGATCGCTACCAGTAGCGATCGCTTTAGCGACTTGTGAAACTGATCAAACCCAAAGGAATTGAGAATCTTCATTATTTAAGATGCCAACTTACAGTAAAAAAGCTAAATTTTAAATTTAAACTTACAGAATATTATACTTTTCTTCACAAGCTCTATAGGTCTTCCATAGGAACAGCTTTATCATTAAAAAATAGAGCCATTGGCTTTGAGTTAGCTACTTAAGGCATTTTGCGAAAAGCTTGTCATTCATGAATTGCATTAAGTTTTATTGAATTAAGATTGCTAGATCTGGAGTTTCATTCCGAGTTCATTTTTTTGAACTAGGCTAGAGATATGAGTTTAGGAGAACAGTTATGAAATCAACAGAACCTAGAGACTCTAATCTAGAACGTCCACCAGCAGGCGTTCGTAAACACTATCGATTATGGATCTTAGCGATCACTGGTATTGTTGCTGGTGTTGCGATCGCCGTGACAAGTGCAATGACAAACCTCGTCCAAGCACAAACAACGAATCCTCCCAAGAAGCCCCTTGATGCTGGTGCTTGTCCTAACGCCACAAATGCTGCCATAAGGACAAATCAATGGATGCCCAATCCCATGATGATGAGTGGCGAATTTGCCGATCGCCATTTCATTGAGATGATGATCCCGCACCATGATGGAGCTGTGAAGATGGCGGATCTGGCGCTGAAGCGATCGAAAAATGCTGATGTTCTGAAATTAGCGGCAGCAATCAAACGCGATCAAACCCTTGAAATTGCCCAAATGCGAGCTTGGTATAAGGATTGGTACAAAGCTGATGTCCCCGATATGCCTAGCCGTCCACTGAAATCCTCTAATTCCATGATGGGCATGAATCACGGCAAAATGCGTATGGGCAACATGATGGGTATGCATAATATGATGGCTACAGATCTCAAAACGCTCGAAACCGCTAATGATCGTGATTTTGATAAGGAATTTTTAGCGGAGATGATTCCCCACAACAAGATGGCATTGATGATGAGCAATATGATCGTCGATAGCGATCGCCCTGAAATGCGTAAGCTTGCTCAAAATATTTTGCGATCGCAAAGCCAAGAAATTGACCAGATGCACGGCTGGTACAGCAGTCTGCGCTAAAATTTTGCCAATACTGCATTGTGACATTGGCAGAATTTTTGCTTACCACTTGATGCCCCATCTCACTAGAGAATGCATGATATATCCAGTCCAATTAATGCTAAATCACGAAAGTGTAATTACACTTTCGTGATTCAAAAATTTAACCCAGCAAGGATTTTTAAATAAAAAAAATGGCTATGCCATTTTTTTTATTTGGTATAAGAAGTTTCAAGAGGTAAACATGGAAACGACTACACTGAAATTAAGAGGAATGAGTTGTGCTTCCTGTGCCAGTAGCATTGAAAGAGTGGTGAGCAATCTCTCAGGTGTGGAGCAATGTAATGTCAACTTTGGCGCAGAGCAAGCCACTGTCACCTACAACTCTAGAGCCGTTGACGTTAACAAAATTCAACAAGCGATCGCCGATGCAGGCTATTCTTCGCAAGTTTTAAAAGAAGAAAATCCCTTAGTTACTGATGACGAGGAGCAAGCATCCCGACGCAAAGAAGAACAGGATCTCAATCGCAAGGTAATCATTGGTGGTGCGATTAGTCTATTTCTGGTAATTGGCGGATTACCGATGATGACAGGGCTGAGCTTGCCCTTCATTCCTGCGTGGATGCATAATTCTTGGTTGCAACTGTTTTTGACTATTCCTGTGCAGTTTTGGTGTGGTGCAAGTTTCTATATTAATGCTGGCAAAGCCTTCAAACGTCACGCCGCCACGATGGATACCTTGGTCGCCACTGGCACGGGAGCCGCCTACGGATATTCCATTTTTGCCACGATTAATCCAGCCTTTTTTACTTCGCAGGGTTTAACCGCCGATGTTTATTTTGAAGCATCCTCGGTGATTATTACTTTGATCTTGCTCGGCAAACTCTTTGAGAATCGCGCTAAGGGAAGCACCTCTGAGGCAATCCGCAAATTAATGGGCTTGCAAGCGAAAACAGCGCGAGTAATTCGCGATGGTCGAGAAATAGATATTGCGATCGCTGAAGTACAACTCGATGATGTGATCTTGGTGCGTCCGGGGGAAAAAATTCCCGTCGATGGCGAGATTATCGAAGGAAGTTCCACCATTGACGAAGCGATGGTCACAGGCGAAAGTGTCGCTGTGAAGAAGCAAGTCGGTGATGAGGTGATCGGCGTAACCATCAATAAAACTGGTAGTTTCAAGTTTCGCGCTACCCGCATTGGCAAGGATACGTTCTTAGCACAAATTGTGAAATTGGTGCAGCAAGCCCAAGGTTCTAAGGCTCCGATTCAGCGCATTGCTGATCGCGTTACAGGTTTCTTTGTACCCATCGTCATTGCGATCGCTATTTCCACTTTTATCATCTGGTATAACTTCATGGGTAACGTTACCCTTGCGGTGATTACCACTGTTGGTGTGCTGATTATCGCCTGTCCCTGTGCATTGGGCTTAGCCACCCCCACATCGATCATGGTGGGAACGGGCAAAGGAGCCGAAAATGGAATTCTGATCAAGGGTGCGGATAGTTTGGAGCAGGCGCATAATTTGCAAACGATTGTGTTGGATAAAACAGGTACAATTACCGAAGGTAAGCCCAGTGTCACCCATTTCGTAACTATCGCAGGAATGCCCGATCATAAAGTTTCAGAACTATTAAGCATGGTGGCAACTGTGGAGCGCTATTCTGAACATCCCTTAGCCGAAGCGATCGTGCGTTATGCCAAGGCGCTCAAAGTGGACTTAACCGAGGCTAAAGATTTTGAAGCGATCGCAGGTAGTGGTGTCCGTGGCTACATTGGCGAACATTTAGTGCTAATTGGAACCTATCGCTGGATGCAGGAATTGAGAATTCCGACAGAATCCTTAGAACAATCTTGGGATATCCTAGAGAGAAAAGGTAATACCGCAATCTGGATTGCTGTCAATGGCAAAGTCCAAGGTGTGATAGGCATTGCCGATGCTGTTAAGCCTTCTTCAGTAAAAGTGATTCGTACTTTACAACGCATGGGGTTAGAAGTGGTAATGCTCACAGGTGACAATCGTCGCACTGCCGAAGTAATTGCCCACGAAGTTGGGATTGATCGCGTGTTTGCAGAAGTGCGTCCTGACCAAAAGTCTGCTCAAATTCAGCGTTTACAAAATGAAGGAAAGATTGTGGCAATGGTCGGCGATGGCATTAACGATGCGCCTGCTCTCGCTCAAGCAGATGTTGGTATTGCGATCGGTACAGGTACGGATGTGGCGATCGCCGCCAGTGACATCACCCTCATTTCAGGTGATTTGCAAGGCATCGTCACCGCGATTAAACTATCTCGCGCCACCATTCAAAATATCCGCCAAAATCTCTTCTTTGCCTTCATCTACAACATCCTCGGTATTCCCATAGCCGCAGGAATTCTTTTCCCCTTCTTTGGTTGGTTACTCAGTCCAGTGATTGCAGGCGGTGCGATGGCATTGAGTTCTGTTTCAGTGGTGACGAATGCTTTGCGATTGAAAAAGTTTAAGGTTAGGTGTTAGCAGTTAGCTTTTAGAGCGTATTTGAGAAGATATTAAGGATAAAAAAGATCAAAAAAGCTTCCAAAGGTATAGCCTGTCAATATACAAAAAACAAAGACAGCCTTATGGAAGCAACCAAAAAATCCTACCCCACAGACTTAATCGATAACCAGTGGGAACTGATAAAAGACTTGATACCCGCAGCAGGAACAGGAGTTCGCAAATGGACAGTGGATATTTGAGCCATTCTCAATGCTATTTTCTACATCAATGCCGCAGGATGTGCATGGCGAATGTTTCCGCACGATTTGCCTGTATGGCAGACGGTCTATAGTTACTTTCGACTTTGGCGCATTACCAACACTTGGCTAGAGATCAACGCTAAATTGCAGTAATGGTATCGT
>JADBWH010000126.1 GCA_020404105.1 Pseudanabaena sp. M53BS1SP1A06MG | reverse complement strand
ATACAGGGGCGCTGATACAAAGCCTAATCCATTCAGTAGCATCGCTTTCACGATTACCCCTGCGCTTACTTTTTCTCTTGAGCTTCTCCCGATGATCCTGTTTATTTCTTCCTCGATTCCTATCTCGTCGATGATTCCTGCCACGATCCCTAGATGCTCTAGGTTCGTTACATTAATACCTGCCTCCTCTTTTTGGCTTTTCTCTAATTATTTTACCCTTCCATTACGAGCGGAATGTGGGTTAAAACCCAAACCGAGAATTCTGTTCCGCCCGCTACGCGGGCGGAACAGAATTCTCGGTTTTTAGTTTACTATGACTAGCTACTTATCTAAGGCGGCTTTCACTTTGTCTATGGCAAAATAAAAACCGCTTTAAAGATTAAGTGCCAACTAGCGATCGCAGTTCATCATCCATAAAACTCCGATCGCCTAGGACTTTGAGCATTGGACCTAATGCGCCAAACTGGACAATGCTCAAGGATGCGGCAGGGACATCAATACGATCGCGATATCGCCCCATATCAATTCCCAATAAGCTACAAAGAATCACGCGAATTGTTGCTTTGTGCGAAACCACTAATACATTTCCCGATGGATACTGCTCTTGAATTTCCGCAATTACTAAAGAAGCACGGCTCGCAAGCTGAACGGCAGTTTCGCCACCTGTAGGCGGATTCCATGCAGGTTCGGTTAACCAATGAAGATAATCATCGCTATAGTTCTCTTTGACAGATTCATTAGTTAATCCTTCCCATTTGCCATAGCGCAATTCCTTTAAACCATCGCGAAATTGCATTTCAATGTTGACTGCTTCGCATAGGGGTTTAGCTGTGGCGATCGTCCGTTTCATCGGACTGACAAACACGGCATTCCATGCGATCGCTTTGTGAGCACTCGCAAAGGCTTGAGCCATTTTTTTGCCATTATCGGTTAGTTCAGGATCAAGCTCACCACAATAGCCACCAGTGCGACTATAGGAAGTTTCACCATGACGGAGTAGATATAATTTTAAGCTCATAACTTTTTGAGCCTTTGGGCAGCGCTTCGTGATGCCCAAAGGCTATTTAATTAATGGGGATAGCGCCAGTTCACTATTTCGGGTTTATCAATGCCATGCTCGTAGGCATATTGACGGCATTCAATTTGTTGATTGCGGAGAATTTCCTTCGCATGAGCACCGATATTTTGTAACTTGGGTATGCGATCAATTGCATCGATCGCAAGGCTAAAGCGATCAACTTGGTTATTGATAGCCAACTCCAAAGGCGTGTTGATATTGCCCTTTTCTTTATAACCGCGCACATGGAGATTTTTATGATTGGTGCGGCGATAAGCGAGACGGTGAATCAACCAAGGATAGCCGTGGAAGTTAAAAATAATCGGCTTGTCAGTGGTGAATAGCGAATCAAAATCACGATCGCTTAAACCGTGAGGATGCTCTGTATCTGGCTGGAGCTTGAACAGATCCACCACATTGATAAAGCGAATCTTCAACTCAGGGAAATGCTCCCAAAGCAGGATCGTCGCAGCTAGAGCCTCTTGGGTGAGGACATCACCACAGCCCACCATCACTACATCTGGTTCTGTACCTTGATCATTACTTGCCCAGTCCCAAATTCCTAAGCCTTTGGTGCAGTGTTTAATTGCTTCATCCATGCTCAAGAATTGTAAATGGGATTGTTTATCGGAAACAATAACATTCACATAGTCGGTACTCCGCAAGCAATGATCGGCAACCGAGAGCAATGTATTCACATCAGGGGGTAAATAGATGCGCGTTACTTCAGCACTCTTATTAACTACCACATCCAAAAATCCAGGATCTTGATGGGTAAAGCCATTGTGATCCTGCCGCCAAACTGTGGAAGTAATCAACAAATTTAGAGAAGCGATCGGCGATCGCCAAGGAATATCTTTGCTAATTTCCAACCACTTACAATGTTGGTTGATCATCGAGTCAATCACATGGACAAAGGATTCATAAGTTGAGAAAAATCCATGTCTTCCTGTTAATAGATAACCCTCTAACCAGCCTTCTAGGGTATGTTCGCTGAGGATTTCCATCACCCGCCCATCGGTAGCGAGTTCGCCGCCATCAGCATCTTCAGGTAGATACTCCGCAATCCAGAACTTCTTACTGACTTCGTAAACGGCTTGCAATTTATTCGATGTATTCTCATCGGGACCAAATACACGGAAATTATCCATGTTTAGCCGCATCACATCACGCAGGAATACCCCCAAAGGCTTGGTATTTTCTGCTTCAGTTGTCCCCGACTGATCAATTTTTACGCCATAGTTGCGGAAATCAGGGATTCTTAAAGCCCGACGCAGTAAACCACCATTGGCGATTGGGTTGGCACTCATACGTCGATTACCCTTGGGCGCAAGTTCCTTCAGTTCAGGGAGTAACTTACCAGACTCATCAAACAATTCATGAGGTTTGTAGCTGAGCATCCAGTCCGATAGCAATTTTAAATGCTCAGGATTGTTGTGCATTCCAGATAGTGGTACTTGGTGCGCTCTCCAGAATCCCTCAACCTTATGTCCATCAACTTCCGCAGGCCCCGTCCAACCCTTAGGAGTTCGCAATACAATCATGGGGAATTTGGCACGTTTTGGAATGCCCGTACTCCGAGATTCTTGCTGAATACTTCTAATTTCATGAATGCAATGCTCTAAAGTTGCAGCGATCGCTTGGTGCATTGACTCAGGATCAGACCCTTCCACAAAGTAAGGCTGATAACCATAACCAATAAATAGGCTTTCTAGTTCTTCATGACTAATTCGCGATAGTACCGTAGGGTTATTAATCTTGTAACCATTCAAATGTAGAATTGGTAGTACCGCACCGTCGCGAATCGGATTAATAAACTTGTTAGAATGCCAAGCCGTGGCTAGGGGACCAGTTTCTGACTCACCATCACCAACAATCACTACAGAGATCAAGTCGGGATTATCAAAGACGGTTCCATAAGCATGGGAAACGCTATAACCAAGTTCGCCGCCTTCATGAATTGAGCCTGGAGTTTCAGGTGTACAGTGGCTACCAATTCCTCCTGGGAATGAAAACTGCTTGAAGAAACGCTTTAGCCCTTCTTCGTCTTCGCTAATATCGTGATAAACCTCAGAATAAGTTCCCTCTAGATACACGGGACCCAAAATCCCTGGAGCACCGTGCCCTGGACCTGCAAGAAAGATCGTATTAAGATCATATTTTTTGATTAAGTGATTGAGGTGTGTATAGACAAAACTCATACCAGGACTCGATCCCCAATGTCCTAGTAAGCGATTTTTGACATGTTCTGGCTTTAATGGTTCACGCAAAAGTGGATTGTCGCGTAGATAGATCATACCGATCGCTAAGAAATTACAAGCTCGCCAATAGGCATCGATCTTACGAAGTTCTTCAGTACTAAGAGGAGTCCCTGCAACAGTGGAACGAGCAATACCATAGCTACTAATTGACCCATGGATAGGTTTGTTCGATAGGTCTGACTCAGACAATTTGAGAGGAGTATGTACCATAAAATTACGATTGTTCCTTTCAAGAATTAGTGTTTTGACTTCTCACACCATAACCTTACAAGATCATTCTCTCTTTTCCTATTATGCGTGTATTTCCTTTAGATTTGTATTGAGAATCTATTGATTATTCCTATGGTCAAGTATAGGAATCTAAGAGCGTGTTTGAGAAGTTAAGCAAGACGTTTGAGGAGGATCTGGATCAAGCCGACATAGAAAAAAGCCTCAGAAGTTTCAGGTAAAAGTCCGTAATCTCTGTTCAAACGGCGAAAGCGAGAAAACCAAGCAAAAGAACGCTCAACCACCCACCGCTTTTGTT
>JADBWH010000125.1 GCA_020404105.1 Pseudanabaena sp. M53BS1SP1A06MG | reverse complement strand
CTTCTGAACCTTTTACTTCTTATCTTGACTCTGAGCCTGCTATGGCTTCTCATCGAAAACATCGCCAGAAATTCTTCCGTATTGAGTTCTATGCTTCTATTCTCGACTACTCTTCCTAGACTTTTGTCAGTCAATCAGGTTGCGATGGTCATTCAAGATGCGATCGCTTTTCTTGAGGAAGTTGCAAGTAATGATATAAATCAGCGATCGCCATATCAGGCGATCGCTGATTTATATCTACTTTTAAAGCTTTATCTTAGAAAGAATAGATATAAATTTTATTCGGAGTATCTTATCTCTAGACCTTCAACAAATTTGCGTTCTCTTAATTTTATATACTGGTCTCTTTTGAATAGAAAGTCACCAACTCTATTTTGCCTATATAAATCAACCATTTTTTCAGTTATAAAATGATTATCTAAAATCTTATGTTCAGAATCTTCGATAAAGGCTCTAATAGGTTTTTTGTCACCTTTTGATTCAAAATCAGAAGATAGCCTGAGAATAACATTGGATGGTGTTCGATCATTTTTTGAATAAATAAAGAACTCTTTTATTCCTTCACGTTCTTGAATAGGATTATCGCCAATAATTGACTTTAAGTAGAATAGTTGTAGCGCTTTAGTTCTAACACCAGTAAAGTTTATCCTGAAAGGATATTTAGCTGCACTAAATGGAACGTCATTATTAACTTTGTAAATTCCATCAAAACTTTCTCCTCTAGCCAATTTAAGAAATTCTTGATAGGCACTTCTTTGTTGGCTTAAAGAGTATAGTGTAAAGTAATTTGAGTATGTAGTTATCCAAAACCAATTTTCAAGAGATTGTAGCTGCTCTGACGTTGGATTTTGATTTAGCCTAAAATATTCAGATATAAATATCAGTTGACTTGGATATGGTAACAGCCGAATATCAACTACAAATAATCTTCTGTACAGAAAATCTACAGCTTTTCTAATGTGTTCGTATGCGTCATTTGTGAATTCCTTTAGATCTGGCTGTAATAGGTCTTCACTTTTGACATCAAAATAGATTTTCCCTTTTGCGTTATAAATACAGTTTAAAATGGTATCTCTTTTTAAATTTTCAAAATTATAGATAGCTAAACTGTTAAGAAATTCAGTAATTGAATTTATAAGATTAAATTCTGTTTCGCCATAACTACGAGCAGAAAGTATATAGTCCTCAGATATTCCAGTCCCAGTTGAGTTAAGCCTAGAGAATATTTCAATAGCACTCTTAATGTCACCTCCTTGTATTGATACGAAAGGCATTCTATATTTATGCAAAATATCATGGAGGTTTCTCGCACGATCAATATACTCAAGTTTATCTGCTTCTATAATGTCTTCTTTATCTAACTCTCTTAAATAGTTAAATATTTCTCGGATATCATAAATCTTATAAAGATTGATTGAGAAGATACTAGGGTTTTTTTTACGATTATCTCTAACAAAACTAAAACCGTTATCTCTTACATCAAAGAATATTGAAAATTTATTTAAGTTGTCACCAATTTCTGATTGATCAAAATTTTTAGGATTCATTAAGACTCCAAATAGAGTAGATATCCTTTGAAATCCATCTAACACATATGTAAATTCAGTATTTCCTCCTTCTATTCTATATGGTCCAACTTCATTCTTTGTATGAAAATTTGCTTTGGTTTGCCAAAATAATAAACTTCCTATTGGATAGGATTTTAGAATGCTATCAAACAGATCAAGCATTTGAGATGGTTCCCACACAAACTCTCTTTGAAATACAGGGATTTTATACTGTCCTTTAGCGACATTTGCTAACAAGTCTTCAAGAAATATAGTGTCAGGTTTGACGGTTATTTTTTCATTCATATAATTTTGGCAATTTTAAGTAATATTTGTTCAAGCTCTGAGACTTCTTCATTAGCTTCAGCTAGATAAACTTTGTGATGTTTACACCGTTTTTCAAGATCTTGGTAAGAAAAGGCGGAAAGGAATATTTCAGGAAACTGCTCTTTTATTTTCTTTTCGCGTATACCAATATTAAATTGCCCTTCGCCATTACCGTATTCTATAAAATCCAATTCATCATCACTTTTATTGCTTAAATCAGATTTTTGTTGTTCGTTTATCGAAGTAATGTTTTGAAATAAGATATTTAGAGGAACATAATTCTCGATTTTTCTTTTATACAAAATATGCCAAATGAATCTGTCTGTATGCTCATATTGGTAATCCGTAGGTTTAATAACTGTAATATCCCTTTGTTTAAGAAATTCGATTATATTTTTATTGTATTTTATTGGGGCGTTTGGGCTGGATTTATCGCTATCAAAAACAGTCATTAGCTTATATCTGAAAATATTTTTGTAACGATTACTGTTTATCCATTTTTCAGATATCTTTATGATTTCTCCAGTTCCACCAGAATGATGAGATTCCAGAGTTTCACTTTTTATAGCATACTCTACTAATTGATAAATGGATCTTCTCTTTATCTTGCCACTACTGTACTTTTGGCAAATACCTTTAATAAAGTTCCAGTCATTAATTTCATTCTCAACAATAACTTTAGAACGTTCACTAATGATTTGATAAGCATCATTTGGATGTACTTCACCTAAAGATGAGTCAACCCCAATTGTAAAACTAGTCAGATGTTGTCTGTGTAAACTCGTAATTGGTCTGCGAGGAATATTAGTAATATAGCTTTCTAATTCTATTCTTTGAATTTCTCCTAAGTATTTTTTGGCAATATTATTCTTATTAAAAGCATATTGATTCTGCTCATTAAAGAAAATTTCAGAGATATTCTGAGTCTCAATAAAATGATTTTGATAGTTGCCATTCATAAGGTGCATCAGTATCTTGGCTAAGGTACTTTGTATATCAGGATCTTCAGTTTCAAAAATTTTACAGTTAAAAAGTATAATCATAAGTCTAACCTTTTTTCTTTCTTTTAATAGCGTTCTGCATTTCTAAGATTTCCTTTAGACTTTCGTTGAAAACACCTTCTGGCCAGTCATTCAAAACCCCATTTTCATCAACAGTAATTTCACGAAGTTCTTTCCCCCTAGTTTCTGCATCTTCTATCCAATAGATTATTAGATCATCTGGAGTAAATCCAAAATCATTTTCAACAATCAGTTTCCGAAGACGTAAAAGAATATTTTCAGAATGGGTTTCAATAATGAAAGTCTGGTCATTTTGTTTAGCAGATTTTGCAAATAACTCAGCTAAATCACCATGTGCCGCAGGGTGTAAATGTAACTCTGGCTGTTCTAAAACAATGATAGACTCAGGTCTATTGGTCACGTTTGCGCGGACAACTAGAGGCAAAGCTTGATTCATGCCCTGACCAACATCTACAAGATTAATACTTATATCATCCTTGGAAAGCATAATCTGTATAAGTGGTTTTTTGCTGGTATTATCGACTTCCAACGCCCAACCATCAAAATTTTCTTTATACCATTTTTCTACATCTTGATGTAGTTTATCTCCTTCCCTAAACTTACTTATCCCAAGCATAGAATAAGCATTTTTGCCTTTAACACCTGTATCTTTAAATTGCGTTTGTCCTGTTAAATAGAAATATCTTTCAGGCAATATCCTGAACGGACCTATGTAGTCAACATCAATTTTTACTTGATTAAATAAAATTTTACCTTCTTCGTAATTAGGGATATTAACAGGAATAAACCCTTTAAAACTAATATCATGCTTATTCTTGTTGATATTGTCAAAATAGCCATCTTCTGTTAGTTCAAATTCAAAGTGATTAGTATCATCTTTATATTTCCATTCATGAATTTCTAAGCCATATGCACGATCTCCAAAGCGATTATAGCGCTTTCGCAAAGTGGTTTCTATTTCAGCATTATTGTCAAATACAAGATTAAAAGTTAATCTGCCTGCCAACTTATTACCAAAAAACAAATTTTCAAAATCTGCCCCTAGCTCTACTTCATTATTACTTAACAGAAGAGGTTCATCTATTTCGCCCGACAGAGAGTTCTCTAATAAAGTAAATAATTTGGCGATCGAACTTTTGCCAGAACTATTCTTGCCTATCAAAATAGTAATTGGTTTTAATTGAATTGTTTGCTTTTCATAAAAAGCCTTATATTTCTCGAATGATATTGATTTTAGTTTCATATCTCTAGAGTTGCGAATTAAATATAAAGTTTACAGGGATTTACTTGCTATGATATTGAAACTTAATGATTTGCCTATGAAAATCTCTTTAAAACCTTATGGCTTTTTATTTTAAACCCATGATTCATTAATAGCAAGGTTAAACATCATTCTTATTTCGTCTGATAGTGAGCATCATCAACTGCTAAATATTCCTTGATTTTGTGTGATTGTTAATGAATGGTTTCACTTTAAGCAAATCGCTTAGAACTTGAGGGGAGGAAATAACGGTTAGAAGGCGATCTCCTAATTTCTCTGATTTCTAGCAAAAAACAAAAGTTTGAAAATCTTTACTAAAAGGGGAATTTAACATGCTGTTACAACTACTCATCATTCTAAACATTTTGTTAAAATGAACCAGATCAAAAGACTAAAGGGAATTTAACTCCCTTGATCGTACATTTCTATGAATACGGAAAAACCAGCCAAAAACTCTAGAACTGCCAAGGCAAAAGTAGACAATGCCGAAGTAGCTACAACAGTAACTACATCAGTATCAACCCTACTGCGCGAACATGCCGAAAATCAATTTGCGGAGGAGTTAGCAGAGCTAGCCAAGATCGATACGAAACAACGCCCACCCAATTGGAAGTTATCGCCTTGGGCAGTGTCTACTTATCTTCTCGGTGGCAAGCTAGATAACGGCTTTGAGGTTTCTCCGAAATATATTGGCAACAAACGTATCATTGAAATTGCGATCGCTACCCTCACCACTGATCGCGCCCTGCTCCTCTTTGGAGTTCCAGGGACAGCCAAATCATGGGTATCCGAACATTTAGCCGCCGCTATTTCTGGGGATTCCACATTGTTGATTCAAGGTACAGCAGGAACTAGTGAAGAAGCAATTCGCTATGGCTGGAACTATGCCAGATTGCTAGCCGATGGCCCCTCGATGGCAGCGCTAGTGGCGAGTCCGATGATGCGAGCGATGGCGGACGGCAAAATCGCTAGAGTAGAAGAATTAACCCGCATTCCTTCCGACGTCCAAGATACTTTGATTACGATTCTTTCGGAAAAGACTTTACCAATTCCTGAACTGAATTCGGAAGTGCAGTCAACAAGGGGATTTAATGTGATTGCCACAGCAAATAATCGTGATCGCGGCGTGAATGAACTATCTAGTGCGCTAAAGCGGCGCTTTAATACCGTGATTTTGCCCGTACCCGATAGTGCTGATGAAGAAGTGGAGATTGTCCAACGTCGCGTCGAAAGCCTCGGTCGTGCCCTCGAATTACCCGCAGAGCCTCCCGCCCTCGAAGAAGTGCGCCGCATTGTCACCATTTTCCGCGAACTGCGAAATGGTGTGACCAGTGATGGCAAAACTAAGCTCAAATCCCCCAGTGGCACACTCAGCACCGCCGAAGCAATTTCAGTGGTGAATAGCGGTTTAGCGCTGGCGGCTCACTTTGGGGATGGCTATTTACGGGCTGGGGATGTTGCATCTAGTCTGATCGGTGCAGTGGTCAAAGATCCCGTACAGGATCAGCTTGTTTGGAAAGAATATTTAGAAACGGTGGTGAAGGAACGGGATAACTGGAAAGATTTATATCGTGCTTGTCGGGAGGTTGATTAAACTTGAAGAGCGATCGCCAAGACTCTAGTTCTACTAGCTCTAAAAATAATACCGATAAAGTCCATATTTTCGGCATTCGCCATCATGGATCGGGTTCGTCTCGGAGTTTATGCCAAGCCCTCGAACAATTGCAACCCGATGCGATTCTGATTGAAGTGCCACCTGATGCTCAAGCCCTACTGCCCTTCGTGATCAGAGAGGAAATGCAGCCGCCTGTTGCCATTCTCATCTATGCCAGCGATCGCCCCGAAAATTCCGTCTATTACCCCTTTGCCATCTTCTCTCCCGAATGGCAAGCGATTCGCTATGGGTTAGAGCGTAATATTCCCATCAAGTTTATGGATTTGCCACAAGCTCATCGTTTGGCGATTAAAGAGAAAGACCAAACAGAGGTTAATTCAGAATCAGAAATAAGTTCCCTAGAAGAGAATGAGCCAGATTCTGAATCCAATTCTGAACCATCTCCTGAAGTAGCTCCCCAAGTAATTCCTGAATCTGATTTAAGACTTTATCGCCAAGATCCACTTGGTTGGCTAGCGGAAGTGGCAGGCTTCAGTGATGGTGAGCGCTGGTGGGAATATATGGTGGAACATCGGCGCGATAGTCATGAATTGTTTGCGGCAATTCTAGAAGCGATGACGGCTTTAAGAGAAGAATTAGATGCTGCCGAAGATTTTTCAGAAAGTCCCGCCGATCGCCTACTCGAACAACAGCGTGAGGCGCATATGCGGCAAACCATCCGTGCTGCTCTCACAGAAGGCAAAGAACGCATCGCCGTTGTCTGCGGTGCTTGGCACGCCCCTGCTCTCGTAAATTTACCACCTGCCAAAAATGATGCTGCCATTCTGAAGGGATTACCCAAAGTCAAAGTTGAAGCAACTTGGATTCCTTGGACTTATGGAAGATTAGCGATCGCTAGTGGTTATGGTGCTGGCGTAGTTTCCCCAGGATGGTATGACCATCTCTGGCATAACTTCCAATACAGTTCCAGTCAAGTCGCAATTCGCTGGATTACTCGCGTCGCCCGACTCTTACGCACCAAAGATATTGATGCTTCTTCCGCAAGCGTGATCGAAGCAGTGCGCCTCGCAGAAGCGTTATCGGCAATGCGCGATCGCCCCTTAGCAGGATTGCCCGAACTCAATGAAGCCATTCAATCGGTGCTGTGTTTTGGCGATCCCTTACCGATGCAGTTCATTCATCAGGAATTGATTGTGGGCGATCGCATGGGTCGAGTTCCCGACGATACGCCGATGGTTCCGTTGCAACAGGACTTAATCCGACAGCAAAAGCGACTCCGCCTCAAGCCCGACACCAAAACCCTAGAACTAGATCTGCGTAAGGCAAATGATTTAGAGCGATCGCATTTACTCTATCGCTTAGCCTTGCTCAATATCCCTTGGGGTAGAACCCAGTACAGCAGTAGCAAAGGAACCTTTAAAGAACCTTGGCAGTTGCAATGGGAACCAGAATTTGCGGTCAGACTGGTAGAAGCAGGTGTATGGGGACAAACGCTGATTGAAGCGGCGACGGCTTTTACCCGCAATCAAGCCAACGAAGCCAAAGATTTACCGACCCTCACCAAACTGGTAGATAAAGTTCTGCTAGCGAATCTTGGTGATGCAGCTAGTTACTTAATGGTACGTCTCCAAGCAGAAGCGGCGATCGCTGCCGATATCTCTCACCTGATGCAAGCCGTACCACCTCTCGCCAACCTCCTCCGCTATGGCAATGTCCGCCAAATCGACACCAATATTGTTGCCCAAGTGATGGATGGCTTAATTACCCGCATTTGTGTGGGTCTGCCCGTTGCTTGCGCTTCCCTCAACGATGAAGCGGCGGCGGCGATGTACGAATTAGCGATCGCTGTTAATCGGGCAATTCTGCTCTTACAAAATTCTGAATATGCGGAAGCATGGCATGGCGTACTTTCTCAACTCACCGATCAATCGGGACTGCATGGACTGCTAGCGGGTTGCTGTTGTCGCTTACTTCTCGATGCAGGTATATTTACTGCCAACGATGTGGAAACACGCATGGGGCTATTTCTATCCCTTGCCAATGAACCCAGCCAATCTGCCGCATGGGTGGAAGGATTACTCAAGGGTAGTGG
Organism: Pseudanabaena sp. M53BS1SP1A06MG; assembly: GCA_020404105.1. Taxonomy (GTDB): domain Bacteria; phylum Cyanobacteriota; class Cyanobacteriia; order Pseudanabaenales; family Pseudanabaenaceae; genus Pseudanabaena; species Pseudanabaena mucicola_A. The sequence continues at coordinate 14,401 of JADBWH010000125.1, read as the reverse complement.
TTTAGTCTTGCTCCATGATGATCGCCTCTGGCAAGTTCTCGATAATTGGGTCACAAAACTGGCAACGGATACCTTTGATTTAGTTTTGCCCTTACTCCGCCGCACCTTCGCCACTTTCCCCGCCCCCGAACGCCGCCAAATGGGAGAACGGGTCAAACGCAATCAATCTTCTCAAATTGCTACAGGCAATAATTCTAATTTCTCTAATCTCGATATCGCAAGAGCCGAAGCAATTTTACCTGCGATCGCTCAATTGCTAGGCATTAAACTAGACTAAAATCGATTCGTGTGGTTCTATCAGGAGTGGTGACTGAGGCTTTTGCTGGTTGCTATACGGTTACTTAATTAGTGGCGATGGTTGATCGTGCGGCAATTATTAATCAGGCGATCGCTTTAGTTTCTGGTAGCTAAGATGAACTTAAAATATTGATAAATCATTGGTGTAATTATGGAACCAGTTTCTTCTTTAATTGTGGGTTTGTTGTAGTCATCGACAATTTAAGCAATGCTTAATAGGTAAGGATATGCAGTTAATGCTTTCATATCACCACTCCATCCAAGAAAGACAATTAGTTTCTGCATAAGTTTTAGGCTTACCAACTTCTACCATCTCGCCACACTTAACGTCATCTCCAACCCTGCAATTGACTCTGATTTGAGCGCAAAGCGCTGTAAGATATGAAAAATTGTGAGTTTAGGAGCAAAACCTATGGGCGAGTCAAAGCGCCGCAAAGAAGTATTAGGTGAGAACTATGGCAAATCTGAGCCGATCGATTCTTGGATACCCTTTTTAACTAAAGGTAAAGCCGATGCATTTGTAAAAGTTTCCACACAGGCTGCATGGTATGGCATTGGTATCACTGTAGCCATTTGGGTAACGATCCGCTTTATTGGTCCTGCCTTTGGCTGGTGGCACTTGGCTGATTAACCTATGACCTGTCATTTATTAATTCCTGCGGCGGGGAGTGGCAAACGCATGGGAGCCGATCGCAACAAATTGCTATTGCCCCTACTCGACAAGCCGATTTTAGAATGGACTCTCAAAGCAGCGATCGCATCTCAGTCGATCTCTTGGATTGGTGTGATGGCGCAACCTCATGACTATCCTGAGTTTCAAAAGATATTTAACAGACTCAATACCACTAAACCGATTCGACTCATCCAAGGGGGAGATACGCGCCAAGCTTCCGTATTTAATGGATTGAAGTCATTGCCTGCCGATAGCGATCGCGTCTTAATTCATGATGGAGCGAGATGTCTAGCAACGCCTGAACTGTTTGATCGCTGTGATGAGTCTTTACAGACGATGCAGGGATTTATCGCTGCTGTACCAGTTAAGGACACGATTAAAATCGTTGATGGTCAAACCATTGTCGATACTCCCAATCGCGATCATCTCTGGGCAGCCCAAACTCCTCAGGGTTTTCAAGTGGATTTACTCAAAAATGCCCATCTGACAGCCGTTGATCTAGGTTGGGAAGTCACTGATGATGCGGCACTATTTGAGAAGGTTGGTTTAGCAGTGCAAATTGTAATGGGTGAAGAAACCAATCTCAAGGTTACAACCCCTCAAGATTTAGCGATCGCTGAATTTATCTTAAAACAGCGCCAATCATAAACAATGGAGTGTAAAGCACTCCATTGTTTTGATTTTAGGATTTTAGGCTTCTCAAGACAACTAAGAGTTCCGAATCTTCACGCTTGAAGACGGGTAAAAATTCAATATGTTTATAACGCACGATGCCGTGAATATCAATAATGCAGTAAGCACGCTTACTACCAAATAAACCAGCTACTCCATATTTCCTACAGACTTCTTGATTACGATCACTGAGCAGGGGAAACTGCAAACCTAACTTTTTAGAAAAAGAAATATGCTTATCAATGGGGTCGGTACTAATACCAAGGATCTCTGCCCCAGCTTCACGAAACTTTGTCCAATCATCGGCAAAGCATTGCATCTCACTGGTGCAGAGTGGAGAAAAATCCCCTGGATAAAAGGCAAGTACAACATTGGCTTTACCTTCATAGCGGCTGAGAGTAATGTCACCGCGATCGCTAGGCAAAGTAAAATCTGGAGCTTTTTGACCGACTTCGACAGACATAGATTTTCCTGTGTTACCTTTTGATGTGGTTTGGATTTGAGTTTTTGACTGGATATAACATTTGTTGCATAGCCAAACATCATCTTATCAACAATCCCCATCATAAAAATCCCCATCTATGGAAAGCCTTAATCCACAACCGACTCATCATTTATTAGCCATAGAAATACCTAGTGAACTCTATAAGGCTTTGCAAGCCAAAGTCAGCGCAACTGGCAAAACAGAGACAGAGCTAGTAGTTCACGGCTTACAGTACGTTCTGGAGGAGATGCCACAACACAATGAAGAGGAGGATCGGTTTTTAGCCTTGGAGTTACATCTAGAACGTAAGCTTAAAGAATATGTAGAAAGACTAATTGAAGATCGGGTTTTATCCTTTAAATCATCTAAATCATCAGAATATTCACACAAAGATAATCTTATCAAAGAGTCAGATGCTAACAGAGCTATGCCCATCCCCACAATTCGACCTTTGCAGGTTGGCGATCGCGTCTTAATTTTAGAGCCCGATAGCCCCTACTATATGGCAAAGCTATCAGTCATTAAGACTAGCCTCATCCGCGCAACTGTGGAGACTGATACGGGCGAGAAAACTTTTTTGAAACGTGATTTGCGATTTGTGGAAGCAGCATCTGAATAATCAAAAGATCAAGTGTGGTGTTCAGTGCTGAACTTCATTACTTTCGCGATTTAGGCAATATTTTTGGCGATCGCAAAATTTTTATAGCAGCTAATCCTGTAATTGCACCATAAATTGCACCTTGCAAAGCGGTGGCTAATACGGCTGATTTTGCCATATAGCCTAGTTGCAGTCCCACAACACTCACTGACAAAGCGATCGGGCTAGCAAATAACCATACTCCACCTACCCGAAAGGACTTGAGTAATTGCCATTGGCAAATCCCCACAATTGTCCCAATGATGGCAAAATCAAGCAGTAAAGTTGTAATAGGTAGAAAATTCGCTAAATCTTTGTGGATGGATAGGGATGGCACAAAAAAGATGAATATCATACCCACTATCCAACCAATTAAGGTTAAAGGTAGCCACCAACCCTCTTTGGCAAAGCGATCACGTAAAACTAGGGACTGAGCAAAGGCAACACCAATCCCCTGTAGGATTTCATTGAGCAAAATACGCGATCGCAGATCGTAAGGATCTTGCCAAACCAGCAATGGCAAAAGCGCACTACCAATAACGTGAGCAATTGTCCATAGCCACCAAAAGCTCCATCCCACTTTTTTTGACATCGACTTTTGCAATAGACTAAGGGAAAACAAATGAAACTATGTTAGATACAGTATCAGTTAACTTAGCAGGAAAACTAACAGGTAAGCGAGCGATCGTAACTGGAGCCAGCAGTGGCATTGGCAAAGAGGTCGCGCTACGACTGATCCAAGCAGGCGCACAGGTAGCTTTAGTTAGCCGCAATCCTGATCACATTTTAAGTGAATTACCCGCAGAAGCTAATGCTAAAGGGTTTGCTGTTGATCTAAGTGATATCACCAAAGTATCATCACAGATCAAAGCAATCATCACTGATCTGGGGGGTATTGATATTTTGATTAACAATGCAGGCAGGGCATATATTGGCGAACTGATTGATACGCCCCTTTCTGAATGGCAAAAAATATTTGATTTAAATATCACCAGTGTCTTTCAATGCTTACAGGCAGTCTTACCCACCATGCGATCGCAAAAAAGCGGCACTATCATTAATGTTGCTTCTATTGCCGCAAAACAAGGCTTTCCTAATTGGGGAGCCTATTGTGCTAGTAAGTTTGCGCTCTTGGGCTTAACACAGTCAGTTGCTGCCGAAGAGCAACCCCATGGCATCAAAGTCATGTCCATTTGCCCTGGTTCCGTAAACACTGCACTATGGGATACTCTCGGCAATAAAGTCCCCCCCAGCTTTAATCGTGCTGCTATGCTCACTCCAGCCACAGTCGCCGAATCAATTATGACTTTGGTAAATCTCCCAGCAGATGCAATGATCAATGATCTTGTATTAATGCCTAACGCAGGTATTTTCTAAAATCTACAGCGCTTTGCGCTCAAAACCAAACCAAGATATTTCCTAAAAGGATTGCTTCGCAATCCTTTTAGGAAATATCTTGTGGCTCATTTGATCGAAAACTGCTGTAGTAGATGATTGACGACACAAAGTCCTGTCAATCATCTATTAGTTTTTTTAATGCTAAAGACACCTGTAGAGTTCGCTGTATATTCACTACAGATCTAGGCAAAATGCAAATCAATCTAATAATTATAGGACTTACGCAAATCGAACGAATTTATTAGGATTGAGGTAGATGTAGTGTGGGCGAAGCCCTCACTACATCTACCCAATGCGTAAGTCCTAAATTATTTAGATTGAGGGATCGCTACAATACATGATTGCTAGACTTTTTTGACAAAAATACTCATTCAAGAAATATACATAACTATTTATCTATATATTCAAGTTTTAAATCTAGCTATAGAAGTCATAAATCATTTGAAAATTTTAGGGTCTGTGGAAGGGTATCTCTTCGGGGTGAGCTTCCACAAACCATTTAGGATTGCTATATTTGCAAATTATGATAATTTCATACTTACGAGTGATAGAGGATACAAAGTCTTCTTATCACTTTTTTAATAGTTGTTCAAAATTTCTTCCAAGTGAAAAATATTATTTTCCCATTATCACCGTAATTTAGATCGCCAAACTAGATATGTATCAGCGCATTTACTTACAGATTCTAGCTTTTAGCCCCTGAAGATAGTAAAGCATAGTCTAGAATTGTAGGGAAGTAAAATCATAGTTGAAAAAGTTCAATCTATTGAGAGAAGCAAAAACCTCCACAGATCTGCAAGTATGGGAGAATATATATTAAATTTTCTAGTCAGAAATTCTAATTAATCACATTTTTATGCAGGTGTATCTGAATTAGGGTCAAACACAAAAATTTTGATGTTTAACAACTGTTTTATCAGTATTTTTTTCGCTTCCTCAGTTTTAAGTTAATTCACTGGATATCTAGTAAGTATCAAACCATGACGATCAGTATCTCCCGCCCCATTACCAACAATTCTGAGAACGATTCCAAAAGCGCAAAAGTCCTCGAACCTCTACCTACCAGAAAAGCTATTTCGCAAATTATTCGCGATCGAATCATAGCGGCTGGAGATCCTTACTTTGCTAACGACTCGATCGCCCATCACATCAGTGATCTTGAGCGAGAAGAGTTAAAAAAGGAAATCGAATCAAAGTTACAAGGCGTTTTCGATTCTCTAATTATTGATACTGCAAACGATCACAATACCCAAGAGACCGCTAAAAGAGTAGCGAAGATGTATGTGGATGAAGTCTTTAAAGGACGCTATCACCCCATGCCTAAGGTTACTGACTTCCCCAATGCTAAAGAGCTTGACGAAATCTATACCCTCGGTCCAATTACTGTCCGTTCTGCATGCTCACACCACTTTGTCCCCATCGTCGGACAGGCTTGGATCGGTATTTTACCTAGCGATCGTGTGATTGGTATTTCTAAATTTAATCGGATTGTTGATTGGGTAATGAGCCGTCCTCATATCCAAGAAGAGGCAGCAATAATGGTTGCCGATACTATTGAAAGATTGATTAAGCCTAAGGGACTAGCCTTTGTGATCAAGGCTCAGCATATGTGCATGACATGGCGTGGAGTCAAGGAACCAGAAACCCAAATGGTCAACTCAATTGTGCGTGGCTCGTTCCGCAATGACCCACATATGAAAAAAGAATTTTTCGATCTCATCCGCGCCCATGGCTTTGGCAATTAGACCAAAATATTCCCCAAAGTATTTTTTTAGAAGGCTTGCAAAGCAAGGTTTTTAAAAATCCTTATAAAGGCTCGCGTCGCGAGCCTTTATAGTGATTGATACAAGAATTTATGTTAAAGACGATGAAAAATTGGCTGAAGAAATCTTTTTATGTAGGACTTTGTGTAGCGATCGCGAGTTGTATAAGTCTCAGCATATTATTAGGAACAGTATTTGGTAATGCTCAACCTGTCCAAGCGAAACTCACAGATGATTCCTACGATGGCAATATATTTGCACTTTATGGTGGTAATGGTTCCATAGTGCCGCCTCGGATCACCTTAGACAAATCACTTCAGCTAGGTCGCCCTGCCATGGTCGTGTTTTATGTTGATGATAGTGCTGATTGCAAACGGTTTTCTCCAATCCTGAACCTTGCTCAAGGATTTTATGGTAAAAGCTTAAGCTTAATTGCAATTCCTGTGGATAGCTTTGACTTGCAGAAGCAGAGCTATAGCCCCAATGAAGAGGCTTATTACTATAGAGGCACAGTTCCACAAACAGTTTTAATAGGTGGTGATGGCAAGGTAAGTTTTGACCGCGAAGGTGTTTTCGGATTTGAAGAGTTAGATTCGGCAATTCGTAATTTGCTGGATTTACCTGATGCTCCTCCTGAACTAAAATTCCGTAAAACTGACAAAGTGATCAACGAGCTAAATCCCTAAGAATTTGCGTTAACGATAACTGTTGCACGAGGGCTGAATATTTTGAAAGCAAGGCTTTGACCTGCTTTCAAAATAACACTGTATCTTTATAAGTTAGAGAATTGTTGCAATTATTGTATGTAAAGTTGATCCTGAAATCATGAATGTAGATATTAATCCAGAAGAAGTAATTACAGATTTAGATGTTATCAAACAGCAACTCGCTACCCGTGCAGCTAATTTAGCAATTCCTCAAATCGAAAAGCATTTATTTATCTGTGCAGACCAAACTAAGCCACTCTGCTGTCAAAAAGAATTAAGTTTACAAGCATGGGACTATCTCAAACGCCGCATTAAAGAACTTGACCTCGAAGCCAAAATTTTTCGGACTAAAGCTAATTGTTTACGAGTATGCGATCGCGGACCCATTTTATTAGTTTATCCCGATGGTGTTTGGTATCATTCTGCAACCCCAGAGGTTTTAGAACGGATATTGCAAGAGCATATTATTAAAGGCAAAGTTGTCACTGACTATGCCTTTATGGAACATTCACCCATCTGTTGATGGATTAACTATTGAGAAAGGGCAGCTTTACGCGAGTCAAACAACTGCACTACCGCATTCTTAATCGTTTCGATCACATAGTTATCACAATTGGCAATTAATTGCTCATGAGTCAAGTTACCTTCAAAAAATTCCTTAGAAAGTCCTAAAATACGTTGCATTTCGGCAAAGCCGATCGCTTTGACCATGAAAGTAGTCACAGGAGAATTTTTAATATCGTAGCTAGAATCAACGGTTCTCCCTTTTTCCAATAGCCTTAACACTTCTGCTTCGATGGGAGTAGATGGCGGAAATGGGTCAGCAATCTCTGGTAAGAATTGTTCTAAACCAATCACTGGCTTGTCTTCACGTGGTAACTCTCCCATCATTGTAGAGAGGGGAATATCATCGCCTATCCGAAATGATAATGCTTCTAAGATGGCGATCGAGGTTAATTTTGCGCCTAGATATAATCGAGAGACTTCCAGATTTTGCTTAGTTCGGGCAAGCAACTTGTAATAGGATTTTTCATCAGGTTCATTGCGATAGCGGCGAAACACAATTTCTGGAGAAAGGTAGTTCATAAATCCTTCCATTTTTTGCATGGAAACGCGATAGCCATGTACTGTATAGGAATTAACATTCTTCAGATCATGATTTGTTTCGGGAATTAGGTTCCAAGTATTGTTGAGAAAATGCGAGGAATTAGGACTGGCAAAATTTACAACATCTCGATTAGAAAGACGCACAGTACGTTTGACAATTTCCGCTATTTCATTTTCATCCCATCCCAACTGAAATACTTCATTTACATTCGCTAATCTTCCAAAGAGCAATTCAGAGGAGGTTAAGCCTGAACTTGATTGAGATCGAAATGGAATTGTTGCCTCTATACAAGCTATGATCTCTGTCAATCTTCTAAAAGGAAGAATATTTTCTAGGGCTTTTCCTGCAATGAGCGCACTGAGAAATTCATTTTGTCCAGACATTGGTAGTAAAGCCTGACCATGACTAAATCCAAATAGCATCAGTACAATTTGAAAAATGACATCTTCTTGAAGTTCAGGTGGCTCAAGAATTACTAGTTGCTCGCGATCTTCTTTGATGTAGGGTGCAATATAACGACTGATATTAACACTGATGCCTTGATCAACCTGTACATAGACCAGATCATGAAATAATGCCGATATTACTTCGATCGCATCTCCCCCTGCGCCTACCTCAAAAATGTGGTTAGGTGTATGAAATGATCGCCATGGACCGGTCATCGTCTTAATGATCAAATTGGAGATTTTAGTCAATTGCTCATTGTCAACTTGACCCTGCAGGTCGGTGATCGCTTTTGACAAGCAATCTAGGCATTTTTGTATATCCTTTGTAATACTCATCCAACCCTCTCCGCATTTAAAATCTTTCACGAAGCACCACACACAATTACTACATATTAATACGGCTACAAGAAAAACCATATCCCAGCCTTCATTGAGTTCAAGCTGATCTAGTCCTACATCTAAAACACCATAAAAAACATAACGTTGTACTTGATCTCCCAAATAGCTTCTGCAAAAGCTAATCTGCTTAGGAATATACCCAATTTGCTCATGTAATTCACGGCAAATCCCTAAATCTGGATTTTTCCCTGATTCTAAATGTCCACCAAACATTTTCCAGTAACAGGTAATTGCAATGAAAATTGTTATAGACAAAGAAATTATGTAGCATTGAATACCATGTACTTGTCAATACGCTTCATAATTAAATCATAAGAATTTTTTAATAATTAATCACAGTGACAATTACCTGCGATCGCATATCCGCAAAAGCATCACCTCAAGCGACTTTTCTAAAATTGGGAAACGGAATTACCCTCGTGCATCAGGATATGCCAGCATCCGCAGTTGTGAGTGTTGATGTGTGGGTAAAGGCAGGAGCAACTAGTGATCCCACAAATTGTCTAGGAATGGCTCATTTCCTAGAGCATATGATTTTTAAAGGAACTGAAGCAATCGCGACTGGGGAGTTTGATCTTGTAATCGAGTCTGAAGGGGGGACTTCTAACGCTGCGACGAGTCTCGACTATGCCCATTACAATTTCACTGTGGCGGCTAATCGCTTAGCGATCGCCTTACCCTACCTCGCGCAAATGTTGCTAGAGGCAAAGATCGATGAGCAAGAGTTGGAGCAAGAGCGTTTAGTTGTACTTGAGGAATTGCGCCAAGCGATCGATAATCCCGACTGGGTTGCCTATCAGCACCTTATGGAAACCGCCTATGATGATCACGTTTATAGTCGTTCTGTGTTGGGGGCTGAGTCAGTGGTTTCTAAGATCACAGCTACGCAAATGCGCGAATATCATCAGACCTACTATCGTCCTGAAAATATGACTGTAGCGATCACGGGATCTGTAACCCGTGAGGAAGCGATCAAAATTGTCGATGCCGCCTTTACTAGGAATACTTTTTCGCGCAATATTCCTAAAAATGTTTTGAGCTATGGTTCCAATGGCACTATTACTAATCAAAATTTGCCAAGTCCCACAATGCGACGTGACACAATTAGTCTGCCAATGGTGCAGCATAGCCGACTACATATGGCATGGATGGGCGCAAGTGTTGCCAATTTAGAGGACGCAATTCAGCTTGAATTGGTGACGATGATTTTGACTGAGGGGCGATCAGCGCGGTTAGTTCGAGAACTGCTTGAGGAGTCTGGTTTAGTGCAGGACATTGCGGGGAGCTTTGCGTTACAACAAGAGTCGGCACTATTTACAATTTTTGCCTATTTGGATGCGGAAAACTTGGAGTTAGTGGAGCATAAAATTATCCAGCAGGTGCAGGATTTACATAATCAGCCGATCGCCGAGGCAGAACTTAATAAAGCAAAGCGATCACTCTGCAATCAATTTATCTTTGCTTTAGAGTCACCAAGTCAGTTAGCTAATTTTTTGGGCTATCACAGCCTGTTAGGTTGCGAGGAGTTGTGTAGGGATTGGTCTAATGCTTACTGTGAGATCATTCGCAAGGTTCAGCCAATAGATTTACAACATCTAGTCAAAAAATATCTCTCTCTCGAAAATTACATCGTTACCTGTGTCGTTCCCGACTAAAAATCTTTGTATAGAAATGAAAGAGATAGCTAGGACAAATCAAAACCCAAATAGATGAAGGCGACGCTTCGCGTCGCCTTCATCTATTTGGGTTTTATGCCCTAAGCAAAGCTTTCATTTCTATAAAAGCGCTGCAAAGAATTGCTTTTACAAAGATTGGAGCAAAAGTCGCTGTAAATATGGATTTCCGCCATATTCAGTGAATTTGTGAGATATTTAGAGGAGATGATGTAAAGAGTCATCTCCTTTAAGTTTTTATTCAGTGGGTGAAAGATTTGTCACTAGCAGTCTCACAACGAATTAGCGATCGCTTGGTGCTATCCAATGGGATCGTCGTTTTAGTCACCGAAAATCCTACAGCCGACATTATTGCAGGGCGTTGCTTTTTTGCAGGTGGTGAGCGCGCGGAAACTCCTGCAAAATCTGGACTTACCCATTTAGCTGCTTCATTGCTAACACGCGGGACAGAGCGCTATTCTTCTTTAGAAATTGCGGAGCAAGTCGAATCTATCGGAGCCTCGTTGGGGACTGAGGCTTCCAGCGATTATTTTGTATTGTCATTGAAAACGATCACTTCAGATTTTCATGACATGTTGCTGTTGGGTTCGGAAATTTTGCGATCGCCCAGTTTCCCTGATAGTGAACTTGATCTCGAAAGACGCTTGACAATTCAGTCAATCCGATCGCAGCAGGAGCGCCCCTTCACGATAGCCTATGACCGTTTGCAACATTTGATGTATGGCGATCATCCCTATGGATTTTCCAGTTTAGGTACTGAGGTAAGTGTCAGTGCGATTACCCATGAAGATTTAGTTAATTTCCATCGTCAGCATCTGTGTCCCGAGCAAATGGTGGTAAGTATTGCAGGCAAGATTTCCTCTACACAGGCGATAACTCTTGTCGAAGAAGCCTTTGGTGATTGGCAAGCCCCGCAATCTAGCGTGATTACTACGCCTATGCCTAATTTTCAGCCTCTACTAGTCACCCATCAGCAGGACACCCAACAGGCGATCGTGATGATCGGCTATCCTGCACCATCGGTGCATTCCCCTGACTATGCCGCCATCAAAATTATTTCCACATACTTAGGTAATGGCTTATCCAGTCGCCTGTTTGTGGAATTACGCGAAAAGCGTGGGCTTGCCTACGAAGTTTCCGCATTCTATCCCACTCGTTTAGAAACTTCACAATTTGTTGCCTATATGGGAACTGCTACCACAAATACAGGCACGGCTCTGGCTGGGTTACGCCATGAATGCGAACGTTTAGCACATACTCCCCTCACTGCCGAAGAACTAAGCACTTGCAAGAGTAAGTTACTCGGACAATATGCACTTGGTAAACAAACTAATAGCCAAATTGCTCAAATTTACGGATGGTACGAGGTGATCGGCTTAGGTTTAGAATTTGATCGCCAATTTGTCGAAGCGATCGAGGCAGTAACCGAGGCTGATATCCAAAATGTTGCTCAAAAATATTTTACAAATCCTGCAATTTCAGTAGTTGGCTCTGCTGATGCCTTGAAACAGGTTCAATAATGAACTAAGGCAAAATTAAACCCAAAGATATATCTTCCGTATAACTTTCAGATAACTAAGTCCTAATAATACGCGAGTTCGGGTTAAGCTGACAAATTTTAAAAGCCCAAAAGTAAAAGCCTTGCTAAGCAAGGCTTTTACTTTTGGGCTTTGAGAGAGGATTTGCTACGCAAACCCTCTCTCAAAGCCTGTTTCAAATTATCCCGAACTCGCGTTAATGATTTTATCCTTACATCTAGTGGATTACCGAAAATGCAAATTGAGGTTTTACAGCAGTTTTCTATCAAACGAACCACAAGATATTTCCTGAAAGGATTGCGAAGCAATCCTTTCAGGAAATATCTTGGTTTGGTTTTGAGCGCAATGCGCTGTAAATAACTGAAGAGATTAAGGTGCAAAAGAGCAGTTGTAATGTTTTTGCAGATTTAGGATTAGAGAATTCTGATGAGTTGCTTGTCAAAGCAGAACTTGCTTACGAAATCGCTCATGTGGTTAAGTAGTGGACATACACTCTATATTGGCTTGATTTTGACTTCCTGCTTCATCTTCTTTTTCCTCCTTCCACCTATTAATCTAGATGAGTGAACTATTTTTGTTCAGTTAGCGATCGCACTGTCGTTACAACATGATTAGCAACTGCCTCAATCTCATCCAAAGTATTGAATCTACCGATTCCAAAACGAATAGAAGCATAAGCTAATTCCTGAGAATGACCCAAAGCCATTAGCACGTGAGATGGTGCAGTTTTAGCAGAAGTACAGGCAGAACCTGAGGAGATAGCCACAATTGGCTGTAAGGCTAGCATCAAAGCTGCTCCATTAACATTAGAGAAACTCACATTGAGATTACCTGCCAGTCTTTGGGTAGGATTTCCATTCAGAATTACGTTATCTAGTTCACATAAGAACTGCCATAGATGTTGACGAAGCATGAGGGCTTGTTGCTGTTCGGTTATTTGGGAAGCGATTGCTATTTCAAGTGCTTTAGCAAAACCTACAATTTGCGGCGTATAGAGCGTTCCTGAACGCATACCACGCTCATGTCCGCCACCATGTAACTGCGGTGCAAGATTGACTCGTGGATTGCGCCGACGGACATATAAAGCCCCAATTCCCTTTGCACCATAGATTTTATGGGCAGTGAGTGAGAGCAAATCAATAGACATTGCCATCACATCAAGTGGAATTTTGCCAATCGCTTGGGCAGCATCACTATGAAATAAAATTTGGCGATCACGACAGATTTGTCCTATTTCCGCAATTGGTTGTAATACGCCAATCTCATTATTTGCTGCCATAACCGAGACTAAAATCGTATCAGGACGAATGGCGGTCTCAAGTTGTGATAAATCAATTAAGCCATCTGACTGAACAGGTAAATAGGTAATCTCAAACCCTAGGGATGCTAAATAACGACAGGGATCTAGAACAGCACTATGTTCTGTTTGGACAGTGATCATGTGTCTGCCCTTATGATGATATGCCTCAGCCGCACCTTTAATGGCGAGATTATTCGCCTCTGTCGCGCCACTGGTAAAGATGATTTCTTCAGGTGTTGCATTGATCGAATTGGCGATCACCTCACGCGCTAATTTAACCGCAACTTCTGCTTCCCATCCATAAAAGTGTCCAACACTCGCAGGATTGCCAAAGGATTCCCGAAAGTAAGGCAGCATTGCTTCTAACACACTCTCATCGACAGGTGTTGTCGCGTGACAATCAAGATAAATCGGTCTTTTCATGAAATTTGAAAATTTAAGGAGCTTGTAATGCAAACTACTTACATCAATAGGACTTATGCAGTGAGAAAAAAGAATTGAAAAAGAAGAATAGTTATTAACAGACAAATGTCGAAGAAATTTAGCACCCTAGACTATTGCCAATATCTGCTGAGTAGCCAGATAAACTATACAATCGCGAACTTAGCCGAACATATACAGGGATACAGTCGCGACCAAATCAACTGATTATATGAGAGGACAAAAATTGACTCTAAGGATAGTCTGGCAAAACATGAGTCTAACCATTATACCGATGAAGCAAAGTACATGTATGTGCTGTTTGATGACACAGTGCCAGACAAACGTCATGCTAAGCAGATTGAGATGGCACAAAGACAATACAGTGGGAACGAGCATAGAGTAGTGAAAGGAATAGGCAGGGTGTGACCAAAATTTGATGTAGGAATTAGAGAGAGAAACCATAGCGACTGATTTTAGACCAGAATTGCTGCCAACGCCCCTTGGTATAAGACAAAGCTCTAAGGCTCAAAACTACAGAAGCACCCCAATCTTTCCATTTCATGCCAGAACAGCCTAGTCGAGCCTTGATAATAACTTTGCAAGCAACTTCGGTGATCCCCGAACCGATGGGTAGATTAGAGGAAATGGCATCAACATAGAGCATTTGGTGATGATGATTGCGAAAATAAGTAATAGCATCTTGAAGCCCTTGAAGAATCGATTGAGAAACACGCTTGGGTTGAATAGTTTGCATTTCTGCGAGTATCCTTGATGCTGCACCAACTTCATGTTTAAGGCTGTGACAACGAGTATCCATCCAAGCTTTTTGAGCCTGTTCATCGTGTGGATAAATCGCCTTAGCTGCTTTGTCTAAGTACTGGGT